>JAPLUI010000282.1 GCA_026397725.1 Verrucomicrobiota bacterium | reverse complement strand
CGGCATTGCCACCCTCCCGGGTCCGGACGCGAACAAGAAGGTGACCTGGCCCAACGGCGGCAACATCCCGAGTTCCGCCTACGGCACCCAGTTCGTTGTCCAAACCTCGACCGACCTCGCGACTTGGACGAATGTTCCCGCTGGCAATGGCAATCTGAGCAACACCGCCGGTTCGGTTTCCTACACCCTGCCGCCCGGCCTGGGCAAGGAGTTCTGCCGCCTGGTGGTCATGCCATAGGCGCCGGCCGCGCCGGAATAGTTAGATAAGCTCAAGGAATACCCATTCCACTTCACACGGACGCCAATCCTGGCTCGCTCAGGGTTGGCGTTCGTCGTTTGGACTGGGGGGTTGGCGCGTTCGTTGGAACGCGGGGATTGTGATAGAGTTGTCCGTGGTCGGTTGTTTGTTGCCCATGGTCGCGGGGGTAGGGCGGACCGGCCTCGGTCCGCCGACTTTTCCCCGGCGGGCGAGGTGCCGATGCCCCGCCGGATCATCTCGCCTCCAGGTTCGTGGTCCCGACGATCAACCACGAGGGGCCTTGGAAAACAGGCTTCCAGCCTGTGATGGCAGACAGCGCGTCCCGCCTGTCCGCCAATGAAACGACAGGCTGGAAGCCCGGCGGCCATGACAGGCTGGACGCCCAATACTGTTTCCTTAGCACTCCAAAACCTCTCCTTGGCTGGAGTTTTTGCAAGCGGCAAAGTCGTTGCGAATGAGCCAAGTTGTTGGGGGCCACGCTCGTCTGCTTTGATTGACGATTGATGAGTTGAACGATCTATGAACGATCTATGGGGACAGGTGCAATCGCGTTCTTCAGGGTTCGGGGGCCAAGAACGGGGCCGTCGCCAGTGCCAACCTCGCGACCGCAGGCACGGCATTGGGTCAGCGCTATGACGAAGCCTTCCAAGACAACTGCGTGGTTGACGAATTCGCGATCTACAATACGGCTCTCAGCGAGCCCCGCATTATCGCGCATTACCAGAACGGGATTGACAGCCCGGCCCGCTCGCAAAGCTACAGTGCGGAAATTCTGAGTGACAGTCCCGTGGGTTACTACCGGCTGAACGAATCCGCAGTGGTGAAGGCGGCCACCATCTTCGCCGTCGGGACGCTTAACAACGACCTGCAATACAGCCTGTTCGGCAATCGAAGCAACAACGACGAGCGTTGGGTGGGCGGAAATTACAGCGAGGTTACTCCAGGCGCGTTCAGGGGTGGCAGGGCGAACTTTTCAGGTACCTACTCCCAAATGCCGCATACGGGGTCTCTTTCATTCTTCCTGCTCATCAAGCTCGCGCCACATCAATCGAATCCGCCGGCAAAGTGGCCGAGTCCTCGGTGCGAACCACCCCCACCCCATGTTTCAGCCCGGCTTTCTCGCAGGTCTTCTCAACAATTTGGGATTCGGGGTTGTGGGTGTTACTTGCCGGTGCCTTTGAAGTCCTTCATGGTGAAGGAATCCACGACGGTGCCATTGGGCTGGATGGCCTGGAGTGTTAGAGTATCGGCTTCAATGGTGACGGTGCAGAAATGTTGGCCTGCCTTGATGACTGAGAACGGGGCCTTGGCCTGGCCGGCGGGCACTTGCGCGGCCCTGCCAGCACCGCCGGTGGTGATATATTGGACACCGCCGACCACGCCATGGGCATACAGGCCATCCTCCGCACTGAAGCAGATGTCCACACCATACGCCTCACCCAACGGTTGCACGCTTTGCTGCAGCTCGGCCGAACCGAGAGCGGAACCGGCGCTCCATGCGGGCTGCGGCAACACGAGGAACTTCCACTGGCTTTTGCTAGATTCAAGGTCCTGCTTCAGCCAGGCAAGCTGCGGGGAGCCGGCGGCGCAGGACTGCGAGGGGTCGAGCACGACGACATGCGCGGGACCGTAGTCGAAGGCATAAGCGGCGCCAATGTTGTTAGAGTAGGGCAGTATTTTCGCCGCGAGCGGGTTGGCGGCCGTCGCCGGCGCCACCGCGCTCATGATCGGCAGGCGCGAGAGCAGGTAGCGTCCGTGTCGCGCCTGCGTGTCGCGCGAGAACGGCAGGGCGTCCCACTGGTCGAGTGTGGCGCCTGCCGGTACCAATCCGCCGGGGTGCAGCAGGAACGTGTGCAGGGCCGCGTCCTCGTAGATCTTGTCGTAAACCGCCTGGTTGAGGGGAGCCATTGCGGCGGCGGATTCGGGGGTGCCACCGACGACGAGGAACTTGACCTTGGCCGCAGTGCTGGCGGGGGGCGTGTAAAACATGCCGGGGGCGTGCCTGCCGTTGATCTCTACGTCAAACTTCACCGAGGCGTCGGCGGGCAGATCCGTTAGATCGACCCGGTACAGGTGGTCCCTAGCATCCACCGGCGAGACTTCCTGCTTGCCCAATTCATAAATGAACTGGTCGGTTCCCCATTTGATGGTGCAAGGAACATTGGACTTGCAGCGCCAGGCGACGGTCATTTGCGCCGGGTTGTTAGGGTATATCATGTAAGGCCCTTGCAGCAGTTCGGGGGGCAATGAGCGGTTGGCATTGACGGGGTGCTGCGAGGTGGTGCCCCAGGTTCCCTGCCGCGAATCGCGCTCGGCGATGGTGAGCTTGTCGCCGGCGATCCGATAGACGCCGAACTTGACGTTGTCGTCCAGGTGCTGGTTGAGGATGCCATTCCAATCGAAGGCGGCCTCGCTGCCGTCGTGCCCTGAGAGAATGGCGATGATGTTATATCCCTCGCAAACTTCCCACAGGCGCATCGCCTGTTCCTCGGTCCACCAGGCGGCCTTGTCGCCCCACGGGTGGAAGACGAAGCCGTCGAAGCCAAAGTGCTGGGCGAGGACCACGGGTCGGCCGCTGGTGCCGACCTTTGCGGCGAGGTCCTGTGCGAGGAACTGCAAGCTCATTTCAGGCGGGTTGCAGTAGTCCTGTTTCTTGCGGTTGTATGCAGGGTTGCCGGGGTAGCGTTTGTCGTTCTCCACCCCCGCGCTCTCGTTGAGGCAGACGAAGTGGACATCCTGCCAGTCCCAGGAGTAATGAAGGCCGTTGGATGACTTGTTGACCAAACCCACGCGGGTGATATTGCGCTGGATGATCAAGCGGCGGACCGCGCCCAAGTCCGGATTCTTGGTGCAGGAGGGCGCGCCGTCGTGGTTGCCGACACCTTCATAGAGTGGAAACTTCAAGCGGCCGTCCTTGCCGGTTAGACCCCAGTCGGCGGCGAAGTCGGGAAACTCGGCGGCCATCCCGTCGTTGGTTAGATCGCCGGTGAGAATCACGCCGGATACAGTTGCAACATTTCCGCCGAGGGCGGCGGGATAGGGCACTCCGGGGAGCGCGTTCATCGCGTCGATGGTGTGCTGAAGCAGCGGGCGGTCGAAGTTCATGACGCCGTAGTGGAGGTCAGAGATGTGGAGGAAGGTGATGTCGCGGGCGGGCTTGGCCGCAGGCGTCTGGGCGGGCAACAGCGGCGTGCCAAGCGCCATGCAAAACAAGGCAATGGAACCCAATGGGGACAACAGTTTGTTCAGTTTCATAATTGTTATGTTAGAGATGCGTTCATTTCAGGGCGGGTGCTACGAGACTCCGTAAGACGCGATTTCACTCATTCGCAACATGGCCAATCCATTTCGCAACATAGACAAGACATCATGCGAGTGATCAACGCTGACGCCGATCCGGCAACCCTCGGCCAAGCCCGATCCGCCCCAACCCAGCCGCGACAAATTCGCTGACGATCATCAACGAATTTGTCGCGTCGGCCGGTGCCGGATTGCGATGCGCTTGGGAGACGGGCTACTTGCCAGTCGGTTTCACGGGGGCCAGCGGGACGTCGCAGAAGGTGAGCGCGGCGATGCCGTTGGCGCCGAAAATCAGCTCGTTCTGACTCCATGACGACTCTTTCAGGTAGGTGATCCGTTGCGCCGTGGACGGTGCCTTCAACCTGAGCGTGAGCACGTTGCCATTCACCGCGCCGGAAGCGACCTGGCCCTTTTCGCCATCCAGATAGATCTGGCCGGCCAGGGATTCCAGCCAGATGACCGGTTGGTCGAACTCCAGGGTGATCGCATCCATCGCCGCGCTCGGGTAGGAGGCCTGCTTGAGATTCGGCGGCGTGATGGACTCGGCGAACTGCTTGCCGTAGTTGTCGCGCTCGATAAGCGGCTGGATCAAGCGGGCGAATTCGGCCCAACCGGTCAGCGGGTAATGGCAGCCGCCGGGCGGTTTGATGCCCAGCGTGGACATGACGCTCAGATTCGAGTAAAGCTGCGGCAGGCTGCGCTGGATTTCCCGGATCATGTCGCCGCCGCCGCTGTTGCCCCCCATGCTGCATGCGTTGGGCCAGATTTGGAAGACATAGTAATGTTGCAGATTGGGGAAGTCCTGCTTCCACGCTGCGGACAAGGCGACAAAGTAATCCTGATACGACTTCCAATCGTAGTCACCGGTGGGTGCCGCCGAGCCCTGGTTGTTCTCGCCCTGATGCCAGAGGATGCCGCGGATGCCATGGGTGAGCATGGCCTGTTGCACCCGCCACAAGGCCCGCCCGTAGATTGTGGTCAGATCGGTGGGATCGGCCTCGTTGCGTTGGTGCTGATCGATGCGGGTGCCGCCGACCGCTCCGTTGATGATGAAAATCGGCATCTGCTGGCTGGCCACCAGCCGCTTGGCCAGTTCCATCCCCCAGTATCCCAGCTCCGCCTTTTCACCTTTTTCGGCCTTCCATACCGGGTTGCACCAAAGGTTGGCGGGAGCGCCTTTCGGATTGCCTTCCGGCCGGCCGTAGCTGCGAATCCATGCGCTGGTTTCCGGCGGGGATTTCTCCCCGGTGTCCGTCGCCAGGGCGTTGGATTGTCCTTGAATGAGATAGGCATCGCCGCAGACGAGATTCGTCACGGTGCGCAACACCTTCTCGGTGCTGCCGCGCTTGGTGCCGAACTCCACCTTGTATTTGACCAAGCCAGGCTTGAGTTTCACGGCGAAGGCATAGGATTTGTCCGCGCCGGGCTTGGCGCTTTCGCCCTTAAAGGGTTTGTCATCGGCATAGACCTTGAGAAAGACCGAGTCGGCGGCTTCGTCCAGGGTGCCATTGAAATGGAGGGTGCCCTCGTTGTGGTCGTCGCGGGCATAAAACTGGTTGTCCACGGGCTGCTCGTCCTTGGTCGGCGTCCGCTCGACCCACGCGTCCTGCTTGGGCTCCGTCACCACTACGGTCGCCGTCTGCGTGCTCGGCTTGCCACCGTTGCTCAGGGTCGCGGTCACGGTCATTTTCCCGCTGTTTTGCGCGTGCTTGAGGATCAGTTTTCCCGGCGCGGTTTCCTTGATGACGGCGATGCCGGCGATGCTCCAATCCGTTTTCACGTCGCCCACTCCCTGCGCCTGCATGGCAGCGAGATTGGCCACCTGCGGCACGATCCCGAGCGGCGTACGACCATCCCAGGCGGCAGACACTTTGAGCGTGAACTCCGGCTCCGGAAGGTCTTCCTTGATCGTGATGGCGATGTCCTTGGTCTTCACCTCGTTGGCATAGACCGCCTTGAACTGCAGCGTCACAGCCTTGTCTCCGGTCACGCGCCCCGCGTCGAAAACGAAGGTCAGGCGGTCCGTCGCCACCAGCGTTTCCTTGCCGTCGCTCTTGAGCGACCAATACACCTTTTGGGCACCGCCGGCCTGCGCGGTGATGGTGGCGCTCTTGCCCTCCGGCACCGTGAGTTGGGTCGCCGACACGGCGAACACATTTCCCGGCTGGATCACCGGTCCGACCAGCGTTTGCAGCGGTTTCTGGTTCTCATACTGCAGCCGCACCCAGTCGGCGGAGCGGGCGACTTTGGAAATGCGCACCTCATCCATGTCGCCGACAAAGTTATAGCCATTGTACCATCCGCCTAGCCACAAGCGGGCCGGGACGAGGATCTTCATGGTCGTTTGGGTGGGAGCGGGGACATCGAGTTGGCCATTCACGTAGATCTGGCCAATTCGGCCGTCATAGGTGTGAACCACCTGGATCCATTCGGATTTGGGCAAGGCGCTCTTGGCATGAATGCTGCCGCCATCGCTATCGACATAGATATGAGGCGGGCTCTGCAACTGCATTCTCACTTTGCCAGCCGGGTTGCCCTCTTTGCCCCAGCAAACCAGGTCCAGGTTGGCGGTATCGGCGCGATACCACACTTCGGTGGAGTGCGGACTGGCAGCGCTGGGATAATTCTGGATGTTTTCCCCGCAACTGATGCCCTTCTGGCCCGGAAAGTGCCGCGCCGGCCCAATCATGCCGGTGGTGGCCGTGGTGCCCAGATCCTTCGATTCCACAGTGCCGACCTCGTCCTTCACCGGGTCGCTCATGTGCCAGACGCTGAGGTAGCCGTTGGACTCGTTGAACACGGCCTTGCCGTTCGATTCACTGGCGGCATCGGGTTTGCCCCAATACAGCCGCACGGGCTGCCGCTCGTTGCCCTTGATGCTCGGCAGGCGCACCCAAATGCTGGCCGTGCCGTTCGCCGCGTCCCAGTCCTCGATCTGATAGGCCAGCGGCACGCCAGCGCTGGTGGCAAAGCGGACATCCTCGCCGTTGGCCTTCGCCTGCTTGAAGGGGAAGAAGTCCCGGTGCAGCCGCACCAACACCGGAAAGTCGGTTGCGGACGCCGAGGCCGGCAGGTTCGCGCCCTCGGGGGTGGTGAGAACCGCGAGCGTTCCGGTGTGCTGCCAGCCCTGATAGCGAGTGGCGTTCGCCGCCGGCATGGTTTGCGCAGCGGCGAGGAACGGGAACAGCAGGGCGGAGAGAGCGAGAGATTTCGACGGGAGGTGTTTCATGGAAAGAAGGTCCGCTCCCAGGAGAACCCCGGGAGCGTCCGGCGCATCATACGCCGCCGCCGCCTATGACATTTCATCCCAACCCGAGTTTCTTATCATGAGGCTGCAGCCCATGATTCTGCCGGGATTCGTTTCAAAAGGCACTGCCAAGTCGGTTTCAATTTCAATTCGGTTTCATTGCATGACGCATTTTCCGGCGGGGCAGGCTCGCATCCAGTCGATCCCGAGGCGTTGGTAAACCAGCGCCTGCGCGGCATCCGGCCGGCTGGGCTTGCGCACCTCGACGACCCGCCCGTCGGTGGGCGGCAGGCGCGTGGTCACCACGCGGTGGGTCCGCAGCAGGCGGCGGAGGGTTTGCCAGTCCCGCACTGGGGTGTTCAAAAGAGGAGTCTTGGTTCCTGCGGAATTTCATGCGGAACTCGGTAAACGATCTCAGATTCGGTGACTTGGCACATTCTAGTGCTGTCCGGGCCGGTTCAAGGCCGGCGCTGCCGGGTATGTTGCCGTGCGTGACCAGCAAGGTGGCACGGTGGATTCCTCGGGATGATGCCGTCGTGGCCGCAGCAAGCGCAAGAAAGGTCACCGTATCGACCATTCGGCCACTTGCAAATTGAATGTTGAATGCAGACGGCTCAGCGGCCAATGATCCATGAAGAGATGGATTCCAACTTCCAACATTCAATGATCAAGTAAGAGCAAGACATGACACCGCAGCGGCACTGCTGCCACCCGCAAGACCAGGCACCACGGAGGTGGCTCCTGCGGCAAGATTTTTCACCACGGATTGCACGGATAAGATTGCTTCCGCATGGTGGTCAAGCCGCTCCTCTGGCAGCCTGCCACTGGCACCCCATCGCTCATTTCTTATTGTTATTTCTTATCTGTGGTAAGCCGTGTGATCCGTCTGAGCGCTGCGGACCGTGGTCAGCCACACCCATCCGAACCGTCCTGCAACTCCGAGCCAGAGGAGAGCCACAACTGCACGAATGATGGATTGCCTTTTCATGCGGGTGATTCAGCCTAACGTCCAGCCCTGCCGCCGGGCCAGGGGATCAAGGTCGGGGTTGAAATTGCGAGGCTCATGCCGGCCGGTCAGCGACGTCTTGTTAGGCTGCGGCCTCATGTTTCCGGCAAGATTTCATGGGTGGGACGTGGCCGCAAACAAAGCCAAATAACCAAGGAGACCGGCCACAATGCCAAGCCCGCAAAAAGTCCGGCCAACAGGGCGCTCTTGCCACGCCGCTTCGCATCTCGTGCCACCCAAATGATCGAAGCGACAAATCCCGCGGGCGCCAGCAAGATGATGAATGGTGGTGCCGACACCTCAACGCCAAGCGGAAACTTGATGGAGCTGCTCGGCTCCAGGAAAAACCATCTGATGACGTCCTTGCGAACCTCGGCCGGTGTCTGATCCAGCAGGGTATTCCGCGGCGTGCGGGACTCGTGCCACCGATCGAATTCCTCGTCCGCCCGCAGCGCCTCCGGCGGGATGGGCTTCAAGCCGTTAGACGGCGAGTTTTGGGAGCTTGGATTGTGCTGCGGATACGACGTTGAATGGGGTCGCGGTGACATCATCCACAGGGCGAGGATCGTTAGAACAACCAACAGAACAACACCGGTCAGCACGAGACAGGCGATTAGGCAGCCTTTGCCCGAGGATGGCGATTTCTCGCGCCGGAACGCCTCTTGCACATCGCTCCGGAACAGCACCACCAGCGCCCAGATGCCGAAAGCCAGGCCGACCAACATTCCCGGCGGGGTGATGATGGCGAGGATGGCCGCCGTGACTGCCAGTCCGTAACCCTTGAGGTTGCGCATCCGCCATGCGCCCACGAAGGTCAGGAGCGCCGGGCAGGCGACGAAGAGCGGGACCCCTATTAGGGCGATGAGGTTCCACATTCGCATGAACTCCGACGTCGGTTTGGGTGGCGGAGTGGGGAGGTGGAGGGTTGAGCCAAAATGTAATAACAGAACTGGCAGCAGCCCACAGGCCAGCAACAGATTGAGACCTGAGGCGACCATCAGGCCGATCGCCGGTGCGGCTACCCAGTTGCGGGCCGCAGCCAGCCCGCTCGCTGCTTTGGATCCTGCTGGTTCCGCCAGCCGGACCGTGGGCGCGGACGGGTCGGACAGGTCGGACGGGTCGGACAGGTCGGACAGGTCGGATAGGTCGGACGGGTCGGACGGGTCGGACAGGTCGGACGGGTCGGACGGGTCGGACGGCAAGACCGCGGCAGGCTTCACGGAATCCGCCGCCATCGTTTCAACCACGGTGCGGAACTCGCCTGCCGTCTGATAGCGCAGCTCCGGGGTTCTCTCCAACGCTTTGAGCACCATTTCATCGATCCGCACGTCGAGCTGGACTTTCTTCGACGGGGCAACGACTTCCTTGGCCGGCCGCTCGCCGGTGAGCATTTCATAGAGCACCACACCCAGCGCGTAGATGTCCGCACGGCTGTCCACTTCGGAACAAGCGCCGCATTGCTCGGGTGCCATGTAGGGCGGCGTGCCCATGATATGCCCCGCGATGGTAACGCCTGCGGCACATAGGGGCTGAAGCACTGACTCCTCTTGCGATGACAAAGTGCGACGGTCACAGACCGCCGCAACAATTCTTGCCAGGCCAAAGTCGGCCACCTTCACCCGGCCCTCGCGATCTAACAACAAGTTCTCCGGCTTGATGTCGCGGTGGACGATGCCCTTGTCGTGGGCGTATTGGAGCGCCTCGCAGATCGGCGGGACGATGGCCAGCGCTTGTTTGGGCTCAAGTTTTCCATCGCGTAACAGGTCGCGCAGGTTCACCCCGTCCACGAACTCCATCACGATATAGTACAACCCGCCGGTTTCGCCGTAATCGAACACGGTGACGATGTTAGGGTGGTTGAGGCGGGCGAGCGTCTGCGCCTCGCGGGCAAAACGTTCGGCGAATTTCCCGTCACCGATGCGTTCCGGCCGCAGGATCTTGATGGCCACCCAGCGGTCGAGCGATTTTTGCCGCGCCTTGTAAACCACGCCCATGCCGCCGTGGCCGAGGCAGGCGGTGATCTCGAACTGCGGGAACTTGTCGGCGATCTCCTCGGGCGAGGGCGGCGCTTGCATGGAAGCCGCCGGGTCGCCGCCAGCGACGATCGTCCGCGACGCCAGCGCCTGGCGCATCAGGCACGCGGGACAGAGCGCATGCGGAGAATCCGCGGGCAGCGGGACATTGCAATCAGGGCAGGTCGGAACGGGATGAGGGTCGGTCATGATGGTGGGGTTCTGCTTCCTCAAAAACGTGACGGCAAAATCGTTACCGGAAATTTTCTAACTGGAGAGCGCGGCGAACAACGCCCGCATTTCCTCCTCGACGGCTTCCGGCGATGCCAG
Source organism: Verrucomicrobiota bacterium (assembly GCA_026397725.1). Lineage (GTDB taxonomy): Bacteria > Verrucomicrobiota > Verrucomicrobiia > Verrucomicrobiales > Akkermansiaceae > Luteolibacter. Next base: position 33,796 of record JAPLUI010000282.1, on the reverse strand, counting down.
CGTGCGGGCGATCTCAGCCGTCAGCAAGGCCCGGTAGCGCTTGCGCAGGCGATGGACCGTCACCCGCGCGGCCCCCTCGCTCAGGCCGAGCGCCACCGCCAGTTCCGCATAAGCGATGCGGCTCGAATCCGCGGTCAGGCACGGCTTGAGGACCGCGAACTGCCGCTCGCCGCCTTCCGCGCGGCACGCGGCCTCCAGTTCGCCGAGCACTTTGCCTAACAACGTGAGTGCCCACTCGCGGTCGAACAGCCGGTCGGGGCTGCGCTCGTCGGCGACCTCCAGTGTCAGTCCGGTCTCGGCGCTGTCCCAATCGAACGACAGGAGGGTGATGCCGCCGCCGCGTTTTTGTCGGGTGCCGTGTTTCCACTTGTTGATCATCCAATGGTTGAAGGAGGCCAGCAGATAGGCCCGGAAGCGGCCCTTGGCGCGGTCGGTATCGCGGAGTGCACGCGCTTCTATCAGGTGCGTGAAAAATCCCTGGACCAGGTCCTCGGCGTCTTCCTTGGATTGGCCTTTGCGCCGGGCATAACGGTAAAGCGGCTGCCAATAGGTGCCGCACAAAGCTCCCAGCGCCTCAAGCGCCTGGGTGTCGCCGCCTTGTGCGGCGTCACACACCAACGTCCAGCGGGTGGTGGCGAAAAATGTCGGCTGGGATCCAGGAGTGGTCATGGGCTGCGGCTTCCCTACCACGAATCGGCGAGGATGTTACACGAATTCCTTGAGTTCGATAGAATCCGGTGAAATTGACAGCACATGCGCATCTCGCCCGCGCGGGCGGGAGGGGACCGGGATCTTCAGACGAGAGACGCCACCGCCGCGCTGATCCTGGCTTTGATGGTCGGCCATGAAACATGCAATCCGGGAATTTTGATGGGATGCGCTGGAAGAGTTTGATGGCGTCGTCCATGCGGTCTTGCTTGCGGCGGCCCTCCGCAAGGCGGCAGATGGCGTTTTGCCCGGCGTGCCGGTTGAGGACTGGTTCGTATTGGCGGGGATACTTCACTCAGCCCACTTGGCTAACAGGCACATCGAAAGCATCATCTTTTGCTGCGGGTCGGTCATGGCCGCCGCCTCGGCGAGCACCTCCTGCACGTCTTGCGGCCGGATCTTGTCCAGCAGGCCCATGACCTTCATCATGGACGCCGGGTTTTGCATCGCCCCACCGCGCATCGTGGCTTTCATTTTGGCCAGGATTTGTTTGACGGTGAGCGGTTTGGCCTCCGGCTCCCGGTCGCGGGAACTTCGCCCTTCCCTGTTGTTGCGGCCGGCGGAATTTCCGCCACTGGATTCCGCCGCGCTGAATGGACCGGACGAGGCACTGCCGCCATGGGACGGGTCGTGATTCCTTCCCAGATAGAAGGCTCCGGTCAGAGTCCCGAGCCACAGCACGGCGGTGCCGGCGATGATGGTGGTGTTGCGTTGCATAATGTGTTAGGTTGGCGGGATCATTTGGCATCCTGATCCGGTTCGGAAGGAGGAGAGTTATGGGAGTTATCTTTCTGAATCCGGGTTTTCATATCGGCCAGGTGTTGCGACCACGGTGTGCTAACGGATGAATCTCGCAGCGAGAGATTGCGCCAGCCATCGCCGGTTTGCCCGAAGAAATGAACCAGGCCCATCCCTTGAAGCGCACCCGGTCCGGTGCATCTAACGGCCGCGAGGTCGCCTTCCACCAAAGTCTCGTCGGCACGCAGGTCGCACAACTCGCTACAATTCTTGCCAGTCCGGAGTCAGCCACCTTCACCCGTTCGTCGCGGTCTAACAACAGATTCTCCGGCTTGATGTCGCGCTCGGCGAGGCGCAGGCCGTTTTGTTCCAGCAGCTTGGCGAAGAATCCCTGCACCAAACCCTCCGCCTCCGGCACGCTTCGGCCGAGCCGCCGGGCATAACGATAGTGCGGTTGCCAGCAGGTGCCGAACAAGGTGCCCAGCGCTTCGACCGCCTTGGAACACCTGGTGCTTGCGGATCTTGCGCCGGGTGTCCGCCGCGGCCTGTGACCCGGTAATCGATGGTGCCTCGCAGGCAGCGCCGTTCGCGCGAGACATAGCGCTTGGGCAGCAGGGCGCCCGCACCGTGATAGACCCGCACCTGGCCGTCCACATACAGATGGCTGTGGCATCAGACACCGTGAATCGCCCCGAGGATGCGCTGGGACTCGTCAGCCGTGAAGCGGGTGCCCCGGCGGAGTTTGGTGGCCAGCGTGTGGGAATTCACCCCGGAAAGGCGGGCGAGCTTGGAAACGTTGAGCAGAGGAGCAAGACGGGTGATTTCCTCCGCCGCAAGGTCCGGCTCCGGGATGGGGTCACGGTATTGCCGCGCCATTTCAAGCCAAAGCTCGGCGGCCTCCTGAATGTTGACCATGGCCTCCTGATAGCTGTCGCCGTGGGAAATGCAGCCGCGCAGGGCCGGCACTGTGGCGAGGTAAGCGGAGTCCTCTTCGGACCAGTGGATTTTGATGAGATATTTCATGGTGTGGATGATTTGAGGAGTTCGCCGATTTGGCGGATGTATGCGGGCTTGAGGATCGAACCGTGGCGAGGCAGGGTGATCTTGCGACCGTCAGGATGACGAAAACCGGTATGGCTGCCCTTGCCGCCGAAGTTGACAAATCCGTCACGTTCGAGCACCGACACGGCTTCCTCGAAGGTCACATTGTGAACCTGCTCAGGGTTCATGATCTTGGCCTTCAACTTGTCCGCACGGCTCACGCAGGGAAGAATGAACGAATTTCTGTGCAAAGCAAACCCTAACGAACGAATTTTTGTGCGAAAAAACTCCACGTCCACACCCGGCGCGAAGCCGTGGCCCGCTTCCATCAAGCCAACCAGCCGCAAAAGGTAGGGACAAGCGGCCTCGCTTGTCCCTAACTTCCCCTGCGGGCGAAACATCTCATGTGCGGCCCATGTTCCGTGCTTGGGCACCGCCCTTGCGAGCGGACAAACCGGCGGACCGAGGCCGGTCCGCCCTACCATCTTCCCAGGCGCGTTTGTCACCCGTTTGTCACCCGTTTTTGTGGTTCCCGGTTCGCCGCCGCACCGCTAGAGTTCGCTTCGACCGCACCGGTAGAAGCGAAACCCCAGCCCAACCGAACGGAAATCATCAATACCGCCCATGCCAAAACCACCGGTTCCTGCTTCGAAACCCGCATCCGCGGCACGCCCGCGCGGGTCGGGTCAGCAGCCTGTTAGAACAACCAACAGAGAATAACGCCATGAAAGACACCTCCATGCATCACAACCCGAACACGCCCAACATCGCACCCCCGGGCCAAACCACCACGCCAAGGAAAATCCGACCCATGCGCAGGCTCTGCGGGTTGGCCATGGCGGCCATCGGGCTCAGTGCGCCGCTCGCCTCGGCGGACACCACCATCACCGTGCAGGATCCGAGCTTCGAGACGCCGGGTGGCACAGCTGGTGGTCCTTGGGCTGCGATTGCCGCAGTCTGGCATCCGACCACGACATGGTGGGGGCAGACCTATGATAGTAGCTTTTTTACCAGCGCCGCGGACGGCACTTGGTTCGCCAACTGCACTGATAATCCCAGTGAATCAATCACTCAGGATCTGCTGACCACCGTCAACTCGGGAGACACCCTTGCGGTGACATTCTACGTTGGGAGAGAAAAATCCAATGTCGGGGGGGTCATCGCTGCCACATTCATTGTCGGCACCACACCGTACACCTTTGACTTTGACGCGACCGGCCTGGCACCGGACACCTGGGCGCCCTATACGTTGACCAAGACCATTGGGAACTCGGGCAATCTCAGCCTTAAATTCAAACGGGTGAGCGGCAGGCCATGGCTCGACAAAATCAGCAATGTCACCGTGACGCCCGCGGCACCGCCTAGCGGTGAGCCGACCTCAACCAATGCCACGCTGAACGCGGTGGAGGACACGGAAATTGCGCTGGCCGCGGAGAATTTCGGCTACGCGGATCCGAATGACCCCCAAAGCCCGCTCGCCGCCGTGAAGATCACCTCGCTCCCGTTGCTCGGCACGCTGAAGAATGACGGCGCCATCGTGTTGAGTGGAGAGCTACCGCTTACGGTTGCGGCGGTCGACATCGGCAAGCTGACCTATCAGTCAGCAACGAACGGGAACGGCACTCCTTACGCGTGGATTGGGATCAAGGTCAAGAGTGAGAACAACCTTTGGAGCGTCGCCGACGCGGATATGACGGTGAATGTGACGCCGGACAACGATCCACCCACCTCCACCGGCGGTTCGGTGAGCATGAAGTCAAACACCGTCAAGACGTTCGCGGCGGCAAACTTCCAGTTCTCGGATGTCGATACCGGCGACACGCTGGGTGCGATCAAGGTGACCACGCTCCCGGCCACGGGCATCCTGAATCTGTACGGGGCACCCGTCAGCGAAAACGATGTGGTTTCCGCGGGCGATATCCTGGCACTCACCTACACGCCAACCATGGGCTACAGCGGAGCCGACTCGTTCGATTTCCAGGTGAGCGATGGAACTGCCTTCAGCGCGGATGCGGTCATGGCGATCACGATAACGGTCAACCAAGTGCCCGCCTCCACCGGCGGCTCGGTGACTCTGAGAATGAACACCGTCAAGACGTTCACGGCGGCAAACTTCCCGTTCTCGGATGCCGATAGCGGCGACACGTTGAGTGCGATCAAGGTGGTGACCGCTCTCCCGGCCGGCACACTGAACCTGGGCGGGACGCCCGTCAGCTTAGGCGAGGTAATTCCAGTGGCCAGTATCTGGACCCTCACCTACACGCCAAACGCGGACTACAGCGGACCCGACTCGTTCAATTTCCAGGTGAGCGATGGGATGGACTTCAGCGCTGATGCGACCATGGCGATCACCGTCACGCCAGACATACTGGTGCTCAACGGGGGCTTCGAGGACCCAACGCCCCACAATCCAAATGATGGAACAAACGCGGACTGGACCGCTGGTGGTTGGGCATTTGTCGGAGCCCCGTGGACTACCTCCACTGGCAATTACGGTCGCCTGTCACAGGGACCCGTAGCTTCCCCCCAGCTTGGCAATTGGATCATGAACCTATGTGATCAAGGGGGTTGGGTAAAACAGGATCTACACAACTCCGTCAACGCTGGAGACACCCTTTCAGTGACATTCCACGTGATGAGTGACACAGCTCCGGGGGAGATCGCTGCCGCATTCCTGGTTGGGGCCGGTCCCACAGAGTACAGCCAGACCTTTATCAATCCCCAGAATAATGGCACCTGGGTGCCCTATACGTTGACCCAGACAATCGCGGTCACGGGCAATCTCAGCCTTCGATTCACGCAGGTGAGCGGCAGGTTATGGCTCGACAACGTCAGCAATGTCAGCGTGACGCCCGGGTCGGTGGTGCCCGGATCCTACGCCGATTGGGCCAGCACCAACGCGCCCGCGCCCCAAGCCGCAAGTGATGATTACGATCATGACGGCGTGCAAAACGGCGTGGAATACTTCATGGGCGTTGCCAAGGGCGATCTCTCCTTCACCGCGCTTCCCACGGTGGAGATCATCGGCGGTTTCAAGACGATCACCTGGCCGAAGAGCGCGACCTTCAGCGGCAGCTATGTGGTGCAAATCTCCACCAACCTGCAGGACGAAATCGTGCCCGGCGACGGTGGCTGGACCACCGCCACCAGTGGCGTCGAGGACAACGGGACCTCCGTCAAATTCACCTTGCCCGACCTTGGTCCAACATGCTTCGCCCGCCTCAAAGTCACGCCCGCACCGTGAGGAATCGGCGAGACGGGAGATCGAAGATCGAATCGAGAATCGAATCGACCGGTCTCCCGACGATTCGACCTTTGGACCTTCCGACTTTCAGACTGATTCTGACGACGCGTGACAACTTTCCGGGATTAATGGGTTTTCTCCGGATCTCCGCGGGGTCGCCGGTGCACACCGGCGGCCCCGCAACTTCATGCCACCTCCGTCCATCATTTCGCTTGTGCTTTTGTCGTGGCATTTCATGCTTGGCGCCTGTCAGGAAAATCGAAATCCCGTGGGAACGGTAGGGCGATGCGGCCCGCAGCGCCGACTTTCCCGCCGCAGGCGGGCAGCCACGGCGGACCAGGGCCGGTCCGCCCTACCATTTTGGGACTATGATTTCTGCAGTTTCCAGAGTCACCGACAATTCCGAAATAGAATCAACGATCAGATGAAAAGCCTCAATAGCATGACAAACATGACGAAAGCGATCAAGATATTCATGCCGGTTTTACTGGCAACCAGTTGGGTGCGGGCGGCGGATCTGTCGAAGGTGCCGCAGATCCATGAAACGCAGGAGCAGCGCGATGAGCGCATGCAGTGGTTCCGCGACGCGAAGTTCGGCATGTTCATCCACTGGGGACCCTGTTCCGTCGGCCAGAAGGAGATCGGCTGGGGCCGTGACGCGAACCGGCCGTGGGATATCAACGGGGTCCAGACCCCGCGCACCGAAGATCCCGTTTACGACAACTACTACAAGCAGTTCAATCCGACGAATTACAACGCCGACGCCTGGGTGAAGTTCGCGCAAACGTCGGGCATGAAGTACATGGTGCTGATCGCCAAGCACCACGATGGCTTCGCGCAGTTCGACTCGAAAGCCGGCGACTACAACATCATGGCCAGCCCGTACCAGAAAGACATCGTCAAGGCCTACGCCGAGGCCTGCCACAAGTATGGGATGAAGCTCGGGCTCTATTATTCCACCCGCGACTGGCATCACCCGGACTACCTCGTCGGCGACAACAAGAATTACGACGCGTTCTACCGCGCACAGGTCAAGGAGTTGTTAGGGAACTACGGGCAGGTTGACGTGATGTGGTTCGATCACGTCGGCGGACGCGACTGGGGCAAGTGGAAGTTCGATGAACTCTTCGAGATGATGTATGACCTCCAACCCAAGCTCATCGTCAACAACCGCGCCGCCGCCTTCTGCGGGCCGGCCACTCCCGAGGACCGCGGCCCTGCCACGCCCGAGCTGGCGAAGATGTGCGGCGGTGACTACGGGACGCCCGAGGGGCATATCGGCGGGATGAACATTTCCAGCGACTGGGAATCCTGCATCCATGTCGGGCAGGGTTGGTCGTATCACGGCGAGGAGGGCTTCAAGGGGCCGGATGACTGCATCAAGATGCTGGTCAGTTGCACGACGGGCGGCGGCAACCTGTTACTCAACTTTGGCCCGCGTCCGGACGGCACCTTTGCCGAGGGCGAGGCCAAGGTCGCCCGCGCGATGGGTGAGTGGCTCAAGAAATACGGCGAAGCCATCTACGGCACCCGCGGCGGCCCGTACCGCAACGGCTCATGGGGCGGCACCTGCCACCTGGGCAACAAGTTGTACGTGCATGTCTATGACTGGCCGCGCGAAGGGCTGGCGCTTGACCCGATTTCTAACAAGGTGCTGTCGGCACGCACCCTGGCCGGCGTGCCGGTCACCGTCAAACAGAGCGCGGACGAACTCTTGTTGGAGGTTGCGCAAAAGGATCGCGACACGCCGGTGACGGTGATCGAGCTGACCATGGAGAAACCGGTCGCGTCCGGCAACGTGACCGGTGCCATCCATACGCCGAAGAATTATATTTCCGAGCTGGGCGTGCTGCTCAGTGACAACGCCAGGCTCGAGATCAGTTCCACCTGCGGATGGGATAACGCGGCGAACCATGCCCGGCTTTTTTCCGGCGACAAGGTGGATTTCGCATTCCATACCGACAACGAGAAGAACCCATGGGCGAAGATTGATCTCGGAGCGGTCAAGACGGTCAACGCGGTCGTGATCGACAACCGTCCTGATGAGCGGCGGACCGAAGGGCTCATCCTGTCGGTTTCCGAGGACGGCGCGAAATGGGATGAGGTCTGGAAAGCGAACGATTGGGTTGCTTCGTGGGTGGTGCCGTTGACACATCCTGATGCCGGAGCGAGGGTGCCTGGACGTCAAGTCAGGTTCATCAAGCTTGAAACCCAAAACGATTCGCCGAGGGCGCTGATGCTGCAGCGTGTGGCGGTTTTCGGAGTCAAATGAGCCAGGTGAAAAATTCCGTCACAATGAGCACTGATGATCAAAGAATTGTAGCGGCGGTCTGTGACCGCCGGTGCCATAGCGTGGCTGAAGATCGCGGAATTGTAGCGGCGGTCTGTGACCGCCGATGCCATGGCATGGCTGAAGATCGCGGAATTGTAGCGGCGGTCTGTGACCGCCGATGCCATAGCATGGCTGAAGATCGCGGAATTGTAGCGGCGGTCTGTGACCGCCGATGCCATAGCATGGCTGGAGATCGCGGAATTGTAGCGGCGGTCTGTGACCGCCGTCTGGCCCATGGCTTGCGAATTTTTCACGCGTTCCGTTCGCTAGCGACGCTCATAGAGCGCCGCTACAAGGCGTTCCATTCGCTAGCGACGCTCATAGAGCGCCGCTACAAGGCGAACAAATCCGTTAGTTACGCCTCATCATTTTGCCAATAATATCCAATGATCCAAACGCCCCCATGTACCTAACAACCACCCCACGATTGCTTCGTCCCTGGTTCGCGTCGATCTCATTGCTCTTGCTGCTGGCCATGCCATTCCCGCTGCGGGCCCAAGCGCCGGACCTCACGACCACGGATCTCAGCACGCTCAACCGCTCCTGGACCTGGAACCTGGGGCCCACCGGGATGCGTGGGTGGATTTTTCACGCCTGGCCGGCGACCATGAATCACGATGATGTCACGGCGTTTGCTCCCTATCAGATTCTGGTGACCACCGTGGCCGCCGGCACGCCGGCCGCCGGGATACTGGCCACCGACGACGTGATTCTGGGTGCGAGTGCGGGCACGGGTGCCGTGCCGCGCTTCACCAGCGATGCCCGCAAGAGCCTGGGTTGGGCGATCGGCGACGCCGAGGCCGGCAACGGCATCCTGAGCTTCAAGCGCTGGCGTGCCGGGGTCACCATTGATGTGTCCATCATCCTGCCCGTCATGGGCGCCTACTCGGACACCGCCCCCTACAATTGTGCCAAGTCCGCGCTGATCATGGCCAACGCCGCCAACAGTCTCGCACAAAGGATCAACGCGGATGGGTGGGGCCAGGATGACGGGAGAGGGGCCATCAGTGCGCTGGCCCTGCTGGCGAGCGGCGATCCCGCGTACCTGCCGATGGTGCAGGCATATGCCCGGCATCTGGCGCCTGCGGATTATGTCGCGGGTGGGGACGCTTGGCATTTCTACAACGGCGTCTTTCTGGCCGAATACTATATGCTGACGAACGACGCCCAGGTGTTTCACGCGCTCAGCGAGTATGTCAAATACGCGGCCAAAAACTCGGACCTGTGCGGCACGACCGGCCACGGGTTTGCGACGCTCCCGCCGCCCGGCGGATGGGTGGACGGTCACCATGGTTCGATAGCTCCTTATGGTGCGCTCAACCAGGCCGGACTGATCGCTCAACTCACGGTTGTGCTGGGCAAGAAGGCGGGCGTGGTGGATCCGGAGATTGATCCGGCCATCGCGCGGGCGGCCGGTTTCTTCGGCTACTATGTCAACGGTGGGTCCATTCCCTACGGCGAACACCAACCGTGGTGGGGCGAGCACCAAATCGGGGGTCAGGGCCGGCAGTACTTTGATCACCGCAGCAATGGCAAGGACGGTCTGTGTGCGGTCTTGTTCAGTTGCATGGACGATAAGCCTGCGCAGGCGGAGTATTTCTCGCGGATGTGCGTGGCGGGAACCAGGGGCGAGGCATACGGGCATACGGGCCAGGGGTTCGCCTACCTGTGGACGGAGCTGGGTGCCAATATGGGCGGCCCGGCCGCAGGCGCGGAATACGCAAAACGAGTGCGCTGGGACCGGGACATGAAGCGCCGCTGTGACGGCTCGTTTGTGTATGAAGGTGGCGAACAGTGGGGTGCCGGGCAGGCCTATAGCGGCTACTGGGACAATACTTATGAGTATTGGGCCATTCCGACTGCCTCTTATCTCCTGCACGCCGCCATGCCCTTGAAAAAACTCCATATCACTGGCAAAGGTTTGATCCCGACGAATGCACTGAATGCCCAGACGGTGACCAACGCCATCTGGGCCGGAGACTTCGCCTCGTACTGCGCCGGCTATACCAAGGAGCAGTTGATTGCCGCCCTGGGCGATTATGATCCGATTGTCAGGTTGAATGCCGCCACCGAACTGGGCACGCGCTGGCTGAGCAGCACCGAGCTGAACTCACTCATCACCATGGCGGAAGATCCCACCGATGCCTATCAGCGCAATGGGGCCTGCACGGCCCTGGGCTGCCTGAAAGCCACCAGCGCGGTACCCGCCCTGACCCGCCGGCTCAAGGACCCCGACAAGTGGGTGCGTGCCAGAGCCGCCCTTGCGCTGGGGCAGATGGACGAGGCGTCGCTGGCTTCGTCCGTGCCCGACATGGCGGATGCGTTTATCTCCAATGTGACGCCCCCCCTGCCCTGGAATCCGGGCTTCAATACGGACGATCCCTTGCAGATGGCCAACGGCTTTCTGGCAGGGACGCTGTTCGGTACTTGTGCCAATACCATGAGCAATGCCGACAGGAACCTGCTCTATCCGGCGATCCGCGTCGGGCTCCAACAGCCGACCGGCAATTGCCGGGGCCAGCTCAACGGCTATGTGGAGAACTGGTTGAGCGTTCCCGACACGCAGGCTTTGGTCCTGGACTTGTTCGAGGATGCCACAGTCCAGTGCCCGATGGACACTTTTATGGGCGGCTATCCGCCGATCGCAGCCATGAATGCACTGTCGAAGGCTCGGGTGCAGGAAGGCCTCCAGGTGATCTTTGATAATGTGCCCTTCTATCAGTCATACGCCCTGAACGCGTTGCCGAATTATGGCGAGGCGGCCCGCTGGACGCTGTCGGATTTGTATGCCGACGTCGCGAATTGGCAGTCCGGCAACTCCAATTACACTGCGCTGACCAACACCGTTAACTCACTGGAAGCCGCCACGACCTCGTCGGTGGTCTATGCCCTGCCGAAAGCCGACCCGCAAATCCTGGTCACCCCGGCCAACACGGCCAAAGCCATTACCCTGACCGGTTACTCCTGCCGGACGACCCCGGTGACCTGCACCGTAGCGACCCAACCGGCGCATGGCACCCTCACGGGCTACCCACCCAATCTAACATATACCCCCGCAGCCGGCTACCAGGGCATGGACAGTTTCACGTTCACGGCCGCCGACAGCCTAACCAGTTCGTCGCCTGCGACGGTGAATATGGTCGTGGGCACCGGCGGCAGCGGATTGACCGGGAGTTATTACGACAACATGGATTTCACCTCGTTCCATGCGACACGGATCGATCCGTCCGTCAACTTTGACTGGGGCGCAACGCCGCCTAACACGCTTGGTGCGGGCACCTACAGCGTGCGCTGGACCGGGCAGGCGCTGGCACCCGAGACCGGGACCTACCGGTTTTCCACCCGCACCAGCGACGGGGTCCGCTTGTGGATCAACGGCATGCAGGTGATCAACGACTGGAACGATCAGGCGGCCAACGTGTGGAACGACAGCGCTGCCATCACCCTGACCGCCGGGCATAAATACCACCTGCAGATGGAATACTATAACAAGACCAATCCGGCCACGGTGCGGCTCTATTGGTATATCCCGTCCCGCCAATCCCAAGCCGCCATGATCATCCCGCAGGAGTTGTTATTTCCGGTGGCGGGTGTGTGCTTGACCTCGCCGCTGGACGGCGCGCGCTTCGGTGTGCCGGCCGGTCAGACGACGACGGTGACGCTGACGGCCGACACCTCGGACCTGGCCGGCACGGTGACCAACGTTTCCTTCTACAACGGCGGCACGCTGATCGGGTCCGACACCACCGCGCCGTATTCGTTCACGTGGACGAATGTGGCGGTGGGTGGGTATGATATCACAGCCAGGGCCACGGACAGCACCGGAGCGGTCAGCACGTCACCCGTGGCGTCGATTGCGGTGGACGGCTACACGGTTCCCGTCACGGCGGGTCTCGCCTGCCACTTCGATGCGGCCGTCGGCATCGCCACCGATGCCAACGGGGCGGTCAAGAACTGGCAGGACCGGTCCGGCAATGGCCATCACGCGACTTGGGACAACACCGCCTGGAACAGCGGCACCCCGACCCTGGCCGCGAATCAACTCATGTCGCTGCCGGCGGTCCAAATGCGGGGGGCCTGGTTCAACCTTGCCGGAGCGTTCTTCGCCAAAGAGCAGTATGTCGTGGTGCGTTCGCCCAGCGCCACCTGGAACGGCAGCGGCGCGTTCCTCGGCCGCAAATCCTATGATTTTCTAACCGTGCGGGCATCCAGCTACACGATGACCCGTGGAGGCACCGGGTTCTGGGACATGCCGGCGGCGGTTTCCAGAAATGGCATGGCCACCTTCAATCTCGCGCCCATCACCAACTACATGGTGCTCAAGATTACCGTCGATGACAATGCGAGCGCGGCGAATCTGGCGGCCTATCCGTATTGCCAGATCGGGCGGACCGAAAACGAGTGTGGTATGGACTGGGACGTTGCCGAGATCATCGGCTACAGCAACGCGCTGTCGCCCAGTGACGAGGCCTTGGTCGGCGGCTACCTGGCGGCCAAATACGGGATCACCACGACCTATCCGGCCACCGGCAGCCTCGCCAACAGGGCCGCCACCGCCATCACCATCACCTCGGCCGCGCTCAACGCCACGCTGATGTGCAACAGCAAGAACTATGACGTGGTCGCCTACTGGGGTCCCGTCAACGGCGGCATGAACCCCGCCAACTGGGCCCACTCGGCTACCATCGGCTCGTGGAACAACGTGGCTTCGATAGATCTCAACCATACGCTCACCAATCTGGCCCCCGGCACGACCTATTACTTCAACTTCCGCGCCAGCAACGCGCAGCACACGCTCTGGGCGGCCGCGCCGCTGAGTTTCACGACAACCTCCACGGCCAAGGATTTCCTGACCTTCGGCGCCAACGTCTCCGGCAGCAGCGCCACCATTGACGCCGTGTCGGGCACCGTGGCCTGGACCGTGCCGTATGGCACGGACCTAACAAACCTGGCGCCGGCCTACACGGTTTCGGCGCAGGCCGCGGGCGCTCCGGCATCCGGAACGAGCATGAACTTCTCCACACCGCAAACCTACACCCTCACCGCCCAGGACGGTTCCACCAAAGTCCACACCGTCACGGCCACCGTGGACCATATCCTGCCGTCCTCCATCAATGCCACGCTGACGATCTTGGAGGACACGGCAATGGCGCTGGACGCAAGCGATTTCGGCTACGCGGATCCGCATTCAAGCCCGCTCGCCGCAGTGCGGATCACCACGCTTCCGGCGCTTGGCACCCTGAAGTTGGGCGGAACCGCGGTTGCGAGTGGCGATCTGCCGCTTGTTGTGGCGGCGGCCAACATTGGCACCCTGACGTACCAGTCGCCGTTGTATGGGTACGGTACGCCTTACACGACGATCGGGATCAAGGTCAGGAATGCGAACAACCTATGGAGCAGCGCCGACGCGGTGATGACGGTGAATGTAATGCATGTAAACCATCCGCCCGCCTCCACCGGTGCCTCGTTCATCATCAAGGGAGACAGCGTCAAGACGTTTTGGAAAACCGACTTCCCGTTCTCGGATGTTGATGCCGGCGAGAGGTTGAGTGCGATCAAGGTGGTCTCGCTCCCGGCCCATGGCACACTGAAGCTGACCGGGACGCCCATCACCTCAGTCCCGGGTGCGGCAATTCCAGTGGCCAACATCGGGACGCTCACCTACACGCCAAACCCGGGCTACGTCGGAGCCGACCCGTTCAAGTTTCAGGTGAGCGATGGGACGGCCTTCAGCGCGGATGCCACCATGGCGATCACCGTCAAATCGCCATACGGCATCGACGTGGTGAACGGGAGTTTCGAGATCACAAACCCTGGCGATAATACATGGTCAGATGGCAATTGGATGTTCATTCCATCCCCGTGGACTGCCAACATGGGCAATTACGGCCGGATTAAATCTAGTTCCGCTTCGCTCCCTCCCCTCACCGACGGTGGCACTTGGATCGCCAACTTCACTGATGCGGGATTCGATGTGGTCACTCAAAATCTGCTGACCAGCGTCAGCGCGGGAGACACCCTTGCGGTGACATTCTACGTTGGGAGAGATAGCTTAGGCTCGGGGGTGTTGCAGGCCTCATTCCTGGTCGATGCCACCGCGTACAGCCAAACCTTTGATACGACCCCCCAGGCTGTGAACACCTGGAAGTCCTATACGTTAACCAAAACGATCATCGAACCGGGCAATCTCAGCCTTCGATTCAGCAACGTGAGCGGCAGGGCGGGGTGGCTCGACAACATCAGCAGTGTCACCATAACATCGGCGGTCGTGGCCCCCGGCGCGCCGTCCTCAACCCATGCCACGCTGGCGGCCGTAGGGGACACGGCAACGGCGCTGGCCGCAGGCAATTTCGGCTACTCCGATCCGGGTTCAGCCGCGCTCGCCGCCGTGCAGATCGTATCGCTGCCGGAGCTTGGCACCCTGAAGTATAACGGAACCCCCGTTACGAGTGTGCCGCTTACGGTTGTGACGGCCAACATCGGCAACCTGACGTATCTGTCGGCGTCGAATGGGTACGGTACGCCTTACACGAGGATGGGGGTCATGGTCAAGAATGCGAACAACCTGTGGAGCATCCCCGCGTGGATGACGGTCAATGTAACGCCCCTAAACCATGCGCCCACCTCCATCGGCGGTTCGCTGGTCCTGAAACCAAACACCGTCAAGGCGTTTGCGGCGGGAGACTTCCCGTTCTCGGATGTCGATGCCAGCGACACGCTGGGTGCGATCAAGGTGGTGACCATGCTCCCGGCCCATGGCACACTCAAGCTGGGCGGCACGCCCATCACCTCAGTCCCGAGCGCGGCCATTCCGGTGGCCGACATCGGGAATCTAACATACACGCCGGCCGCGGACTACCTCGGAGCCGACTCATTCAAGTTCCAGGTGCGCGATGCGTCGGCCTTCAGCGCGGATGCCACCATGGCCATCACCGTCACCTCAGACATATATGTGATCAACGGCAGCTTCGAGACGACGGGAGCTGTTACTGATGGAAATTGGGCGCATCTCGCCCCCGTCTGGCATCCGTCCCCCGATTCTGACTATGGGCAGAGCCATGCGGGGGTGTTTTTCACCAACGCCGCTGACGGCACTTGGTATGCCAACTTCACTGATCCAGGTTTTTCCATCACTCAGGACCTGCTGACCACCGTCAATGCGGGAGACACCCTTGCGGTGACATTCCACGTTGGGAAGGATAACACGACCTCGGGGACCATTACTGCCACCTTCATGGTCGGCTCCACACCCTATAGCCAAAACTTTGATACCACCTCCCAGAGTGTGGGCACCTGGGCACCCTACACGTTGACCACGACCCTTGCGAACGCGGGCAATCTCAGCCTCATGTTCAGCTCCTCTAGCGGCAGGGTATGGCTCGACAAGATCAGCAATATCGCAGTGACTCCAACTGACGCGCCGTCCTCAACCCATGCCACTCTAACGGTTTTTGAGGACACGGCAATCGCGCTGGCCGCAGGCAATTTCGGCTACGCGGATCCGAATTCGGCCGCGCTCGCCGCCGTGCGAATCACCTCGCTCCCGGCGCTGGGCACTCTGAAGTTGAGCGGAACCCCCGTGTCGAGTGGCGCTCTGCCACTTACTATTGCGGCGGCTAACATCGGCACCCTGACGTACCAGGCGGCGTTGAATGCGAACAGTGATTCTTACACGACGCTTGGGATCAAGGTCGCAAACGCGAACGGCCTTTGGAGCATCGCCGACGCGGTGATGACGGTCAATGTCACACCCGTCAACGATGCGCCCACCTCCACCGGCGCTTCGGCGAGCCTGCCAACCGGCACCGTCAAGTCGTTTGCCGCTGGAGACTTCCCGTTCGCGGATGTCGATACCGGCGACACGTTGGCTGCGATCAAGGTGACCTCGCTCCCGGCCCATGGCACATTGAACCTGGGCGTGACGCCCATCACCTCAGTCCCGAGCGCGGCCATTCTGGTGGCCAATATCGGGAATCTCACCTATACGCCAGCCACCAACTACAGCGGGCCCGACTCGTTCAACTTCCAGGTGCGCGATGCAACGGTCTTCAGCGCGGATGCCATCATGGCCATCACCGTCAATTATGCGATATCCATCGCCGTGCAGAACGGAGGCTTCGAGAACCCAACGCCCCACGAGCCAAATAATGGAACAAACGCAGACTGGACCGCTGGGGGTTGGGCCTTCGTCGGATCCCCGTGGACTGCATCCACTGGCGGTTACGGTCGCCTGTCACAAGGCCCCGTCGCTTCCCCCCAGCTTGGCAATTGGATGATGAACCTCTGTGATCAAGGGGGTTGGGTAAAACAGGATCTGGGCACCACCGTCAACACGGGAGACACCCTTGCGGTGACCTTCCACGTGATGGTTGACAAGATCTTTACGGACCCGAGATCGGCTATGGATGCTGCATTCGTGGTCGGCTCCACAGAGTATGGCCAGACCTTTGATACGAGCAACCAGGCTGCGAACGCCTGGGTGCCCATTACGTTGACCAAGACCATTGCCGTCTCGGGCAAGCTCAGCGTTATATTCAGAAACCATGGTATCGAGGCGGATCGCGCGCCATACCCTTGGGGCGTAGGCAACATCAGTAGAGCCTGGCTCGACAATATCAGCAATGTCAGCGTGACGCCCTCCGGCGGCAGCCCCACCATCACCGGCGGGACTCTATCCGGTGCGCTGAGCACCACCTACGGCACGGCCTCCAGCCCGGCCACCTTCACGCTTTCCGGCGCCAATATGTCGGCCGGGATTTTGGTCACCGCCCCCACGGGATTTGAAGTTTCCAAATCCGCCGGCAGCGGATATGCCACCACCACCACCGTGGGAGCCGCCGGCACCATCTCCTCCACCACCGTCTATGTACGCCTCTCGGCCACGGCCCCGGCCTCCGGCTCCTACAATTCCAAAAACATCGTGCTTTCCAGCAGCGGCGCCACTGCGGTGAATGTGACCACCACCGCCAGCGGCAACTCGGTGGGCAAGGCGACCCCCACCGCCACTCTAACAGTTAGCAACTCGCCCGCGACCTATGACGGCTCGCCGAAGGCGGCCGCCGTGACGCTCACGGCCAGCTCGGTGCCGGGCGCGGTGCAGATCATTCTCACAGGAGGCGCGGCCACCCGGACCGCTGCGGCCACCTACACGGTGACGGCCAATTTCGTGCCGACGGACACGGCCAACTACAACACGCTCACCGCGCAGGGTGCTGGCAACTTCGTGATCGCCAAGGCGACGCCGACGCTCTCGGTGACCAATTCGCCGGTGGCCTACCTCGAATCGCAGCAGCAGGGGGCGACCGTCATCGGCTCGGTGGCGGGAACGGTAAGCAACGTGAAGTACAACGGATCCGCGACGGTTCCAACGGCGGTCGGCAGCTACGTGGTTACCGCCGACTTCGTGCCGAGCGACGCCGCCAATTTCAGCAGCCTCAGCGCGGCTCCGGCAGGCAACTTCATCATCGCTTCAGGGTCCGGATCCTACGCCGGTTGGGCCACCGCCAACGGCGCCACCGGCCAGACGATGGAGCAAGACCACGACCACGATGGCGTGCCTAACGGAATCGAATACTTCCTGGGCGGCAACGCCAACACCACCGGCTTCACCCCCCTGCCCGGCGTGAACCAGGCCTCGGATGGCAAGCTCAGCGTCACCTGGACCAAGGCCGCCGATTACCCCGGAGTGTATGGCACCGGTTATGTGGTGCAAACCACCACCTCGCTCGCGACCGACACTTGGACCAACGAACCGGGCTCCGGCAACGTGACCTTCTCCGGCAACGAGGTGATCTACACGTTCCCGTCCACCGGCCCCGCCAAGAAATTCGCCCGCCTCAAGGTGATAAGCACGCCGTAAGGAGACCGTAAGTTGTCCTCCCATCCATGAATACCCCGTCGCTCCAAATCCTGAACCCCGCCGGCCACCTGCGCGTGGTCGTGACCAAGCCACTGCCCGGAACCCACTGGCTGGATGTGTTGATAGCAGCCGGCTGCCGCGTTGAGATCGTCACCGGCGACGACATCCTATCAGGCGAGGAGATCATCGCCCTCATCGGAGATCATTGCCATGCCGCCATCGGCCAGTTGACCGAATCATGGAACGCCGAACTCTTCGCCGCCCTGAAGCATGCCGGAGGCCGCGCCTACAGCAACTATGCCGTCGGCTATAACAATGTCGATGTGCCGGCCGCCACCGCCTGCGGCATTCCGGTGGGCAACACGCCGGGCGTGCTCACGGAAACCACTGCCGAGATCGCCGTCGCCCTCACATTCTCGGCCTCGCGCCGCATCGTCGAGGCCGACCGCTTCATGCGCGGCGGCCAGTTCAAGGGCTGGTTGCCCGGCTTGTTTCTCGGCAGCCTCTTCCATGGCAAAACGGTCGGGGTCATCGGCGCCGGACGCATCGGCGAAGCCTACGCCCGCATGATGGTCGAGGGCCACAAAATGAACCTCGTTTACTTCGACCTGCGACCGAACATTCTGTTAGAGGAATTCATCCGGGCTTATGGTGCTTTCCTAACCACGCGCGGCGAACCTGCGGTGACCTGTCGGCGTGCGGACACGGTCGAGGATTTGTTAGAACGGGCCGCCGTGGTGAGTCTGCACCCCTTGCTCGATGCGGGCACACGCCACCTGATCAATGCGGAGCGCCTGGCCTTGATGAAACCCGACGCCATCCTCATCAACACCAGCCGTGGACCGGTCGTGGACGAAGCAGCCTTGGTCACGCATTGCCGCAGCCATCCGGATTTCAGGGCCGGGCTGGATGTCTTCGAGAATGAACCCGCCATGGCCACAGGCTTGGCCGATCTGGATAATGTGGTGATGGTCCCGCACATCGCCTCGGCCACCAAGTGGACCCGCGAAGGCATGGCCAGCCTGGCCGCCTGCAACGTGGTGGCCATCCTCCAGGGCCATCCCGTCGCCGCCGCCGGGGACGTGCGCCCATTCCTCTCCGGCACCCCGCCACCAGCCGCCCCCAGCATCGTGAATGCACACGAGCTGGGTCTGGCCTGAGCCATGGCCGGCTCCGTTGCCCCCGCTTGGTCCGCCGCAGCTACGGGAAGCGCCACGTCCACCTCCGGCGTGCAGCGGCGGCCCGCTTCCATCAAGCCCGCCAGGAAATATCCCATGCTAAAGGGCAGCAGAATTGAACAGGAGCACACAGAGGGAGCAGAGGAACATCAACCAAAGCGAATCTTCCCAAGAAGCCTTGTAGCGCACATGAATTGCGCCGGGACTACGATGTCAGGTTCAAGGGGCGCTGATCGCGTGCGGAATTTCGCTTTCGCCCGGGGCCTTGTCACAGGCACGCAGATGCGGGAAGGCGGTGGAACGGTGGAGAAGAGTTGTCGGTTGTCCGTGGCAGAGATGAGGGCAGGAAGATTGGGACAGGAAAATGAGAGAAGAGGATTTCATTGATATGCTGTTCCCAAATGATTCTGCTGCAAATGATTCTGCCATGCTTGGACAGAATCATTGATGGCAGAATCATTGGAGAGAGAGGGAGAAGGCTGAAACGCTGAAACGCTGAAAAGCCGAAAGGAAGAGCAGAGGCAGAGGGGAATTGACCGCGGATTACGCGGATGGCGCGGATGGTGGAAGAGGAAGAGAAGAGTCTGGCAGAATCATGGAAGAGTGGATGGAGTCACGACATCCCTGTCGTGTATTCGTGAAGGATCGAAGAGTTGGGTAAAATCATGGTGAGGCAAAATGATGGAAGAGGATGAAAAGAGTGGTCTCCTGATTCTGAAAAACCTGGCGGCTTTGCGCCTTGGCGCGAGAAATGTCTGAACCGGAATGAATGGATTGGATGAGCTTCATTAGGTGCCGGGAGCTGAAGAGTGGCTCACGCAAAGACGCAAAGGCGCAAAGGCGCAAAGGCGCAGGAAGATGATCTGAAGCTGATTTGACAGTGGCTGGCTGACGCAGCCTGGGCACGCCCTGGCCGTCGAGGTAAGGCCTGCCCCAATGCAACATGGCTAGAGCTGCAGTAATGGTTTGGAAACGGGGTGGTGTCCTCCAAGCCCAGGGTTGGCTCGCAGCGCTTGCCCTGGGGTTCTCCGGCAGGGCAGCATGAACCACAAGGTGGGGCCGGTCGGCACCCGCCTGCTTGGCGTGCTCGAAAGGCCTCGCCCGGGCCAGCGACGGTCATAGACCGCCGCCACAGGGCTGTGCCTGGACGAATTGTAGCAACTCCATGCCTGCACCGGCCCGCCTCTGATCATTCGCAGCTTTTGGGCATGGCGCGGATTCCTCCTTGACCTGACAGTCCATCAGGGCCCGGTCGGAACCTCGACGGCGCGGTAGAAGCACTTGGGATGGTTGGCGGCGGTGACACCGCGACGGCGGCGGAGAAGTTCCACATCCATGATCAGGTGACCCATTGTTCCACCGGCGGCGGGGCAAGTTTGGAGTTGATGGAGGGCAAGGTCCTGCCCGGAGTGGCCTTCCTCGAAAGTTGAGTTTGTAAATAATCAGGGTCTGCTGTAACCCTGCGGGGTAGCAAAAGCTATTCAGTAGAGAGACAAGCGCCCCGACGGGTGTCGGCAGAAGTCTCAGTGGATGCGGCTTTCACCCTTGCCCGGCTTGTTAATAATGGTAAACGTGCCATCATTGAATATGTGCGATCAAACAGCCGGTTTGCGTGATCAGATCCAGGCCGCAATAGAAATGCAGGCCGCAGAGACAGCTGAGGCAACTCTCATCGTGTCGGCCGTCAGCGACATCCTGGAGTCCTACATGTCTCACATGGTATGCGAGGAATGCCTGGGGGCTGTCTTCGAATTCGCCGCCACCCAGCCCGGCCAAAGCTGGTCCGAAAACGACAACGTGCTCACCGCCGTGGAATTCCATCTTGCACTCCCAGCTCAATTGAAACAGTTCGAGATGATCGCTAAAATAAAGTTTCCCCAGGAAGATCCTGCGGGCGTCTTCAACGAATGGTTTGAGCTTGTCCGTGAAACTGGTATCGGCACTTTGGGTGCCGCCAGTGAATCGCTCAGGTACGCCTGCAGCCAATTTGATCCGGGAAGGGGTAGCCTCTTCAGTTTTCTCAAGCAGCGGTTTCGGTTTTTCTGCCAAACTCGGGGTGGGCACCTGAATGACGGTCAGGTTGGCCCGATTGTAATCGAACTGGTTGGACCTCAGCCACCTCCCGACGTGGACGCAGAGTTGGAAGACAAACGGCGCTTTATAGAATTCTGCCTGAATAGAATGCGCAATGGCCCCCAGGATTGGCGGATCTTGGCGCTTCACTGGCTGAAAGGCCTCAGCCACGCTGAGATCGCCAAAAAACGAGGTATCACCGAGGGTAACTCCAAGGTTCGTCTTCACCGGGCCATGAAGGACTTTCACAAAATCGCGGCGGCTTGGCTGGAGTTGGAAAAGATTCAGCCGAAGCTCAGGCAAGCCGTAATAACGCGCTGCCTGCATCTATGCACTCTCCAGGAAACGGCCGAACGCTGCGGCTGTTCCGAAGAGGTGGTGAAAGAGCGGGAAAGACTGGGGTTCCTTGAGCTTTGGGATCGCGTGGAGCCAAGCCTCATCAACCGAAAGCTTAAGCTCAAACGATTAGGGCACGATATTCTTTTTGCCTACTTTGCTTGCGATATTCTGCGGTTGAGTGCCGCGGAGGCGGCTAAGGCGGAAGAAGTTTCGGAGAAGGAGATCCAGGATCGACTCACGGAAGCCCGCAGATTGCTTTCCGACGACAATCCCGGCGGGGGATCCCACCCGGACGAATGAAGCGGGCATGGCCGTGAAACTTTGCGCACCATAACGAGCTAGAAGAATGTGAAGCCTATGAAAGAGATCAAAATCAAAACAACGCCCGAGCGCATAAGGCGCTTTATGGCTGCCGTCCGCCATTTTCACACTACGGGCGAACTGGAACAGGAATCCACCGCTGCCGAGGCGCCTGCCACAGTGGCCAGTGTTACCTCCGTTCAGAGGGCCATCCCTTCCATGGCGGACGCCGTGGATTCCGCACTTAAGGCGCTCGCCCAGTTCATGGAGCTGGTGCTGCCAGTCATCAACGCCTTCCGGCCCAAGGAACAGGCGTGCGGGGTCGGACCCAAACCCGTGGAAATAAAGACTGAGGACAACAGTTTCGGCGCCCATTTGGCCGTGCTTGAGAATGGCGATCTGTCTGTCAGTGTCGGCTCCCGCGAGGCCAGCTTGGAGAACCAACCTGTCTGCATTAAGGCGGGGGAGAAGCGCTGGACCGCAACGTTCCGCAAGGTCAGAATCGGTCAGCAGGACCAGGTGGTCGCCGAACTGGTGATCAAGCAGGAAGACCTGGTTGCGCTCCCCCAGGGCTCGGTTCTGCAGGCCAGGCTTGGTGCGGGCGATTAGAAATCCATTCATTGATTTATGTCACAGGAAAAACTCCCACAGCCAACAGCCCTTGAGATCCTGCTTCGGCCGCCGAATGAAGGCCCTCACCTTCTTCCCCACCGCTGGAGGGCAATATGCAACGGCGAACAACTTTTTGCGGCCCTGCACCAGGCTGTGGATCATCGTGCCCTTGGCGACGCATCCTCGTGGATTGAACAGTGGAAGGGCTGCCTTCCCAATGAGGAGGCTGCCAGGAGCGAATGGGAGATTGCCGCTGCGCTGGTCTGGTGCGCGGAACAGGCGGCCAAAGCGCTGGCCGCGATAAGAAGCTCACCATCCACTGACGCGCTTGATCAGCATCGAAAGAGCGTCGAACTGGAGCGGTGCTGCTTTGCCATTCGCGGCAAAGATTACGTCTCCGCGTCGCTGGTGGACTGGGCCTGGGGATGCATTCGCACTTTCCTGAACGCTCCGCCCCGGGGACGGGCGTTGCACATCCCCGTGGCGGCCTGGCGGCCGGCGGACGCGACCGGGTTGGTGCTGAGCCTCCAACTTGAACTGCTGGCGGCGGGAACCGGCGATGTTTTCCATCATCCCAGAGATGCCTTTGCCACCAAAGTGGATCAGGAATTCAGTGACTCCATGCGTGACGCGTGGCAGGCGGCCTGTGAACTGGCCAAGGCCCAAGGCTGCCCGGTGGACTGCGATGGTCGATGGCGCCTGCTTTCTGCATGGGCCTGGGATAAGGCCGCGCGAGCCGATCAGAAACCTGCCGACTGGGCCAATGAGCGATCCGCTAGCGGGGCTGCGGCCAGAGCCTGGTATTACGCCCTCGGCGGCACAGTCCCCGACGAGGAATTGGTGGTGCTCGCTCAGAGCGATGCCGCCGGCAACCTGAGCGCCGTGTCCGGCGTTGGTCCAAAAGCGCGAGCCATCGCCGAAACGGGCGGCTTCGATACCATTGCCGTGACGAACGAGAACGTGGCGGAAGCGACTGAGGCCTTAAGGCAAATCGGCAAGCTGGGTCAAATCCGCATCGTTGACATCGAGCAACACGGCGATCCGGCCCAAGCCCATCGTCTCGAGAACAGGCCGGTTGATTCGGGCTAAACTAACACACCACGGCGAACCCCAATCACCATGCCTCCGACACTGGCCCAACTTGTCACCGTCCGCTCACAGTTGGCGGAGGCGGTGCTCGACTACCTGCGGAAGCTGGAACAGAAGCTCGACCGCACGCCTTGGTTTCGGGACGGCAAGTTCATCGCCGCCAGCGCCATTGCCGTGCCCATGCGCGTGCTCAAGGAATCCACCCGGCCGGACCCACCGGAGCGCGACCGTTTCCGCGAGCGAGCGCCATCGTCGTCGGAGGGTGGGGAAACCGACGACCCCGCCCGCCGCGAAGCCGCCCGCGATTACGTGGACCCGGAAATTGCCGCGCTGTACGAGGAAGCCTCCGGGGAGAAGCGGCAGGAAGAAGTCCCGTGGCAACAGGAGCGCCTGCAAGTCCACCGGGCGGTAGTGCTGGGCGGCCCCGGCAGCGGCAAATCCTTTCTCACCCAGACCACCGCCCTCGGCCTGGCCCGCGCGGCTCGTGACGCCGTCCAGAAGCGCCAGGCAGGACTCGACACCCTCGAACTGCCCCTGCATTTCACACTCGCACGCTTCGCCGACCCCGCGCTGCCGCCGGACCCGCTTGATGCGGTGCTTGAGTTGGCAAGGCTGGACTTCTCTCCGCCCCCCTGTTTCCTCCCGTGGCTGAAGCAACGGCTGCACTCGCGAACCACCTGGCTCATCCTCGACGCCTTGGATGAAGTGCGCGAAGACCATCGGCCCGCGCTGACCGAGCGGCTGCAAGCCATCGAAACCCAGGGTTGGCAGACGCGCGTGCTCCTCACCTGTCGCCCCGCCAACTACTCTCGCGAACAGATCCCTTGGGGCGAACTGACTGAATACGAGCTGGCCCCGTTCAATCCGCTGGAAATCCGGCAATTCGTCCAACGCTGGTTCGCCTCGGACAAGGAGAGTGCCAATGCGCTCAGCCAGGCGCTGGACCGGAACTACTCGCTGGCCCACGCCGCACGCACACCGCTCATCGCCACCTTCCTCTGCCTGGCGCACCAGGAAGCGCCCGTCAGCGACAAGACCCGCCGCGCTGAACTCTACGCCCACGTGGTGCGCGGCCTAGCCCGGCACGCCTGGAAGGAAAAGCCGCTGGCACGCACCGATCCGCACGTGGACGACTTGGTGCGGTTTCTAATCGGAGTCGCCCGCCCGCTGTTCCAACGGCATCCCGCCGGCAACCTCTTCACGCATGCAGAGCTTATGGACGCATTGAGGAACACGGAGGACCGACCACGGGCTTGGATAGATGGGAAGAAGGAGACCAACGCGCCAGATGATTTGCGGGACGAACTGCTGGAAGCCGGCATCCTGGTGGGTGCCGGCCTACGCGACGGGGTGGAGACACAGTTCAGCTTCGCCCATCGCTCATTGTTGGAATACCTGGTAGCCCGCAACCTCAGCGAAGAGGCCAAAACCAAGGGTTGGAGTTCGATTGAGGCATTCGCGGACCGAAAGTCCTGGCACCCGGCGTGGCGGGAACCGATCCTGTTCTTGGCCGGGCTGTTGGCACCCGACGATGCGCTGGCGCTGCTGGCCTTGCTGGCTGACAAGTCCACCGACGACGTCACCCGTCAACGACTCTGCCTGGCGGGGAATTGCCTGCCGGAGTTGACCGAATCAGCGCTGCAAATCTTCTTGCAAGCGAGCCAAAGCACGACAAAGCCGACACGACACCCAAAACTGCAGGATATCGCCGCGGAGATCTTGGAGATCTGGTGGAAAAACGAAAGGTGGAACATGCGCTTCAACTGCGTGACCAACACGCTGCCTGCGCTGGGTGCTGCCTGCAGTCCGCATCTCGTCCCAGCCTTGATTCGTCGCTTGGAGTCAAAATCAGGTCCGTATGGCGGATGGTGGGAACGCCTCCACGCTGCGGAAGCATTAGGGCGCTTGGGCAGTGGGGCGGCCACGCCGGAGGTGCTGGCGTGCCTTACCAACTGTTTGCGCATTCCTGAGGCGACCATCCCATTAACGTCGAGTCTACGCGAGCGGGCGAGTGAGGCACTGGGGCGCTTGGGCCATGCAGCAGCCACTCCGGAGGTGTTGGCGCGGTTGACCGAGTGGCTGTGTGACTCACAAGGGGACGTCCGCCGGATTGCGGTGCGCACGCTGGGGCGGTTGGGTCCAGCGGCTGCAACCGAGCTGGTAGCGAACCGCTTGACCGACTGTCTTGGTGACCCGGAAAAGACCGTCGGCTGGTCCGCAGTTGCGGCGCTGAAGCACATGGGGGGAGCGGTTGCCACGGAATCAGTGCTTAAGCGGTTGACCGAATGGCTGCACGTTCCGGACTCCGACATTAGTGAGATGGCGGGGAGGGCGCTGGCGCAGTTGGGTGAGGCAGCGGCGACCGCGCCGGTGGTGAGCCGGTTGACCGAATTACTACGCGACCCGGACAGGGACGTGCGCGGCCGTGTGGCGCTGAAACTGCATGGGCTGAATGCGCTTGCGGCAAAGAAGCCGGTGCTCAACCAGTTGACCGAATGCCTGCGCGACCAGGACAAGCATGTCCGCATGATGGCGGCTGGAGTGCTGGGGCAGGTGGGTGGGGCAGCGGCGACCGACGCGGTGTTGAGCCGGTTGATCGAATGGTTGCGCGACCCCGACTGGCTCGTCCGACAGCATGCGGCGAACACGCTGGGGCGTTTTGGTTCGGCAGCGGCGACCGACGCGGTGGCGAACCGCTTGGTCGAGTGCCTGCGCGACCCGGAGCAAGCCGTCTGGGGCAGCGCCGTAGAGGCATTGGGGCAATTGGGGGCGGCGGTGGCCACGGAGCCGGTCCTGACCCAGCTATCCGAGCTTCTGCGCGGGCGGGATGGTCACGTTTGCTGGCGAGCGATGTGGGCACTGGTGAGGTTGGGACCATCAGCGATGACCCCGCCGGTCTTGAACCAGTTGCTTGATTGGCTGTGCAAACAGGACTCGGACCTCGCATGGATGGCACTGAGGGATTTGGGTCCCGCGGCCGCTACGAAGTTGGTCCTGAACCGACTTACCGGATGGCTGCGCGAACCGCTCGCTTGCCATGCTTCGAATGTAACGGACGCGCTGAAACGCATGGGGGCTTCTGCTTCAGAGCTTGTCCTGAGTCCATTGACCGAGGGGCTGCGCGACCCGGACCCGCTCGTCCGCCAGCGTGCGTCATACGCGCTGGGGCAGTTGGGGCCGGCGGTCGCCACCGACGCGGTGATAAGCCGCTTGACTGAGTGTCTGGGCGATCTCGACAAGAACACCCGCAAGACAGCGGCGTGGGCTTTGGGGCAGTTGGGCCCGGCGGCGGCGACCGACGCGGTGATGAGCCGCTTGAGCGAGGGTCCGCGCGACCGGGACATGGACTTCTACGATGTCTGTAAGGAGGCGGTGAAAAAGCTGAAGCGGGAGACGTTGTTGCGGTGGTTGGGTGCGTTGGGTGCGAAGGCGGCGACCGAGACGGCGGGGAGCCAATTAACCGAGTGTCTGGATGATCCGGACCGGCAGGTCCGCGCCAGCGCTGCAGAGGCGCTGGCGCGTTTAGGTCCGGCGGCGGCGTCCGACCCGGTGGTAACTCGGTTGACCAAATTGCTGCGCGACTCAGGCGGCGAATGGCGCCACGACACGGGAGGAGATATTCGGCGGCGTGCGGCTGAGGCGCTGGTGCGTTTGGGTCCGGCGGCGACGGGCGTGGCGGTGAGCCAGATGACCATGACTAACTCCATAGAGGACCGTGGACCGCACTATGAGGAGGAGGCTTTAACGCGTTTTCTGCAGGCCGGGATACGTTGGTTTGCCAAGGACGGCGGTTTTCATTTCACCACCGTGCAGATCTTGAGCGGAGATAAATCTGCCTCGGATGCTGTCCATAGAGGATCGTCATGAATGGCGCGACACTGGCTCAACTTGTAGCTGTCCGCTCGCAGTTGACCGAGGCGGTGCTCGACTTCCTCCAGAAGTTGGAGCAAAGGCTCGACCGCACGCCTTGGTTTCGCGATCGCAAGCCCATCGCCGCCAGCGCCATTGCCGTGCCGGTGCGTGTGCTCAAGGAATCCACTCGACCAGAGCCGCCCCGTCCCGGTCCACGTGGTGAGGACGCTGATGAGGCAGGGAAAGGCGAGCCCCGCGAAGCATCGCGCGACTACGTGGACCCCGAAATCGCTGCGCTCTATGAGGAAGCCACGCGCGAGAAGCGGCGGGAGGGAGTCCCCTGGCAACAGGAGCGCCTGCTGATCCACCGGGCCGTCGTGTTGGGCGGCCCCGGCAGCGGCAAATCCTTTCTCACCCAGACCACCGCCCTCGACCTGGCCCGCGCGGCTCTGGACGCCCTCCAGAAACGCCAGGCAGGACTCGACACCCTTGATCTGCCCCTGCATTTCACACTCGCACGCTTCGCCGATCCCACGCTTCCGCCGGACCCGGCTGATGCGGTGCTCGAGTTGGTAGGGCGGGACTTCTCTCCGCCCCCCTGTTTCCTCGCGTGGCTGAAGCAACGGCTCCGCTCGCGAACCACCTGGCTCATCCTGGACGCCTTGGACGAAGTGCGCGAAGATCATCGGCCCACGCTGGCTAGGCGGCTGAGGGCCATCGAAGCCCAGGGCTGGCAGACCCGCGTGCTCCTCACCTGTCGCCCGGCCAACTACTCCCGTGAACAGATCCCCTGGGGCGAACTGACCGAATACGAACTGGCACTGTTCAATCCACTGGAGATCCGGCAGTTCGTCCAACGCTGGTTCGCCTCAGAACCGCCGCGTGGTGATACCCTCAGCCAGGCGCTAGACCGGAACTACTCGCTGGCTCACGCGGCGCGCACGCCGTTGATTGCCACTTTCCTGTGCCTGGCGCATGAGGAGGCGCCCGTGACCGTCACCACCCGGCGCGTGGAGCTTTACGCCCACGTCGTGCGCGGCTTGGCTCGGCACGCCTGGAAGGAAAGACCGCTCGCCCGCGCTGAACCGCATGTGGACGACCTGGTGCGATTTCTGGTCGCCATCGCCCGCCCGCTGTTCCAACGGCATCCTGCCGACAACCTCTTCACCCACGAGGAAATCACCTGCGAACTGGAGCGCTGTCCCAAATTGCCCGTGCCTTGGGCGGCGTTGGAAACGAGCCGCGCCGGCCAGCCCATGCCGTCGTCGGCCAGTTGGCCCACACTCCTGCGGGACGAACTGCTCGAGACGGGTATCCTCGTGGGTGCCGGCCTGCGCGACCGGGTGGAGACGCAATTCAGCTTCGCCCATCGAAGTTTGCTGGAATATCTCGTCGCTCGGAACCTCAGCGAAGAGGCCAAAACCAAGGGTTGGAGTTCAATTGCGGCATTCGTGGACAAGAAGTCCTGGCACCCGGCTTGGCAGGAAGCCGTCGTGTTCCTGGCCGGTCTGCTGGCTGATCCGCAACCACTCTTGACCCTGCTGAGCGATTCGACCAAGGACGACCAGACCCGGCAGCGGCTCTGCCTGACAGGCCGTTGCCTGCCCGAGTTGACGCCTCGTCAGCCTGCGATCTTGGTTAAATCCGACGCCTTGCTCTCGGCCGACTCGGCACGAGTCGCGAAAGACATCTTAGCCCTTTGGCTGGAGAATGCCCGAGACTGTAGGCCGTTCAGTCACTTGACGAATGCTTTGCCGTTCATCGCCGCGGTGTGGGCGGATTCGCTGGTTGTTGCCCTGTTATCACAACTCCAGGGGGAACTGCCGGCGCAGCGGGCATTGGCGGCGGAAGCCTTGGGCCACTTAGGTCCGGCGGCGGCGACCGATGAGGTGCTGAGCCGGTTGACTGACATTCTGCATAACTACAAAGATGGCTTTAACTACTGGGCGGAGAAGGCCTTGGGCCGCTTGTGTCCAGCGACCGCGCCAGAGGTGGTGCTGAGTCAGTTGGCGGAGCGCCTGCGCGATCCTAACTGGCTCGTACGCTTCGGGGCAGCGAGGGCGTTGTATGTGTATGATTTCGGTCCGGCGGCGGCGACCGAGGCGGTGCTGAGCCGTTTGACCGAGTGTCTGGGCGATCCCCACGAGAAGGTGCGCTCCCAGGCGGCGAGTACCTTGGGCCGCTTAGGTCCGGCGGCGGCGACTGAGGCGGTGCTCACCCGGCTGACCGAGCGTATGCGCGATCACGAGTGGACCGTGTGCATGGCGGCGGCAGAGGCCTTCGGCACGTTGAATCGGGCGGCAGTGACCGAAGCGCTGCTGAACTGGTTGACTGACTGGCTGTGCGCTCCTGAAATGTTCGTACGCGCCAGCGGGGCGGCGGCCTTGCGTGCGTTGGGTCCGGCGGCGGCGACCGAGCCGGTGCTGAGCCGGCTGACCGACTGCCTGCGCGACCCCGAGGAATTCGTGCGCCTCTGGGCGGCGAATGCCTTGGGCCGCTTGGGTCCGGCGGCGGCGACCGAACCGGTGCTGAACCTGCTAACCGACTGGCTGTGCGCCCCTGACTCGGGGACACGTTTCGGCGCAGCGCGCACTCTGGGTGACTTCGGTCCGGCAGTGGCGACTGAGGCGGTGGTGAGCCGGCTGAGCGACTGCCTAAACGACCGAGACCTCATGGTACGTTTGCGTGCTGCGATAACGTTAGGGGAGATGAGAGGTGCAGCGGCAATTGAAACGGTGCTGGGCCGCTTGACAGACTGTGTGGCAGATCCCATCGGCCATGGGATCGTGAACAGTTACGCGGCGGAGGCCTTGGGCCGGTTGAGTCCGGCGTCAGCGACCATAACGGTGCTCAGTCGGTTAACCAACTTTCTGTGCAACCCTAACCAGGATGTGCGCGCCAACGCGGTGAAGGCTCTGGGTAGCTTGGGTCCAACGGCGGCGACCGAGACGGTGCTAAGCCGTTTGACCGAGCTTTTACGCGACCGGAACGATGGCGTACGCGCCAACGCGGCGGAGGCATTGGACAGCTTCATGCACGCGGGAATCCGCTGGTTTGGCAAACCTGATGGCAGTCTGCTCGTCCGGACGATCAGCCAGTTGAGTGGGGAAAAGAGTTGAAGCGAACCCGATTCAGGAGCACGATTCTCAACTACCATGCCTCCGACACTGGCCCAACTTGTCAACGTCCGCTCGCAGTTGAGCGAGGCGGTGCTCGACTACCTGCGGAAGCTGGAGGAGACGCTCGACCGCACACCCTGGTTTCAGGACCGCGAGTTCATCGCCGCCAGCGCCATTGCCGTGCCCATGCGCGTGCTCAAGGAATCCACCACCCGGCCGGACCCACCGGAGCGCGACCGTTTCCGCGAGCGAGCGCCATCGTCGTCGGAGGGTGGGGAAAACGACGACCCCGCCCGCCGCGAAGCCGCCCGCGACTATGTGGACCCGGAAATCGCCGCGCTCTACGAGGAAGCCTCCGGGGAGAAGCGGCAGGAAGAAGTGCCCTGGCAACAGGAGCGCCTGCAGGTCCGCCGGGCCGTGGTGTTGGGCGGGCCCGGCAGCGGCAAATCCTTTCTCACCCAGACCACCACCCTGGACCTGGCCCGTGCGGCCCGTGACGTCGTCCAGCAACGCCAGGCAGGACTGGACACCCTCGAACTGCCCCTGCATCTCACACTCGCCCGCTTCGCCGACCCCAACCTGTCCAACGATCCGGCTGCCGCGTTGCTTGAGTTGGTGCGGCTGGAGTTTTCTCCACTCCCGTGTTTCTTGGCGTGGCTGGAGCAACGGCTGCGCTCGCGAACCACCTGGCTGCTCCTCGACGCGTTGGATGAGGTGCAAGGAAAAGAACTGCAAACCACCCTCGCCGTCCGGTTGGGCGCCATCGACACACAGGGTTGGAACACCCGGGTACTCCTAACCTGTCGGCCTGCCAACTGGTCGCGCAACCTCGTCCCCTGGAGAGAACTGGCCGAATACGAGTTGGCTTCGTTCAATCCGCTGGAAATCCGGCAATTCGTCCAACGCTGGTTCGCCTCGGACAAGGAGAATGCCAATGCGCTCAGCCAGGCGCTAGACCGGAACTACTCGCTGGCTCACGCGGCACGCACGCCGTTGATTGCCACTTTCCTGTGCCTGGCGCATGAGGAGGCGCCCGTGACCGTCACCACCCGGCGCGTGGAGCTTTACGCCCACGTCGTGCGCGGCCTGGCCCGGCGCGCTTGGAAGGAAAGACCGCTGGCGCGCGCTGAACCGCATGTAGACGACTTGGTGCGCTTTCTGGTCGGCATCGTCCGCCCGCTGTTCCAACGGCATCCTGCCGGCAACCTCTTCACGCACGAGGAAATCACCCGCGAACTGGAACAATGCCCCAGATTGCCCGTGCCTTGGGCGGCGTTGGAAGCGAGCCGCGCCGGCCAACCCATGCCGACGGACGCCAGTTGGCCGACACTCCTGCGGGACGAACTACTCGAGACGGGTATCCTCGTGGGCGCCGGCCTGCGCGACGGGGTGGAGACCCAATTCAGCTTCGCTCATCGCAGTCTGCTCGAATACCTCGTCGCCCGCAGTCTCAACGAAGAAGCCAAGACTAAGGGCTGGAGTGGAATTGAGGAATTCGTAGACAAGAAATCCTGGTATCCCGCTTATTGGGAGACGGTGGCATTTCTGGCCGGTTTGCTCGATGACCCGGAGCCGCTCTTGGTCTACTTAGCCGATCCCACAAAAGACGACATGCTGCACCATCGGCTGTGCTTAGCGGGGCGTTGCCTCCCGGAGTTGAGGCTTCATCAACAGGCAGCCACTTCCTGGACAGTTCCGCACACTCCGACCGCTCCTGAACGAATCGCGAATGAAATTCTCAACCTCTGGCTGAAGAGCACGCGGAGAACCAGAGGGGTAGCGACACCATTCAGGCATTTGACCAACACTCTTCCGTTCATCGGAGCGGCAACTGGACCTTCAGTGGTGGCGACATTGTCGGCCTACCTCCAATCAAAAGATTCGGACCGGCGCCAATCTGCGGCTCTGGCGATGGGCCAACTAGGTTCGGTGGCGATCCGAATGGTGCTGCCGCGGCTAATCGATTGTATGCGCGACGGAGACAATTTTTTGTGTGCCCAATCGGCGGAATCCTTAGGACGTTTAGGTCCGGCGGCAGCGTCCGAAGCGGTATTGGACGCGTTGACCGATGCACTGCGCAGTCAGAATGGGATGGTCAGCGAAGCAGGCGCAGAGGCGCTGGGACGTTTCGGGACGGCAGCGGCTACGGAGCGGGTCCTGAGCCGCTTGACCAGTTGGCTGCGTGACTCCGATCACGTGGTGTGCGACACGGTGAAGGACGTTTTCGGCCGCTTGGGTCCGGCGGCGGCAACCGCCCCCGTGGTAGACCAACTCATCAACCTGTCACTAGATTCAGACCCGGATAAGAGGGAACGAGCGATAGATGTTTTGGGCCGCTTGGGTTCTGCCTCAGCGACCGAGGCTGCCTTGGGCCGTTTGAACGAATGTCTGCGAGATTCGGCTTTCCGCGTTCGAGAGAAAGCCGGGGAGGTATTGAGTAAGCTGAATCCCGCAGGGGCACCCACGTCCGCGCCCAGCCGGTTGATCGACTCGCGGCGTGACGCCAGAGCGCCTTTGCGAATGACTTTGCCAATGAACCCGGCGCTGGGTCTGGACGAGTTGGGTCCAACCGCGGCAATTGAAACGGTCGTCAGCCGCCTGATCGACCGCCTGCTCCACGATCCCGACAGTTATACCCGTATGCAGGCAGCGCATGCCCTGGGAGCGTTGGGCTCAGCGGCGGCCACCGAAGCTGTGTTTGACTCTTTGACGAAGTCTCTGCACGGCCATTGGGCTGTCTGCGCCAGTGCGGCTCGGGCTCTCGGCAACTTAGGCACGGCAGCCGCCACCCAGGCCGTGCTGAACTGCTTGCTCGATTGTCTGGACAGCCCTCCATGGATGAATGACAACTACGTGCGAGATAGCGTGACGGAGGCTTTGAAGCGGTTGGTTCCAGCTGCGGTAGCGATTGAGCCAATAATGAGCCGGCTGACCGAATTCCTGCGGCATCCCAATGCAAGAGTACGCGCCAACACCGCTTCGGTTTTGGGCTCTCTAGGACCGACCGCGGTGACGGAGGCAGCGCTGGAACGCTTAATCGACAATGCTTTTGACTCCACGCCGAATGTGCATGTGCACTATGAGGCCATAGAAGCATTAGTCCGCTTGGCTCCGGCGGTGAATGAGTCAGTAATCAAGCGGTTGAGCAAGTTTCTGAGCAGCACTGACGCTACCTAAATTGGAATTTTTTTACCACTAGGCGACTTTTTATTTGACTAAACCTTACAATAGCGGACTCTTTGGCTAGTGATAATAGCACTAGAAAGGATCCTCCGCCATGGCATATGTCGTCAAAAAGAAAACAAAATCCGG
>JAPLUI010000025.1 GCA_026397725.1 Verrucomicrobiota bacterium | reverse complement strand
GATTGACTTGGTGGGCTGGCCAGCCCGAATGGGGCATGACTTTCTGGAACCCCATCCGCAGCACGCTGGAAACACCGCGTCACTTGGCCATCGAGCCAACCACACTCCGCCACCTCCGGCTCAGGGTGGAGAAACACATCAGGAATACCTACCTCAAACAAGTCCCGGCACCCGTCGGCGTCAGGCCGGTGCTCAAATGCTGGATGGAACTCAACTGACTTATGGAAACGAAAATCGCCCTCTTCCAAAAAAAGGAAATCCGCAAGACCCTCCATGAAAATGAATGGTGGTTCGTCATCACCGATGTCGTCGCCGCACTCACCGATTCGGTGAATCCAGCGGACTACCTCAAGAAAATGCGGGCGCGCGATGTGGGCCTCGCCGACGCCTTCAAAGGGGGGGGACAAGTTGTCCCCCCCCTTGCCCTCGAATTTGACACCGCCGGCGGCCGGCAGGCGATCCAATGCTGGAACACGGAGGGGATCTTCCGCCTGATACACCAAACTCAAGGGCCTGAAGCGCGAGAACCTCCGCGACCACATGACCGACCTGGAACTCCTTTTCTCCATGCTCGGCGAGGCCGCCACCACCGAAATCGCCCGCACCAAAGACGCCCAGGGGATTCCTGAAAACAAACGGGCAGCCAAGGAGGGCGGCACCGTCGCCGGCAGTGCGCGGCGCGATCTCGAACAGAAAAGCGGTCGCAAGGTCGTCACCGGAGAGAACTTCCTCAGCCTCACCCAATCCGCGAAAAAGGCCGCACAACTCAAAGGGAAATAACCATACCCGCCCAGGAGTCTCTCTTCAAGTGGCTGGCGCGTCTCGCGACAGGCCGTCTGCGGGGTGTCTCGCCCCGCAGATAAGGGGCAGATGTCCAGACCCGGGCGGAAAATGACTGGGCTGGCGGGACGGGCGGTGATGACGTCCACCAGCGATCCGATTGCTCCTCAGACACCGGATTTGAAATTGGAAATTTGAACCGCTGATTTCGCGGATGACGCTGATATTCTAAGAGTTGCTAGAAACCCTCAACTCACTCGGCAGGCGGCTCATGGCCTTTTCATCTGCTCTTGAAAATCCGTCTTATCCGCGAAATCAGCGGTCTCTAATTTCTTTCCCAGA
Organism: Verrucomicrobiota bacterium; assembly: GCA_026397725.1. Lineage (GTDB taxonomy): Bacteria > Verrucomicrobiota > Verrucomicrobiia > Verrucomicrobiales > Akkermansiaceae > Luteolibacter. Next base: position 4,576 of record JAPLUI010000025.1, on the reverse strand, counting down.
TTTGCGTCTTGCTCCCCGTCGGCGGGGGGATCGACCCTAGCACGCGGCGCCCGCGCTTCCCAAGTCCCATCCTGGGCCTCGCCTTGCTCCTGCTCCCGGCTGCCGCCCGCGCGGCGCGGATGCCACCGCCGAAGCCGGGCGCATCACGGCAGGGAGAACGGGCGGAACGGGCGGTGATGACGTCAAGCAGCGTTCTGATTGCTTCTCTGCCGCCTAATCTTACTCACATCATCCGGCTTTTCCAAGCGATCCAGTCGGGGGAAATCACGCCGGGCATCGCCCGCCAGTTCCTCGAAGGAGCCCGCAAGCATCAGAACTCAGCAAACCACCGCGTTTTGGTCGAAGAGCCGAGCAGGTTCCCTCAAAGGTAGGGCGGAGCCGGCCTCGGTCCGCCCACTGGTCCGCCGCAAGGCGGTGAGATTGGAGGGAGCTTGTGGTGGTGGAAGAAAAGCGCGTGTTCATTCGCTCTTCATGGTCACCTCAGCCTCACGGCCAGTCACGGCGCGGCGAGGCCGCCACGCCCTGCCTTTACCGGGAATTCAGCTTGCTCGACAGCTCAGCTCTGTTGAGGTCAAACGCTGAGTTCTGCCACTATTTCAACCTCCCCTCGATATCTCCCCACTTCCTGTCCGTCACCATCACGAAGCGGCACTTGCCGCCGCTCAGTTCCGCCCACAGTTCTCCCATGTCGCGGTCCATCTTGGCCGCGGCATAGCGGTCGGCACCCTTGTATTCCACCACGAGCATCGTGTTGCCCGGCAGCCGGCAGACGAAATCCGGATAGAACCGTCCTTCCGCCGTCTGGAGGTAAAACGAACTGCACGGCTTCCTAACGAGATTCCGCACCCAGAAGTCGATTCGCCCGCGTGCCGCCCATTTTTCCAACTCGCACGCACACAGGTATTCCTCTTTCGAGTCGAAGTCGCCAATCCGCGGGTAGTAGTGGTGCTGGAAATCCGCCTCGCCGAAACGGCCGTCGTAATCCCGGTCCGGCGCGTAGGAGTCAGGATGGAATTCGAAACTGTAGCTGCCGTCCACCCGGATGCGCACGGCACGGTCGTCTCCGAACAGCGTCTGTTGATAGGCTTGCCGGACGGCGGTCTTGCGCAGGCCCTTGATCTGGGCTTCGATCAATTGCCGGATGCCCAGATCGTAGCCATCGTGCTGGAGCAATTTCCCGAGCCATGCGGAAACGAAGGCATTCTTGCTGGCATGGGTCGTGTATGGGTCCGGCAGGTTTCGGCAGATCCACGCCGCCAGCCGCGCTTCCGTCCAATGCGCCGGGCGGTAGGCCAGGCCCAGGTCGCGCTGCAATTCCGCCATGAAGCGGACCTTCACCTTGCCCTCGGCGATGTCGATCAGTCCCCCGTCGCGCACCGTATTCGCGAGATGCAGTTGCTTCAGCAGATCGGCTCCCGACCAATCACCGCTGTAATCCTCGACAACAGCACCCATCACGCCCATGATCACCCCGCATGACGAAATACGCCACCCGAAAGAAGGCCTTCGCGGAAGCGCTGACTGAGTTCACCGCCAGTCTGCGCGACTACGTGGCTGGCGAAGACGGCCAATGGGCGGTCAAAGGGTTCATCGACATTTACCGCAACGTCTTCACGGTGAGTTCCGACACCAAGATCGTCTCCAAAATCCTGGAAATCCACATGTTTCCTCGCCTGCTGGCCTTCGGCGAAGCCACCGGCTACTCGATTGTCCTTGCCGAGAAGCAGAATTGGTATCCGGACTTGAGTTTCGTCAGCAAGACCGATTCGAACCTCAAGTTTGCCGTGGATCTCAAGACCAGCTATCGCGACCCCGAGTTTCCCGGACATGTCAACGGCTTCACCCTTGGCAGTCACGGCGCTTATTTCAAGGACCGCGCCTCCTCGAAAAACATCCAGTTCCCCTATTCGAACTACAACGCCCATTTCTGCCTTGGCGTGATTTACACCCGGATTGCACCCGAGGAACTCGATGAAACCCGCTCCTTCTCAGTCGCCGAACTCGGCCATGAGAGTAAGCACCCTCCCACGTCCCGCCCGGAAATCCAGGTGCCAAGCCTGCGTTCGATCACCTCCGTCGTCCGTGATTTCGAATTCTTCGTTTGTGAGAAGTGGCAGCTTGCCGGCGATCGGCAAGGCTCGGGCAACACCGCAAACATTGGAGCGATCACCTGGATCGAGGACATCCGCCGCGGTCGCGGGGTGTTCTCCAAACTCGGCGAAAAGTGGTTCGACGAATACTGGATGAACCACGGCCTCGCCACCATGCTCCGGGATGGCCAACCCCAGTCGATCCGCACGCTTGGTGATTTCATGGATTTCAAGGGGGCCGACAAGACCCTCATCGTCCCGGTCCGCACCAAGACCAAACCCCGCAAACCGCCATCCCCATGCGAGTAGTCACGCCGCCCCTGAAAAGCCAGGGCATCAAGACCAAGTTGGTGCCCTGGATCAATCTGCTGAAGCCGGACTTCAAAGGACGCTGGATCGAGCCGTTTCTCGGCACCGGCGTGGTGGCCCTCAATTCGGGCAGTCGCAAGGCCATTCTCGGCGACATCAATCCTCACATCATCCGGCTTTACCAGGCGATCCAGTCTGGAGAAATCACGCCGGGCATCGCCCGCCAGTTCCTCGAATTGGAAGGAGCCGCGCTGAGCGCCGCCGATGAAAACGGCTACGTCCACTTTCGCGCCATTCGCGACCGCTTCAATGCCCATTTCGCCCCGCTGGATTTGCTGTTCCTGTCGCGTGCCGGGTTCAACGGGATGATGCGCTTCAACCGCAAGGGCGGCTGGAATATCCCCTTCTGCAAGAAGCCGGAACGCTTCGCGCGGGCCTACATCACCAAGATCGTCAACCAAATCGAAGATGCCGCCAAAGTCATCCAACCCGACTGGAGGTTCCTCGTCGCCGACTTTGAGGAAATCATCAAGCTGGCCGGCCCGGACGACCTGATCTACTGCGACCCGCCTTACCTCGGCCGCCATGTGGACTACTTCAACAGTTGGACCGAGCAGGACGAGGAGCGCCTGTTCACCCTCCTTTCCGCCACCCCGGCCCGCTTCATTCTCTCCACCTGGCACCACAACGACTACCGGACGAACCTGACGCTGGAGCAATACTGGAACCGCTTCAACATCGTCACTCGCGAGCACTTCTATCACACCGGCGGCAAGCTGGAAAACCGCCGCGAGGTCGTCGAGGCGCTGGTCTTCAACTTCGACGCCGCCATGCCGTCCCACACCCTGCGGAACCCGGCCAAGCAGGAGCAATACGACTTGTTCGCCACCCATGTGGCGGAAGGACCATGAAACAGGCTCCTCACCGATCAACGTCCAAAGAGTTCCGCCAGCATGGCGACCGCCGCGCGTTCCGCGACGTTCGATATCCGATTTATGATAGTTGATTCTTGATTGCTGAACTGAGCTCGCCGGCGCGGTAGGCATTTTCATGCTCAGATCAAAAATCAAAACTCAAGAATCGGAAATCATAAATCCTCTTCCGATATCATAAATCCTCTTTCCGATTTCTCTGCCCCGACGCCCGCCGTTCCGATCACCATACGCGAAGGCCAGGGTCGGGTATTTCACGCCGTGCTGGGCGGCTATTCTCTGCCCGCTCAGGCCGCTGGCATGATAGGCCTTGAGCAGGGCGATCCGGTGCCCCGGAGAAAAGCGCAGTCGCCCGCGGCGGTCGGCCTTCATGATGGTGTCGTGCGTAGCTGTCATAGGGGCTACGCTATGACCGCAACGCGCCGTCCGCCAGAAAGTTCATACGCGCTTCGGACCACGCTTACCTTCAGACCACACTTTGAGGCAGCCCGCCAGCGCCAGCGCTGTTTCCGCGGCCGGGTCGGTGCTCAGCGCCGGTGGTGTTTGAAAGCATAAAAAACAGACACAGGTGCGTATGCTACATATGTGCCGCAGGCATAGTAGCCCGCCATCGAGCGCATATCAATTCAGAAGAGAAGCTTTTCCAACAGCAGTCTCCTAACTGCGTTGCACAGCCAAGACCACGATAAATTAGATCTCGAACCTTTATTACAAAATACTATGGCGTTCGATTATCTTAGATGTAACATCATCAATATTGTCATTGTTCACTGTAATAAAGCCATCAATAGTACCAAATATGCCATCAACGTCACCGGAATCAACTCTCAAAAACATAATAGATGCGCTTTGTCTCTGGTTCATCAAATCCCTGATTGCTCTCCATTCAATACCACACCACTCTTTTTGATTGTACATATGGCAAAGACAAACAACAATTAATTCAGAATCATTGTGATACAATGCTTGCAAATGCGTATCCAAATTCGGCATGGCAAATTCCGCACTGTGAAATTCATCATATAAAACTCGATGCTTGGTAAAGTGTGCCGGAGGCGACCTCACGCAACTCGGCAACAGGTATCGTCAAACGGCTTGGATTTTGATTGACTTGGTGGGCTGGCCAGCCCGAATGGGGCATGACTTTCTGGAACCCCATCCGCAGCACGCTGGAAACACCGCGTCACTTGGCCATCGAGCCAACCACACTCCGCCACCTCCGGCTCAGGGTGGAGAAACACATCA
>JAPLUI010000384.1 GCA_026397725.1 Verrucomicrobiota bacterium | reverse complement strand
TGACCGTGCCGTTGTCCGTGGCAGCGGCATCGATTGTGAAGTTGACGCCCATGGTCGTGTTGTTGGTCGGGCTGGTGATGGCGACCGTCGGCGGATCAATGACTGTGACGTTGACCTCGGCCGAGGTGGTCGTCATGCCGTCGTTGTCCCACGCCACGGCTGTCAGCACATGGGCACCTTCTGGCGCGCCGTTCCAGGCATAGCTGTATGGGGGGTCAGTGACGTCGGGGCCGAGCTGGGTGGTGCCGTCGAAGAACGACACCTTGGTGATCGTGCCGTCGTCCGTGGCGGTGGCATCGATTGTGAAGTTGACGCCCACCGTCGCGTTGTCGGCCGGACTGGTGATGGCGACCGTCGGCGGCGTGCCGGGTGCGGGCACGGTCCGGACTTGCACCGCGCAAAGCGGGCCCATGGCATTGGTCGCCGGACCCACGCTGATGGTCTGCGTCGTGGCGGTGGCGGTGAATGAGCCGATCAAGTACTGGCCGGTTCCGGTGCCATCGTGAGACGACAGAGTTACTCCATCGAGCGTAATGTTCTGGGAGCCATACGCCACCGGGGACAGGGACCACACTTGGACGGCATATTCAGTGCCGGCGGTCAGGTTGTTGAGATTGAGAGAGTAGAGCGCGAACGGGGTATGGCACCAAAAGCCGCCCTTCAGGATGGCAGTGTATCCAGCGCTCAAGCCACCCATCCCGCCAAAATAGGGCCCTGCGACACGCGTGGATGGTGATGGCACTCCCAAAGTGACGTTGGTCCCGCCACCGTTTTGACTCGCATAGGCGAAGTCCACGCCGTTGACGGCTACTGGCCAGGTCGGTTGATTCGTGTTACCAAATGCATACGCATACACGGAGGTTCCTGTGCTGAGCACATCACTGTCGCCGACGATGTTATGGGCAGCCCCCCACGTGATGTTAGTGGCCGTGACGTTGACCACGGCCGACGTGGCCGAATGGCCGTCGTTGTCCCACGCCACGGCTGTCTGACCGTGCCGTTGTCCGTGGCAGCGGCATCGATTGTGAAGTTGACGCCCATGGTCGTGTTGTTGGTCGGGCTGGTGATGGCGACCGTCGGCGGATCAATGACTGTGACGTTGACCTCGGCCGAGGTGGTCGTCATGCCGTTGTTGTCCCACGCCTTGGCTGTCAGCACATGGGCGCCTTCTGGCGCGCCGTTCCAGGCATAGCTGTAATCGGGGCCGGTATTGTCGTTTCCGAGCAGCGTGGCACCGTCGTAGAAGGCCACATCGGTGACCGTGCCGTCGTCCGAGGCAGTGGCATTGACGGTGAAGTTGATGCCCACAGTCGCGGTGTCAGCCGGGCTGGTGATGGCGACCGTCGGCGGCGTGCCGTTTACGGGCACGGTCCGAACTTGGATCGCGTTGAACTGGCAATTAATTCCCGTAAGGACAATTACCTGCGATCCGGTCGCGTCGGCGATGAACGTGCCGATCGCGAACTGGCCAATCGTCTGCGACAAACTCACTGATCCGTCGTAGGTCACGTTGCTGCCGCCATAATCCACGTTACCGGACCACACTTGGACGGCATATTCCTGGCCTTCAACCAGATTCTTGAGGGTAGCCGTCATGACTGCACCCGAAGCGTTATTGGCAAAAACGGCACCCTTCAGGATGCCGTTGTAGCCTGCTGGACTGGACAAAGGAAAATAGGGTCCACAGGCCTGTCCGCCGGTTATCGTGACGTTGGTCCCGCCACCGCCGATACCCCCCACGGCAAAGGCCACGCCGTTGACGGTTTGTGCGCCCACATCAGTGCCAAATGCGTACGCATACACGGGGGTGCCGGTGTTGAGCACATCGCTGGCACCGGTGACATTCTGAGCGGCTCCCCAGGTGATGGGCGTCGCATTGGCCGAAGAAGCCCCGGCGCACCAGGCGGCGAGCGCCACGAGCAGGGATCTTGTAGAGAGTTGGATGGTTTTCATGGTCATGCTTCTTTCCATTCTTGATTGTTCACATTGGCGCACCGTCTGGCAATCCGACCGGGTTGGTCCGGACCACCGGCAGCGGGAGGCGCATGGGGAGAAGTGACCACACGGATTCCCGCCAGGAAAGCACGCAATGGGGCTTGCGAATTGTCTATAAACCGGACAAATTTCCCGCTGCCGCCGATGAACAAGAACCAGCCACCCGACGATTCGATGCCGATCCGCTTGTCGCTTGCCAGCCAAGCTGCGAACTACATCCGCCGGGGCCTGGGCGAAAACCGTTGGCAGGGCGTCCTGCCAGCGGAAACGGAATTATGCCGTGACTTGGGAGTGTCGCGCGGCACCCTCCGCAGCGCACTTGCCGCGCTCTTCGCGGAAGGCCTGTTGCGTCCCGGCGGACGGGGCGGACGGCGGCATTCCATTGTTGCCCCGGTCGGCAAGCGCAGGCGTCCGCCCCTCGTGCTCGCCGGCAATTTGGTGCGTTTGCTCAGCCCGCATCCGCGGTTCATCATCGCCGGACATTCCCAAATCATATTCCAGACGATCAGCGAAGCGCTCGGCCGCGCGGGCCTGAGCTTTGAATTTCATCATCACCCCGGGCTCTTGAACCTGCGGCATCCCGACCAGACGCTCCGCAAGCTCACGTCCCAGCCCAACACCGTGGGCTGGGTGCTATACCGCTCGACGCAGGCGGTGCAACAATGGTTCGCCCGCGCGGGGATTCCGGCCGTGGTGCTCGGCGGCGTGTCCCCGGAGGTCGCGCTCCCGCACGCCGAGTTCGACTTGGTGGCGGCAAGTCGTCATGCGGTCGGCATTTTCGCCTCCCGCGGTTATCGCCGGATGGTTTTCCTATCAGTCGAAAAGGCGACGGCGGGCGACCTCGCCAGCGCCGACGCGTTCGTGGCCGCCGCCGCCGCGACCGGAGCCACGGCGGAAGTTGCGCTCTTCGACGACACCGTACCCGGCCTGTGCCGGGTGCTTGACGGCTTGTTGCTCGAGCGGCCGGCCCCGACCGCGTATCTCGTGGCGTTCGCCAACCATGTGCATGCCACCATTGGCCACCTCACGCGCCGCGGGTATCCCGTGCCGACGGTCGCTGCGGTGATTTCATGCCGGGACACGGTGGTGCTCGCCGAGAGCATTCCGACCATCGCCCGCTATCAAATGGATGCCGAGCGCTTGGGAAGGGGCGCGGCCCGCTTGATGCTGCAGGCGCTCAACCCCGCCGCCAAGACGATCGGGCAATGCATCGTCATGCCCGCATTCGTGGACGGCGAAACCGCCGGCGGCCGGGCCACGGGGTGAGCCGGGCGAGGCCCCCCACTGATCCGGACGAACGCAACCGACGCGTCCGGTTCCGTGGGAACCGGTGGTTTCATCGCATGCTGGAGTGAATCATGTGAGCCCTGGAAATACGGGAAACACCCGCAGCCGTGCAAAGCAAGCAGTCAGCTCATGGATAAGCAAGGCGGAAGAAGAGGGTGCCGGTCGGGTTGGTGATGGTGACCAGGTTTTGGCCGCCGCTGGTGGTTACCTGCAGGCTGGAGGGCACCCAATTTGCGGGTATGAGATCGGGGTTTTCCTGCAAGATCCAACCGCTGGCCGAGGCGGGCCATGACAGGCCCACGATGCCTGGCGTGCCGTTGCTGACGCCGAGGATGGGGACGAAATTTGCCACGAGAGTGCGGTTGGCGGCAGCGGTGAATGAGTAACTGGAGTTGCTGCTAACGACGGTCCCGAGTTCGGTCCAGTTGGTGAATTGATAGCCGGTGGCAGGCGTGGCCTCGAGTGTCACCGTCGCATTCTGGGCATACTCGCCAGCCCCGCTCACCGTGCCGCCAGGGCCAAACGAAGCGCTCGCGGCCACGGTGAATCCAGCGGTGAAATTCGCCACCAGGCTGCGGGAGGAGAGGATGGTGAAGGTGTAGCCCGGCGAGGTGCTCACGATGGTGCCGCCCTCACTCCAGTTCAGGAAAAGATACCCGGTCAGCGGAGAGGCGGTGGCGGTGACACTGGTGCCGCTGGGATAAATGCCGCCGCCCGCGACCGTGCCCATGGTCGCCGATGAAGGGTCCAGGGTGAGCTGATAGGTTGGCTGGAAGTTGGCCACCAGCGTGCGGTTGGCGGTGGCAGGGAACTGATAGATCGCCGCCGAACTCACGAGTGTCGCACCCTCGGTCCAGTTCACAAAGGCATATCCGCTTGCAGGCGTGGCCTCGAGTGTCACCGTCGCATTCTGGGCATACCCGCCGGCCCCGCTCACCGTGCCGCCGGGGGCAGGCGAAGCACTCGCGGCCACGGTGAATCCAACGGCGAAATTCGCCACCAGGCTGCGAGAGGAGAGGATGGTGAAGGTGTAGCTAGGCGAGGTGTTCACGATCATCGCACCCTCTTTCCAGTTCAGGAAGACATACCCGGTCTTCGGGGTGGCCGTGGCGGTGACACTGGTTCCGTTGAGGTAAGTGCCGCCGCCCGCGACCGTGCCCATGCTCGCCGATGAACTGCCCAGCGTGAGCTGATAGGTGGGCTGGAAGTTGGCCACCAGCGTGCGATCAGCAGTGGCACCAAATTGATAGATCGCCGCCGAACTCACGATCACCGCACCCTCGGTCCAGTTCACAAAGGCATATCCGGCTGCAGGCGTGGCCGCGAGCGTCACCGGCGCGGCAAGGGCGTAAGTGCCCGGGCCGGCGACGCTGCCGCCGGCAACCGACGATGGCGTGGCCGCAATGGCATAACTCGTGGGGGCGGCCGCGCTGAGCGTGATCGCCAGATCTCCCGCGCGATTGGTAGATGGCGCCCCGGTGGTCACCCGATAATGCGAATTGTTGCCACCCGCCCCCTTCGCAAACCCCCAGTCGAGCGGATAGATCGCCTGCCAGGCCTCAATCTGAATCCAATACATGGTGCCGCCAAGCGCGTGGAAGGAGGCCGGCAGCGTGACGTGGTAATCGTACATCTGCACACCACCGACCACCGCGGCCGGAGTTTCCTCCGCATTACCGATGATGGTGACTCCCTGCAGTTTGGCACCGAGAAAAGCCCCGTTGGATGCATAGAATCCGATGACGAATTGCGACACCGGATTGGACGGCACGAAGAACGCGGGATCATAGCCGCCACGCCAGCGGAGGTCCGAGATGTCCTGAGTGCTGGTCGTGGTGAAACTCTCATATGCAAAAGACTGTCCGTCAATGCCATCGGGATCGAGAAACGCGGAAGGCAGGATGGTGTTCGCACTCGTTGGCGGCTGGGAGAAGACGATGCCGAGGTTGGTGGCGGTCGCCGTGAAGTTGGCCACCAGATTGCGATCGGCCGCGACCTCGAAGGCGTAGGCGGCGGCGGTGCTCACGGGCACGCCGCCTTCCGTCCAGTTCACGAACGAGAAGTTGGCAGCGGGCACGGCGTCAACGGTGATGTGGCTGCCATTGACAAAGCTGCCGTCGCCAGTGGTGGCGCCACCTGTTAGAGGAGCGGCGCTGGTGGTGATGAGCGACCCGGCGGCGAAGTTGGCCAGCAGGGTTCGATCACCGGTGACCGTGAAGGTGTAGTGAGGCGTCGTGGAGACCACCGTCCCGCCCTCGGTCCAGTTCACAAAGGCGAAGCCCGCATTCGGCGTGGCCACGAGTGGAGCCGCCGACCCGCTTGGATAGAGACCGGTATTGATGATCACGCCGCCACCCGCTGGCGCGGAGCCCGCCGCGACGGTATAGACGGGGCCATCGCCGGCCATGATGGAGAATGCGGCATCGCCCGATAGCGACTGGAAGAAGAAATCAGCCCCGCCGGCCACGCGGCGGAAATACATCCCGTCGCCGGTGCCCGTTGCGAAGCCCCAATCCGGCAGGCCGTTTTGTTGTTCGGCTTCGATCTGCAACCAATACTGCTTGCCCGCCGCGGCCTGGAACACGGTGGGCAACACGAAGTGGTAATCGTACATCTGCACCCCGCCGAACACTCCGGCGCTCGACTCCCCGGCCTTGTCACCCGTGTCGTAGGATGCCAGCGTCGCCGGGCTGACCGGATACAACGGCCCCAGATACGGCTGCGAAAGTCCCGGCGTGGATTCGTAGATCGACACCTTGAAGTTCACGATGTCGCCGCCCACGGATGCCATGGCCGGGTTGTATCCACCGCGCCAGCGGATCTCGGTGAGGGCCTGCGCCGTGGGCGTGCTGAACGCGTCCCACACATACTGATCATAGTCCGTTCCGTTCGGCGCGTAGCGCGAGGATGCCAGCAGCGCAGCCGTGCCGGTGGCCGGTTGATCGTATATCAGGCCTGCCTGTGTACCGCCCGCGGCAAGCAACAGCAGTGTGGCTGCCAGCGACTTGCATTTCATCGTCAGGGAATTGTCTTTCATGGTTAGGAAGTTGCTGTTGGTTCGAGATCTCCATTCATTCAAATTCGGCCATGGCAGACCTTGCCGCGACCATCATGACCGGGGGTTCATTCGCTCTCGCCGGACCGGGCGGACTCACCCCGTTGCCAACACCCGGATGCTCGCGCATCCAGGTGTGGCTGTTCCCATTTCCGTTAGGATGGGGCTGGGTTGTTATCGCCCTTTGGGCTTGGCATCCGACAATGTCGACCCGGCGGCATTGTATGCACGCACCCGATAACTGTACGTCTTGCCAACAGTGGTCTTCTTGTCGGTGAAGGTGGTTTGATTGGCAAGGACCGTTCCGATGATGGCATAGGTACCAGGAGGGGTACCGGGGTAGGTGGTGTAGACGCCCCGTTCGATCTGGAAACCAATTTCGGCCGTCGGGTCGCCCCACGTCGATGGGGAGGACGTGACTGGCGCGGGGTCAACCCATTTCAGAACGATGGTTGAGCCTACGACGGTGAGACCATCTGTGGGCCATGACGGGCTACGAGGCGCGAGTTTGGTCACGTTGGCCTGGACCGGACGCATCATGTCCATCTCTTCGTGGCCGAGGATGTGGCAGTGCCAGACGTACTCCCAGCCGAAGTTGGTGATTTGGTTGGTGATTGCATTGACTCCAGTGAGGGGGTTGCCAATCCAATCCGTGTTGTTGAAGCCCGAGGGATCGCCGATCGGCATGGCCGGGTTGAGCGGCCGCTTGCTCTCGGGAAGCCCAAAGGGCAGCTTTGGAATGATCGGCCTGAAGGCGACAATCGTGTCCTCGAGCGGGCTCACCCTAACGGTTTCCTTCCACCCGATTTCACTCGCCTCGGGCGGGATGATGATGCCATCCCAAGTGACCCGGTTGAGCAACTGCACGTTGAAGAGGTGGAAGTGGATCGGATGGGTGTCCACCCCGTTGTGCGTGAGCTTCCAGATTTGGGTTCCATCGGTAGCCGAGGAGATGGGGGTCACCGTGAGTCCGGGCAGTTCGACGCCCTTGAGAATCTCGGAGGGCGGGTTGATATACGGGTAGAGGATGATGTTCTGCGTGAGCGGCGTGGCACCCGGTGCTTCGAGACCGAGGTTGGCACTCATCCTTCCGTAATCATCGAAGACGGCCGAGTTCATTTCGTCGTGCAGCCCCTTGTTTTTGAAGGGGATGGTCAGCGTGTTGCTTTCGCCGCTGCCAGTCGGTCGTAACAGCGTGTTGAAGGTGAGACTCATGTCTTGGATTCGCGCAAATCCATCCCGGATAGGAGGACTGCTGGGACTGGCAGGAGGAATGAACGAGGCGAACGAGGTGCCGTAGGCGGTGTTGTAGGCCCCTTGGCCGACAATGATCGGGTCCTGTGAGGACTCGAACACGCCAGCGGGAATGCCACCTACGAGATGGTGCGCGAAGGCCGCATTGAGCTTGGCCAGATTGAAGGGCTTGCTGCGAGCGGTAGCCGCGATTTTGACCTGCATGATGGTGCGGGTGTTGGGGCCGTAACCGGGCAGGATGGTAGGCACTCCGCCCGAGCCGGTCAGGTCCGGGGCACCCGTATAGTAATCGTAGGTGGCAACGCGTGCCGGGAACGCCGCAGGCGCATCGTTGTAGAGGATCAGGGTCTTGCCCGCGAACGCCGAGAAGTCAACGATGACGTCGGCCCTCTCAGCGGGGGCTAACAGCAATGAGTGCAGGTCAACATTGCCCACATCGAAACGGGTCGGATTGATGATCCAAGTGGTCGGCTGATGGCCCGAGATGACCACCGGGCTCGGCAGGAACCCGCCCTCGCTGCCAATCATGATCCAGTCAGGGCCGGCCGGGCTGAGGGCCAGGTCCGGCGTCGGGAAGATGTCCGGATTGGTCTGGGCAGCATCGACCTCGGCGGCATTGAGGGCGACTTCAGTCTTGCTGGCGTCGGCCACATACCACTGGAGGTTCCAGAAGCGGTCGTTGGCTGCATTGAGGATGCGGAACCGGTAGGTCTTGGGTTGCAGGGTGGTCGTCGGGTAAGCCGTGCCGTTGACGATGGGGGTATCGTTGAAAGCCTCCATGCCCACCGATACGTTCGGCACGCCCGGAATCAGCGGGGGCTCATAGTACTGGCCGGGAGCAAGGTTGTTGGGATCGACGTTCTCGTCGAAATAGGGGTTGGCGATCGGCCCGTATTTGGGGTCGGCGGGCGGCCAGAAATAAGGGCCGTACATCCAACGTCCGAAGGGATTGCTGCCGGTGCTGTCGCCCGGGTTCTGCGCCGGCATCATGACGTGGGGGACCCACAAGTTGCCCTGGCCGCCCCAGCGGGCGCTGTTCCATGTCGGATCTGTCGCCGCGAGCTGCGCTGGGTCAGGCACGAAGGTCTTGTCCTGAATGATGAGCGGGAGGCCGATGCCGAGGCCCTCGAGGGCACCCCCTGTAGCCGTCAGCGCCGTCTCGGTAGGATCCTTGACCAGATAGCCGGCCGCCTCGCCGGCATAGACGTTGAGGCGGGTGAGTCCCCATGCGTGGTCGTGGTAGAACATCAGGCGAGCGCTCTGCTGATTGGTGTAGAAGAAGGTCATCGCCCCAGGGCCTGGGTCCGGCATGTCGGGGACGTTGCTCACGCTGACCCCCTTGGGATACGAGGTGCTCTCGCCAGCAGGCGTGATCCACTGGTGCGGAGTGCCATCGCTAATCCACGGGGTGAGCCCGCCGTGAAGATGCAAGGTGGCACGGTTCTGGGTGAACAGATTGTCAGGGCCCGGCATGAACCCGGCACTGCCCATTGGGTTGCGCACCTCATCGAAGACGGTGCCTAAATCCACCGGCGGGTCTTGCGGAGCCAAGGGCCCGGCGCCCGAACCCATGACGGTGGGGTCCACCGGCAGGAACAGATTTCCGGCAACGCCATTGGGAAGCAGGTTGCGGAACAGGATGCGAACGGGCCTGTCCTTGGTGGCGACAATCGAGGGCCCAAGGTAGTGAGGGGCCTCCACGCCATAGTACCCGACGATCGGGGTGACTGGCAGGGCCGGATCGAGTTTGGCATTGCTCAGGGGCACGCGGGCTCCCGGCACCGCTATCGTCGAGATCTGCACGTAGCCGCGCAACAACGACGCGGGCAGGCTCGTGTGCATCTTCATGCGGTACTGGACGACACCGATCTCGTAGTAGTCGCTGCCCGGATAGGTGGTGGTGTCCGGCACGGCGACCGAGAGGTACTGTCCGAGATTGTTCGCGCTGGTAGCGCCCAGGCCAGGCAGCGTATCGATGAACTTCTTGATTCCCAGCTTCATGTAGCCGGTGCCGGCGTTCGTGACATTGATGGCGGTGACGGACCCGACGGCGATGGTCGCCGTGGCGGTTGCTCCGCCACCAATGCCCCCCAGCGAGTCGGTGATGGTCACCGTGGGGGGGAACGTGTAACCGGTGCCGTAGTTGCCGATGGTGACTCCATCGACGGCCAAGGTTGCGGTGGCTCTTGCACCTCTATCGACGGCCAACGACCCGCTTCCATCAAGGATGGTCACGGTGGGGGCGTGGGTATAGCCCGAACCGACGTTGAGGATTTCGACCCAGATCACCGCACCGGCTGTGTCCACCCAGGCAGCCCCGGTGGCTCGCACGCCACCGCTGAGTTCGGGCAACGAGAAAGTGACAATCGGATCGTTGTACTTCGTCGTACCGCCGTTGGTGATGGTCACCCAGTCAACGCCACCCCACGCAGTGGCCGTGGCACCGCTGCCGCCGCCACCCGAAACGGTGGCGACCGGGGCGGTGTAGTCCCAGCCCACGGCATCCACGACAATCGAACTCAGATTACCGGAAGTATTGACCACGGCCGTCGCGGTGGCCGCCGTGCCCAAGCCGGTGATGGCGACGTGTGGAGGACTCGTGTAGCCGGCGCCCGGAGCCGTGACGGTGATTGCCGCCAGGCCTCCCGTCTTAGGGTTGACCGTCGCTTCGGCCAGCGCGCCGGTGCCGTTGCCGCCGGTGATGTCGACGAAGGCATCGGGAACAGTCAGCGGGCTGTTGGCGTAGTTTGAATAGGGCCCGAAGTAATGCGGGTGGACCGACGGGTCCGGCACGGCCCCGGCTGAAATCACTGGAGCCAGCAGGGCCACAGCGAGAATAGGCAAATACAAGCTTGCTTTCATTGGTTTGGTTGTTGGTTTCTGGTTGGTTTGTGGTTTGACTGAGAATTGGCTTGGCTATTGAATTCGAATCGAAAGGTTCCAGTCCCGACAGGCTTACCGCAGGTCGGTTCAAGTCCCTCTGCAACGGCGAAACTAGCGGACGATGCCGGTGCCGTCTATAACACCTTAGTATGATGCGCCAAAGTGGGTCAATGCGCTGGTGGCACCCGCCTCCGGCCGCCGCATGGCGCAGGCCCACCGCACGGGTTGTCTTGGCTCGCACTTCCTGAGCTGGACCTTGATCTGTCGCATTGTAGCGGCGCGTCTATGACCGCCGATGACCATGAAGCGCCAAGGAACCCGCGCCTCAGGCCAGCGCCATATCATTCGCAGCGACGCTCACAGAGCGACGCTACAACGCATTCGCAGCGGCAACACATTCGCAGCGACGCTCGCAGAGCGCCGCTACAACGCTTTCGCAGCGACAACACATTCGCAGCGACGCTCGCAGAGCGCCGCTACAACGCATTCGCAGCGACAACACATTCGCAGCGACGCTCGCAGAGCGCCGCTACAACGCATTCGCAGCGGCAACACATTCGCAACGACGCTCGCAGAGCGCCGCTACAACACATCTCAGACGCCTTGATCGACAGTTATTATTGCGCGGCGGGGTTCCCACGAGGCACGCCGAGGATTTCAACATTCAACATTCAACATTCAACTTCCAACATTCAATGATCAAGTAAGACCAAGAATTGTCACAGCCGCGTCCATTCTGATACTTGATGGCGGACCGGACGATGGTCCGGCCGCAGCGAGCGCCGGGACTTAGAGCTTATCCGTAAATAGATATCACTTTCCGCCAGCAGATTAGCCCGGCAGCC
>JAPLUI010000071.1:5008-6365 GCA_026397725.1 Verrucomicrobiota bacterium | reverse complement strand
GGCGGTCTGTGACTACTTTTCCCCTGCGGGAAAAGTCGCTGGCGAATGCATCGCGCATCTCTCTGGCATCGACGCTCATAGAGCGCCGCTACAGGGCGTGCCTGCGCAAGCATTGTAGCGGCGGTCTGTGACTACTTTTCCCCTGCGGGAAAAGTCGCTGGCGGATGCATCGCGCATCTCTCTGGCATCGACGCTCATAGAGCGCCGCTACAGGGCGTGCCTGCGCAAGCATTGTAGCGGCGGTCTGTGACTACTTTTCCCCTGCGGGAAAAGTCGCTGGCGAATGCATCCGCTAGAGTCCTTGCAACCATGAATGTGATGTCGTTAGGTCAAATTCTTGCTTCTTGCAGTCTTGCGTCTTGGGTCTGAGGCGAAGCCTCGTTAGAGCGCGGCGGGTGAGTTCTTCTCAGAGCAATTTTCGAAATTCTTCCGGGGTGAGGCCGGCATCCTTGGCAAGGGCTCCCATGGTGAGAGCGTTGACGGGGTTGTGACGCGGGATGGTCAGGCGGATTGCGCCATTGCTCATGACAATGTGAGCGGATTCGCGGGCAATTCTGAAACCGAGTTTTTGGAAAACCCGGACCGCGTCTTTCTGGCTCACTCCGGGAAGCTTCGGCATCAGACGGCTATTTCCAGCGTTTCGGTGCTCTTGACGCCGCTCTCTTCCACTTCCACGGCCAGCCAGTCTGCGATCGCCTCGCGGATGGCTTCGAGTGCTTCGGTGCGGCTGGCGCCCTGCGAGTGGCACCCTGGCAAATCCAGACACGAGACCGACCAGCCTTCATCTGTCTCAAGGAGTCGAATTCGATAGTTCATGGCCCGAATATGCTCCCCAATGCCCTGATGTCAAGCTCTGCCTTTACCGCTGTGGCTCTTGTGCAATTCTTCCCCCTTCAGATTGTTGAATAGAGGGTGGGATTGATGTCGGGCGAAGAAAAGACTGGAGACAAGAGCATGGAGGTCAGAGGTCAGAGGTCAGAGATCAGAGGTCGGCTGGGCGCGGCGACTTGTCCCCAGCAGGGTGATCTGTGACATGGATCGGAGACTCAAGGAGTGTGGGCGTCCCGCCCAATCCTGTTCAATTAAGCGCGAAGGACAGATAAATAAGACCACCGATGACACGGATGCACACGGATAAGAGAAAAATGCGCGGAGCACCATCCGTGCCAATCCGTGCAATCCGTGGTTGAAAATTCTTAATCGAACAGTATTGGCCGTCCCGCCCTGCCCCTGCGGGCGAAACATCCCATGTGCGGCTCAATCACCGCGCATCAGCGCCGCCCATCCGGGCGGACAAGTGCGACGGTCACAGACCGCCGCTACAGTGTGGCCGGTAGGGTCGGACGGCCTCGGCCGA
>JAPLUI010000071.1:0-4928 GCA_026397725.1 Verrucomicrobiota bacterium | reverse complement strand
CCTACCCGAAACGGTAGGGCGTGGCGGCCTCGCCGCGCCCTGACTGCCCCTGCGGGCGAAACATCCCATGTGCGGCTCAATCACCGCGCATCAGCGCCGCCCATCCGGGCGGACAAGTGCGACGGTCACAGACCGCCGCTACAGTGCGGCCGGTAGGGTCGGACGGCCTCGGCCGACCCACTTTCCCCCTGCGGGCGAGGTGACATTTGCTAGAGCATGCACCGCGCATTGGCACCGCCCGTGCACGCGGACAAATGGGCGGACCGAGGCCGGTCCGCCCTACCCGAAACGGTAGGGCGTGGCGGCCTCGCCGCGCCCTGACTGCCCCTGCGGGCGAAACATCCCATGTGCGGCTCAATCACCGCGCATCAGCGCCGCCCATCCGGGCGGACAAGTGGGGGAACCGGAGCGCAGCATAGATGGCCATCGGCAATGCATAACCAAGACGTTCGGTGAATTATCGAAGCTGAGGTACCACGTGGGAATTGGCGATATGCTGGCAGTTCTACGTCAGCAGACAATCGACGCTCCAAATATGAGCACCGAGCCCCACCTACGGCTTCGCGACGGATGGCTTGCGGCCCCCAAGCTTCAGGGTCCTTGCCGACGAGCGGAAATATTTCAAGGTTTCATTCACAGAAAGTCCCTCGGTTTCCCGGGCCACCTTGACTTTCCAATTGCACGCCGACTCCACGGCCCGAAAGCCGGGGATCACCGCATTCGATTCAGTTTTCGTTTTCATAGATCAGTTCCAGTGGGCTCACAATACGCAACAATGGCCGCCCATGCAAGAGATTTAGGAGCCGTAAATAAACATGGCGTTAGAAGTCCGATCATTCAGAAATTAGGTAAAATGATGGAGGGTAAAATGATGGAAGAAAAGATCAGAACTCCCGATAACGGGAGCACAATTCCAGTTCTTCATGATTTTACCCTATCATGATTTTACCAAATTGATTCCATGCTAACATGCAGATTTTGTAAGGCTTATTTCTTTACGGGGCCTAAGGGGCGCGACCACCACCAGCGCCCGAGCATCCTCGGCGCATGGATACGCCAACACCAGCACCGGACGACTCTTTGCGGCCATCCCGAAATCGGCGTTCCACACGTCCCCTGCCCTTGGTTCAATATTCACCAAGCACCTCCGTCCATGCCTGTGCTTGTTGCTTGGCCGACAGCCAGGCACGGTCTTGCAAGGCCACCTCAAACGGTAGTCCTTGGCGAAGCTCAATCTGCGCCAGCATCAGGTTGACAGCATCCCCCGGCTTCAACCCAAGCCGCTTCAAAATGCGTTCCGCATTCCGGTACCTGATCGAAGGCACCCGTGTCCGCAACAATATGGAATCCGCACTCATCGCTCAATTGTGCTCGGAAATGTCCGGATGTCAAGCATCTTGGTCGTTCGATGTTCGATGTTCGTATTCAACGCAGCGTTGCTCTAACTCACCTTGATCTTTGACTCCCGGATCAACTGCCGGACACGTCCGGCAATTTCAACTTTCGACTGCCGCAGCAATACGATCTCGGATTCGGTCAAACGTCGGGGTCCTGAGAAGGTAATTCCCCTCAGAATTTGTAAGGCACTCGTAGCCGAAGCCGAATCGTTCGTTCCACCAGTTTTCAAGTTTGTTTCCATGTTTTTCGCGAAGTTGTCACAAGCTTTCCTCGTGCGGCGTCAAGATCGCCGAATATGGCTTGCCTGTCAAGACCGTAGCGCCCACGACCTCGCCACCGCCTTTGAGCACAAAGCCCCGCAAATTCGCCAGGGTCCCTCCCTGGCCGATAAAGTCATCGACCAACAAATATGTCCGCCCTGCCTCAATGGTGCCTCCGAATTCGGCCTGTAGGGCCAGGCGGGTGAAGCCATCCGCACCCGTGTGTCCCACCACATTCGTCTGCACGATCTCCGAATCTACAGGCCATGTGAGCTGACTCCCAAGGTGCTCTGCGAGCGCCTCGGGAATGGCATTTACCCCTTCTCTTTCAATTGCATGGGCCGAAACCAATGTCGGTTTGCAGTCATCGAATGTTTGCCTTAAAGCATCGACGATGTGTTTCGCGACCCATGAAATAACCAGACGAAACGCCGCGTTCGAGTCTCCCGCCTTCGCGGCGGCATAGTCCA
Organism: Verrucomicrobiota bacterium; assembly: GCA_026397725.1. Taxonomy (GTDB): domain Bacteria; phylum Verrucomicrobiota; class Verrucomicrobiia; order Verrucomicrobiales; family Akkermansiaceae; genus Luteolibacter. The sequence continues at coordinate 2,800 of JAPLUI010000071.1, read as the reverse complement.
GATGCCTTTTTACCGCCAGTTCCTCAGCGTGAATCCAGACTGCTGGAAAACCCCTCCACGGATAACGATCAATCGCCATGACTTAGCTCCTGGCTCCTGGCTTGACACTCATTCACGCCGCCCATGCCGACAAGGAGTGTGGGCGTCCCGCCCACATCGTCGAATTCCGGAATACAATGCGGAACGAATGGAAGAAGCGCGAACATCGAACATCGAACGCCGAACGCCCAACGTCGAACCAAAGAGAGAAAGATGAGGCGCTCCGGCTGTCCCTTTCGCCTTCTTCTGTTCGAAGTTCGAAGTTCAGAGTTCGATGTTGGGAGTTCGAAGTTCGCATTCCTCTTGCGCCGCCCTACCATTGTCGCCGGTAGGGTCGGACGGCCTCGGCCGACCCACTTTCCCCCCGAGGGCGAGGTGCCATTTGCTAGAGCAGGTGCCGCGCCTTCGCGCCGCCCATCCGGGCGGATAAGTGCGACGGTCACAGACCGCCGCTACAGTGCGGTCGGTAGGGCGTGGCGGCCGCGCCGCGCCCTGACTGCCCCTGCGGGCGAAACATCCCATGTGCGACTCAATCACCGCGCATCAGCGCCGCCCATGCGGGCGGACAAGTGGGCGGACCGAGGCCGGATCCGCCCTACCATTACGGATGCCGCCCATCCGGGCGGACAAGTCGGCGGCCCGAGGCCGTGCCGCCCTACCGGGCCTTCACCATCGTCCCGGGCGGCAGCACCGCTCCGGGGCCGACAAATGCCTGCGCCGCAACCCAACAGCCGTCGCCGATCTCGATCGGTTCCGTGATCAAATCGAAGCTCTCTTTCTTGAAATCATGCGACCCGGTGCATAAAAACATCGCGTTGCGAGATGCAGACGTTTGCTCAGCTCAAACCGAGTTTCCGGGCCAACTCCTGACTTGTCATCTGGTGATGCGTGGCGACGCTTTTCAAAATCGAGGCGAGGGTTCCCGGTTTGAGTGGACGGTGTGAGGGAACGACCTCGTGATGTTCTCCGCCAAGGTGGGTGGTGATGCGGAGGTGCGAACCTTTCTGGCGGGTGATTTCATAGCCGAGCACCCGCAGTGCTTTGGCGAATTGCGAATTGCGCACCATCGATGTCCCGGGGCAGTTTCATACCGCCATGACTTCATCCCGCACGAAATGCAATCTGATCACCGCCGGCCGCTCGGACGACTCGTCGAAATAACACTCCACGGCATCGCGCAGATGGATCTTCAAATCCTCGACCGTCTCACCTTGCGTATGGATGCCAAAACCCAACGCCGAAGCGGTGTATCCAGCCGTCGGGTCTTCAAGCACTTCAAAGATGATCTCTCTCATGGCGGTATTCTAAGGGATAAGGGCAGGCCCTGCAAGGCGATCTTGGCTCAGGAGAATGGAGATACCTTGCGGCCGGTAGGGTCGGACGGCCTCGGCCGACCCACTTTCCCCCTGCGGGCGAGATGCCATTTGCTAGACCATGCACCGCGCATCGGCACCGCCCATCCGGGCGGACAAGTGCGACGGTCACAGACCGCCGCTACAGTGCGGTCGGTAGGGTCGGACGGCCTCGGCCGACCCACTTTCCCCCGAGGGCGAGGTGACATTTGCTAGAGCAGGTGCCGCGCCTTCGCACCGCCCATCCGGGCGGATAAGTGCGACGGTCACAGACCGCCGCTACAGTGCGGTCGGTAGGGTCGGACGGCCTCGGCCGACCCACTTTCCCCCTGCGGGCGGGATGACATTTGCTAGAGCAGGTGCCGCGCATCAGCGCCGCCCATGCGGGCGGACAAGTCCCATTACCGGCTTCAAGGATTCTAGCGCTGGCCGCGAAGCCAGAGCGAGACTTCATCGTGGTTCATGACATCGTATGCAATCAGGTCTTGACCGTCGTAAAGAAAGACCACGCGCCATTGGAGATGCACGCGGACTTCATAGGAGCACTTACCCAACTTGCGAAGCCCGAGACCTCGGTGCTGATGCGGATCGCCAAAAGCAGTGCCAACAGCGGCAATGGCCTGTGAGGCTCTTTCGCGCAAGTCCGGCGGCAACTTGGCCGCCGTTTTCTTGATTCGTTCCGAGAGCAGGACTCGGATCATAGCTCGCCGGTGAAGGGTGCCAGCTTGCCCGCCTGGCGAGACGCCGCGATTTCGGCCAGCGCGAAATCTTCCGCCACCGTCGCTTGTGCCAAGGTCACACCGTAGTCATCCAACGCCGGAAATTCACCAGGCCGGAACGGCAACCCGCGCAATTTCACCATTTGTGCGAACAACATCGACACCGCCGCCGTCGGCGTAATCCCGATTTCGCGGCACACCACGTCCGCCTCAGCGGCCAGTTGGTCCGCAGTTTGATTTGTGCCGTCATGAGCCGAATCTGCCACGAGCACGGTGGCTGTCAAGACGCAAGAAGAGGCAGGAGCCAGGATGCAAGCGCCATGCGCCGCCCAACCATTGCGGCCGGTAGGGTCGGACGGCCTCGGCGACCCACTTTCCCCCTGCGGGCGGGATGACATTTGCTAGAGCAGGTGCCGCGCATCAGCGCCGCCCATCCGGGCGGACAAGTGCGACGGTCACAGACCGCCGCTACAGTGCGGTCAGGGCGTGGCGGCCTCGCCGCGCCCTGACTGCCCCTGCGGGCGAAACATCCCATGTGCGGCTCAATCACCGCGCATCAGCGCCGCCCATCCGGGCGGACAAGTGGGCGGACCGAGGCCGGATCCGCCCTACCCCTGCGGGCGAGGTGCCATTTGCTAGACCATGCACCGCACCATCAGCGCCGCCCAGCCGTGCGGATAAGTGCGACGG
>JAPLUI010000224.1:3306-19526 GCA_026397725.1 Verrucomicrobiota bacterium | reverse complement strand
TTTGGATGAACTGCGAACGGACCGCTTCTGATGCGCTACTTCGACACCGGCGTTCTGCTGAAACTCGACACCCTGCAGGTGGCTTTGGCCTTGGAGCTTGGAGCCGCAGAGTTTTGCACCTTCGACCTGCGGCAGTCTCGCATGGCCGCTGCCACGGGCTTGGTGGTCGTTTCCTAGCCTTCATGGCCAAACCCAAACCACCTGCCCCTCTCTCCCACATCACGCGCGATCCCTCCCCAAGGAGGGGCGATGCACTGGCCGGCGTAGCTCGGAGAGCGAAGACGGATGAACGCCCAAGGAGCGTGGGCGTCCTCGCCCACCAGCCAATGAATCGAGAAAGAAACCACGCCGCAAGCTCCATCCTTTCTCACCCCATTGGCCCACGACAGGAATGTCGCGGCTCCGAATAACTTCCTTCCGCCTAATTTCACCCTTCCCAAATCCGCCGTTTCTGTCAGACTCCCGCCGTTCGGAAGAAATCCCCCGCCGCTGCCGAGCCAGCGGAGGATTTCCGGGGCGTTGACGTTGTCGTTATAGACCCAGCCCTCGTTGCCGGTGTTGTAGGGCGGATCGATGCAGATGCACTTCACCTTGCCGGCATAGCGCGGTAGCAACGCCTTGAGGGCGTGGAGATTGTCCCCCTCCACGATCAGGTTGCCCGCAGCGGCATCACCATAGGAGAGCTTCCTGTCGGGTTCCAGCAGGCGGAACGGAACCTCCTTGTGGTGCCTTACCACCGCGTCCTTGCCGATCCAATTTAGTGTGGGCACGGCATACCGGGGGTTGGTTGGGAGACGCCGCAGCTCAGTCCGTTGAATGGCGAAACGCAGAGGAGCCGCCCCATCTTGGAGCGGGCCGAAGTTGTTGAGCGGAGCGCGATAGTCGGCGCGTGTCGGGCGGAAGGAGGCATAACAGTGCGTCCTTCCGGTGGACGGGGAGTTAGAAAGTCGAGCTACGTCGACCGCAACGGCCTTTAGCCGCTCCCCGTGGGAAACGGCCTGGACATGCGCCGCCGCCTCCCCGGCCTTTTGGGTCGGTTTGGCGGCATCGTTGCGGTCGATGCCAACCGCGTAGCTTGAGGTTTCTAAGCCCCATCCGCCAAGGCGGACGCAGTGAGTCAATCCGTCTCCGGGCATCACGGCAAGGGCAAAGGCTGAGAAAAATCTCTCGAACCCAAAAACCGTGCTCCTGCAATTCGGCGAAGCGAATGTTTGTTTGCCCGAACTGACCTCGAGGACCGACCGATGCGAACGCTCTCCACATTATCTTGCTTGAAAACCGCCGATCATTCGGCTTTCTTGTGGGTGTCGCCTGTAAGAAGATGGCCCGGAGAACCAACCCACACACTTGGAACGCCCTCAAGGAGAGCGGCGAATTGCAGGAACGTCACGTCCTGATGGCCATGGACCTCGGCATGAGCGCCGGTTCGATCATGCAGGAACACGCTCTCGCGCAAGACCGCGGCGACCTGCTTCTATTGGAATGGGTGGAGGATCGTTTTTTCGCCAAACACGGTCACTACGTGCCGATCTCTGATGCCACCCCGGAAAATCAGGCCGAGCATCCGGCGGAAAACTCACTGCTCACGGATCATGACGAGGCGATCAGCAAGATGTGTTACGAAATGGGCATCCGGGAAGACGATGAGTATGCCTTCGAACTCGCCGGAGAGTTGATCGAGAGGCGCGAAAGGGAAACCCCGGTGAGCTTGGGCGAGATTCGCGATGAGGACCAGCGCATGCTTCGCCGTCAAAACGGCTTCCGCAACGCGGCCCGCGCCGTGACCGAACACCTCGCGGCCATGCCGGAAGTCCGGGAAGTTCGCCTCTTCGGCTCCGTCGCCCTGCCCCTGTGGAAGGAACTCTCCTACCATAAGCGCCTCCGCAGAAAAAACATCCGCATCTACCACGAATGCGCCAACATCGACCTCGCGGTCCGGGCCACCTCACCCGCCAACGCCGACCTCATGCGCAAGGCCTGTTCGCAGGTGGTCAACGACCTCAACGAACAGGATATCTATCTGCACATCGCCCACCACACCTTTTCCATCCACCTGATCGATCATGCCGCTAGCCGCTACCTCGGCATGGTGTGTCATTTCAACAAATGCCCCAAGGGCAAGTTCGAGTGCCGGGTCCCCGGATGCGGCGCCAATCGCTTCGTCCGGATCCTCCCATGGTTCCGCCTCAAACCCCGGCGCCTCAACGAATTCAACTCACAGATTCTCTTCCAGCGCCCGCCATGACCAACCGGTACACGAACAAGCGGGCCTCCTTCACGATGAAAATGGTTTTGCCCCGTCACCGCGGGCCATCACACTTCTCACGCCGTAGCCTGTGGCGAAGGAGGATGATAGACCGCGCCCGGATACTCAAATCTCAACTGCCTCGCCATGCCCGACCTTCCATCCCACGCCCGAAACTGTCAACCCAATAATTGCACCCATTAATTGCAACTTTGAAGGACTGGTTCCAACCACTGGTCTCGAAAAGGACATGGGCTGCAAGGCGAGAGTAGTGAGGCATCAGAGCGGCTATTCCTATCAAGGAATCTGGTCATCCTGCTCTCTTTTCCCTCCGTGTTTCTGAGAACGGAGCAGTTTCCACGCTTGAATAACCAACGCATCTACAATTGGCTTGGGGGCGAAATGATCTCCACCGATGCTTGGTATCGTCATCCTTTGTTTCGCCGCAGGATATTTCCCGTGTTCAACTTGGAACGTCAAGAAATCCAGGAGTTGCGATTGTTCGGCAGATATTTTGATACCACATTCGTGGCAGAGACGCGACAAGTCTGGCGGGTGCTGGATGGGGTGAGTTCAAGGGGGCGGAGGGAAGAGGAATTCAAGGCCGACGGTCGCGGTTATTTCGGTTAGGAGGACGGATGTTGTAGAAGCCAGTCCTGGGCGGTCATTGCAGGCACCGGGCCATGGGCGTAGTCCGGGAGGTTGCGGGTGATGATGGAAGTGAGTTCGGGCAAAGCGGAGGCGCTGGCGATCTGCAATTCGTCCTCGAAGTCGGCCTGGCCGCCGGCGAGGGCTCGCATCACATGGCCGGAATCCATGGTGGCGATGTTGCCGATTTTCGCGAGCGTTTGGATGGCGGCAAGGGCTTCGGCGTGGCCTGAATGCTTCCGATAGATGTAGTGGACGTTGGCCAAGGTCAGTGGAGAAAACCAAAGCGCCCATTCCCCGAGTATGGCCCTTTCGATGATCTCGGTGGCGGCGGCATCCCAGGGTTTCCGATTGGCCAACCAGTCCAGGATCACATCGGAATCCAACCAGAGTGATTCAGAGCGGGCCATGTTTCTCGAGGCGGGCTTCGGTGATCAGTGTTTTGTCATCCACATCCGCTGGCAGTGAGATGGAACCCCGCAGCACGCGAACCATCGAGAGAAGTTCCTCGGTGTCAGGCTTCCGCACGGCAGTCGTGTCGGATTCTGGCGGATGACGATGCCGGAATTCCTCCCATGCTTGGCGAATGACGGTGATCGGTGAAGCGGCGACACGATGAGCATAGCCGTCGATCTCAGCGAAGAGCGGATCAGGAAATTCGATGGTTTTGCCCATGTGGATGCGAGGTTGGCTGTTGATGTCGCTGGTGGCGAGCGGAGTAGTGTCGGATGAATCCGAGCGGACATTAACCTCCAGCGGCGATGATTTCAATGCGAATGAGCATGCCGGGACATGTCCGGGGCGGGAGGCAATGGGAGGAGAAAGGGAAGGAGCTTGCGGCGCGGGCGGAGGGAAGAGCGAGGAAAAGCTGAACGCGGGATGAGCGATAGTGAATTTGGGATCATCGGCGCAGCCGCAAACTGGCATGGCCATCGGCAAATCGGCAAGCTGAATGCTGAGACGTTGAAAGGAAGAAAGAAGGGTCCGGCGGCGGGAGGCAATGGGAGGAGAAAGGGAAGGAGCTTGCGGCGCGGTGGTTTCGCGACGCATTGGCGGGCGAGTCTGGAGATTGTCGGCAGAATCGAAGGATGCCACGCCGACTATCTCCACTTTGCTACGGTTCACGGTTCTTCTGGCGGGTGCTGGGTGGGGTGAGTTCAAAGCGGCAGGGGATTTCTTCCGAACGGCGGGAGTCTGACAGAAAATGTTTTGGGAAGCAGCAAAAGACGGAGGGGATTTTTCGGAGCCACGACGTTCTTGTCGTGGGCCAATGGGGTGAGAAAGGATGGAGCTTGCGGCGTGGTTTCTTTCTCGATTCATTGGCTGGTGGGCGAGGACGCCCACGCTCCTTGAGCGATCATCCGTCTTCGCTCTCCGAGCTACGCCGGACAAGTGCAGCGCCCCTCCTTGGGGAGGGATCGCGCGTGATGTGGGAGAGAGGGGCATGCGGTTTGGGTTTGGCCATGAAGGCTAGGAAACGACCACCAAGCCCGCAGCAGCGGCCATGCGAGACTGCCGCAGGTCGGAGGTGCAAAACTCTGCGGCTCCAAGCTCCAAGGCCAAAGCCACCTGCAGGGTGTCGAGTTTCAGCAGAACGCCGGTGTCGAAGTAGCGCATCAGAAGCGGTCCGTTCGCAGTTCATCCAAAATCGCCTGCGAGTCGGCAAGGACCCGGCTCCCGAACCATGCTTGCTGGCGTGCCAGAAAGTCGGGTTTGGCGGTGACCGGGTCCGGTTCCGCTGTCCCGGTTTCCAATGCCCTCCGCCGTTTGAGCAACAAGATGAAGTCGTAGGTCTCCCGCACCAACGATTCCGGGGCGGTTTTGATTTCATCGATGATGGCTTCTCTTGTGCTCATGCAGGGAGGATAGTTCAGGGGAGATGGGATGGCAAGAATTCCGGTGCCAGGGATGCCTGGAAAGCTCGGTCCACACCGCCTTGGGAATCCGGACGGCTCGAAGAGTCGTCCCTGCCCTGGGGTATCAGCCGATGAAGGGTCTGTAGCGGGGAGTTGGAACTCGCGGCGGATGGGTTGGGTGGCGGGATCGGGGTGGGGCCATTCGGCGTCCGCGGCGAACTGGAGCCAGATGCGGCGGGCGGTGGGAGTCAATGGGATGAGAAAGGGAAGCAGCATGCGGTGCGGTTCTTTCGCGGCGCATTGGCAGGTGGGCGAGGACGCCCACGCTCCTTGAGGCACGACTTGCGAACGTTGCTGGATGGATTGAGATGAAAGCGGCGGAATTTTGCGTAACGGCAGGATTCTGACAGAAAATGATTTGGGGAGCAGCAAAAGGCGGAGAGGATTTTTCGGAGCCACGACGTTCTTGTCGTGGGCCAATGGGGTGAGAAAGGATGGAGCTTGCGGCGTGGTTTCGTTCTCGATTCATTGGCTGGTGGGCGAGGACGCCCACGCTCCTTGAGCGATCATCCGTCTTCGCTCTCCGAGCTACGCCGGCCAGGGCAGATGGTCGATGTCGGTCCTGTTGATTGCCGTCGCCTTTCCAACAGGATCCCGGGTGCCCAACAGCAGGCAGAACGCACGCCAGACTCCGCAGTTGGCCTCAAAATCGGACGCCACCCGCCTCATGATTTTGCGATCGGGATTGCGATCGGGATTTGCATTGCCACCTGAAATAGATTGGGATTGCCATTGACGTAAGGCTCTCACCGCCGAATGATTCCTCACGTAACCACTACGGCAATGACTGAATTCGAGAGCATATCGGCGATCACCCGGGAGAGTCTTCGAGCCAACCTTGCCAGGGCTGGTTCAAGGGCGTTTGCGGCCTATCAGTATTCAATGGACGTGAGTCTTTTTTTCCTCAGCGGTGCGCTGCTGGCGAACGAGAAGGACTTCACCCAGCTCAAGGGCAACGTCCGCTTTGCGCCCTCGGAGGCACACTCCTTGTCGTTCGAGCGTGCGAAATTCGAATCCCAGCGCTGGCTGCTGAAGAACACGCTGCAAGAGGTCTTGAGGGTGGTCAGCGGGATTCTCGAAGATACCCGGACCATCTGCTCGCTGGTTGCCCATTTGGACCAACAGGATGCGGAGTTACAGGCGGCACTCAAAGAGGTTACGGGCAAATCCAGGAGCGCTTTTTCCCGGCTTTCGCTCGTGGCGAGACTGGAGCGTCTCAAGGCGGATTTCGGGATCGAGTGCCCCCATCACCCCGCCATCATGAGTCTGCTCAAGCTGGCCAATTGCCTTCAGTCCCATGGCGGAGTCGTCACCAAAGCCGACGCGGACAACGGGCCGGAATTGGTGATCCATCTGTTCGGGATCAGCCTGACTCAGCAGGAACCCGCTGCGGGAGACTCCGCGAGGGGCACGTCCGCGAAAGGCCTGCAGATGCACCTCAAACAAGGCATCAAACGAATCCCGGTGGGTCAGCCTGTCGAATTCACCCGGGGTGAGCACCTGGCCACGATTCTTTCCCTCTGTATCTTCACCAGCAGCTTGCTCCGGGAAGCGGACCGGTTTATCCAGGCCGTGGACCCCTGCTTGGAAGTTGCGGCTCAATGACCCCCGAGAACCGGATCAAGTCCCCGGCAGCGATCATCGGAAGCCGGCCAACCCTGCTCATGCAAATTATGATGAACCACATTCGCAGTGCCAAACTCCTCTTGTTGGGGTACTCATGCTTGCTTTCGGGGTGCTCCACCAGCACGGATACGGCGAGCGCGCAAGCGCCCACCGGCGCCCCGCAGCCAGGCGCGGGGACCCTGTCCCGGACGGTCTCGCTGCGGGATCTGATCGGACAAGGGCTGGAGTTCAATCTGGATATCAAGTCTGCCCGACTGGAGCCCTTGATCGCCGCGCAGGAGGTCCGCAAGGAACGCGCCGCGTTTGAACCCGCCTTGCAAGCCGCCACGGGCACCGCGTACACCAAGCGTCCGCTCAACACCCGCGAATTGCTCGCCACCGGACTCCCCGGGACTGCCGGTCGTGATTTCAATGATGGCACTGCGGATTATTCACTTGGCATTGTCGGCAAGCTGTCAGCCGGCACGCAGTATGACCTCAGCTTCAAGGGCAATCGTTATCGCAACGACTTGAATGAGAATTCCCTCACGTCGCCGTTTTACCCGGAATATGATTCGTTTGCCGGACTGACTCTAACTCAGCCGCTCTTCCGCGGTGCCGGCGTGGCGGTGAACATGGCACCCGTCAATATCGCCAAAGCAAGCGAACGGATCGCGGTCATCCAGCGGAGCCGCAAGGCTGAAGAGATCGCTCTCGATATTTCCATCCGCTATTGCGACCTCTCCTTTGCGGTTGGTGAAATCAAAGTCAGGACCGAAGCCGTGCGGCTGGCAGCAGCGTTGGCAGCGGACCATCAGCGGCGGCTGGAACAAGGAGTTGGCAGCAATGTCGAAATTCTTGAAGCCCAGTCGGCGGCAGCCTCGCGCACGGACGAACTCGAAGTGAGCGTGACCCGTTTGCTGGAAGTCCAGGCTGAGTTGTGCAAGCTCATTGGCGCCTCTAACGATGCCAGTCCAGACACCATGGTTCCCTCAAGCACAGGTTTCCTGTTCGATCCCCCGAGTGATCGCGCCGGCTTGATCTCATCCGCCCTGCGGAACCGCCTGGATTACCGCCAGGCCAGAATCGGCATCGAAAAGCAGCACATCCAAATCCGCTACGCGCAAAATCAGCAATGGCCGCAGCTTGACTTGAAGGCCAGTTGCGGGGTCCTGGGCTTGGATTCGAGCGTGGGACGCGCGGTGGCCCGGGCCTCCAGCGGCAACAATCCATTCTGGAGCGTCGGGCTCACCCTGACCATTCCGCTGGGCGGCAGCGAGGCGGACTCGCAAGTCAAAGCGGCCAATCTCAAGAATGCGCAGGCCCTCATGGAGTTGCAAAAGATTGAACAGGGCATCGTGATCGACATCGACAGCCAGTTGCGGATTCTCCAGGTGCATCGGCGGAGAATCACCTCCGCCCGGGCGGCCCTCGAGTTATCACGCCAGCGCTTGGATGCCGAAGGCCAGAAGATGGAGAAGGGCACCACCACCGGCTTCGCCATGCTTGAAGCGCAGAAGGATTTGACTGCAGCCAGAACGCAGGAGTTGTCCGCCATCGCCGATTTCAACCGCAGTGCCGCCAAGCTGGCCTATCAGAAAGGTACCTTGCTGCAGGATGTCGGATTCCACGTCACCGAATGAAAGCCATCCATCCAACATTGCTCCTCGGCTGGCTTGCCGCGGGTGCGGCGGGAAACCTCGCATGCGGTCAGGAGGTGGAGCCTCCCATGCTTGGTATCATCGCTGCCTTTCAGCAAGTCGTGCTCAGTTCGCCGGTGGACGAATTGGTGGCGGCGACGCCGTTCGAGGAGGGACAGGCGGTAAGTGCGGGTGAAGTGGTCATTCGCCTTCGCGACTCGGAGCAACAGCTTGAACTCAAACGGAGTGCCGCGGTGTTGCGCAAGGCGGAGTTCGACGCGGCCGCAAGCAGGGATCTGGTGAAGGAAAAAATCGTGGCCGCAGACAAGGGCTTGGAGCAGGAAGTCAGGCTGGAACTCGCCAAGTTAGAGTGTGAGACCGCCCGCATCAAAGCGGAAGAGCGCTCGTTGCGCACCCCCATCTCCGGGGTTGTCACCAAGCGTCTCAAGGAAAAGGGTGAATCGGTGGGTCGCATGGAACCCGTCCTGGAGGTGATGTCCATCGACCGGGTGTTCGTGATGTTGAACCTGCCCGAAGGCGTGCGGGCAAACCTGCGGCAGGGCCGCCCTGCAGAGGTCAAGGTGATTGCCGCCAAAGCGGGGGTTACCTTCACAGGAAAGATCGATTTCATCGGTCCGGTGGTCAACCCTGGCAGTGGGTTGTTCCGGCTCAAGGTCCTTGTGGAGAATCCCGCCGGGCTGCTGCGTCCGGGAATGCGGGCGGAAGTTCGTTTCCTGCCCGAAGCGGTCAATCCGCTCACGCCACCCGCTCCTCAAGAGACCTCGGGCGGCACCCCCAAGGACTCTTCCAAGCGGTAGTCGGCCGCCAGCAAGTGCCGCCGTCGGCTGGCGTCACGCTTCCCGGCAATGCGTTGGGAGACGCCGATCAGCAGCACGGACAACGGTCTTGACAATACGGGTGCCATCCTCTCGATCCAGCGCACCCCGCGCCGGGCCCAGCGCGGCGCGTTGCGCACCACCACATCGTCATCCAAGCTCGCAAACGCCCGTGCGGATCCGGGATCGCCCTGGCGGCCTGCGCGGCCGAACATCTGGCGATCAATCCGCCTCGACGCATGGCGTTCTGCGGCAAGCACATGAAGTCCGCCCATGGCAGCCACTCCGGGTGCCAGGCTGATGTCGGTGCCGCGCCCCGCCATGTTGGTGGCGATCATGATCCGGCCAAACTCCCCGGCGCTTGCCACGATTTCCGCTTCACGCTCGTGGTTGATCGCATTGAGTACCTCCACGGCATGGCCCCTCTCTTGCAACATCCGTCTGAGCCGTTCACTGTCCGCCACGGTGCGGGTTCCGGCCAGCACGGGTCGCTTGGTCCGGTGCATGGACTCGATGTGAGCGCAAATCGCCTGCCACTTCTCATGTGCGGTTACGATCTCATCAGGTTCATGGACACGCACGCACGGCCGGTGGGTGGGTACCCGCAACACTTTCAATCCATAGATTTCATCCAACTCGTGCCGTGCCTCCCACGCCGTCCCGGTGAGCCCGGCAAGCTGGCGATAGAGCCGGAAAAACCGCTGGAAGCTCATGCGTGCGGCGATGACCGTCGGGTCGCCGGGTTCCAGGCCCTCCTTGACTTCCACGGCTTGATGCAATCCCTGCTGCCATTGCCGGTCGGGCATCATGCGGCCGGTCGATTCATCCACGATGACCACTTTGCCGTCGGCGATCACGTAATGATGATCGCGCAGAAAAAACGCCCGGGCCTGCAATGCGGTATCCAGCAGTTCGGCTCGGCGTGCGGCGGATGACCAGCCGTCGGGAAACCGATCACGGCACCCGGCAACCTTGGCACGCCCGGATTCCAACATCCGGATCTCACGATGTTGCCGGTCCACGATGAAGTCCGTGCCTTCCAGCAACCCGGCCACCAGATGATCCGCCGCCTTGACCGCTTGGGCCAATGCCGGATTGGCCACCTTCTGGCTGATGATCAATGGAGTCACCGCCTCATCGATCAGCACATGATCCGCCTCATCCACGATCACGGTATCCAACGGAGGTAAAGTCCGCGTTCCTGATGTCACCTCGTCGGCAGCCAAGGCCCGGGCAAGTCGCAGCACCGAACTTTCCGCCGCACCCGCTCCCAGGCGGTCCCGCAGGAAATCGGCAAGCACATCCTTCGCCGTGGAATAGACGATCGGTTTGGCGTAACCTTCCGCTCGCAGCGGCGGTTTGGTCTCACCGGTCACGCAGCCGACCTCGATCCCGCACCAGGCTGCCAACTTTTCTAACAAATCGCGATCGCGGGCGGCCAGGTAATCGTTGGCGGTTAGGACATGGCATCTGCGCCCCTGCGCGGCTAACAGGATCGCGCCGAATCCGGCCACCAGGGTTTTGCCTTCGCCGGTGGCCATTTCAGCCAGCCAGCCGCCGTCCAAAGCCAGCGTCCCCATCATCTGTTCGACATGCGGCTCGAAGCCGTGGACGCGCTTGGCGGCAACCACCAGGCCGGCCAGAAACCCATCGATGCCACCATCCATGCGGGCCTTGGTCCGGCGCAGGGCCTTGGCGCGTGCGGCCAACAGCAGGCGCAATTCGCCATCCGATAGTCCTTGCAGTTGGCAGGATGCGGCGCGGATCCACTCCGCCCGGCGCCGGTAGTCTGCCGCAGTTCCGGGTTTCCCCGTCAACCATCGGCGGAGCCGGTGACTTGCGCGATCCAGCATGGCCAACGGCGGATGTGACCGCGCGTGGCCGGCCGGCCGATAGGTTTCGAGGAGGTTGCTCATAACCGGTAACGTTGCTGCATGAAGCGCCGCAAATCCGTGAGCCACTGGCGGAGATACGGTTCGTCGCGCACCCGGAAGCGGATCACTCCGGAGCGGCCCTGGATGAATTCCGCCGGGTCCGCATCGCGCAGTTCCGCCCTGACCTCGAAAAACGGCTGACTCGCCCGCAGGTGTCCTTGCTGGTCCGCTTTGGCTTCCACCTCGCCACCGGCCTCCCAGCCGAGGGCCGCCGAGGGCAGTTCATTCCGATAGGCCGGCACCAGGTGCCAACCAAGCACCGGCATGACCTGATCCGCGTGGCCCCGGAGGCGCACCTGCGCCATCGCGCCCGGCATCGCGAAAAAGTGTGAGGCATCGCCCTCGGCGACCACCGCCCGGAACACCAACCCGCCCGAACCAAGCACCCGCCCGATCTGTTCCCCCTGCGCCATCCAACGGCCTTGGAGCTGATGAATCTTGGGCGCCTCCCAGCGTCCGGCCAACGGTGCCCGAACCGTCAGCCGCTCCTCTTTTGTTGTTAGAATCGCCAAGTCCCGATCCACCGCCGCCAGCGCGGCAACAAACGGCGCCACCTCCACCTCGCCCTCGACCTCCGCCCGGCGCCATTCCGCCAGCGCCCCTTCCCGGCTGGCCTGCAATTCCCGCTTCTTCCATTCCAACTCGGGATTGCCGCAGACGACCAGCACGTCGCCGGCCGACACCGCGGAACCGGGCGGGGCCACGACCCGCTCCAGCAGGCCTGCCGCGCCGGTATGAATCTCGATCGGCGCGGATGACTCCACCACGCCCGGCGCACGGAACGCCCGCGGCGCGGGCACGCACCACAGCGCCGCGATGATCACCCCCAAACCTCCTGCGGTCACGACCACCGCCCGCAGCCGGTGCCGACCCAAGCGCGGTTCCCAGCCGAGGTAACGAACCAAGGCCGCCAGCGGCCGCAGGAACATCCCGTAGGCCGCCCCCGCGGCCATCAACAACCCGAGAATCAAATACTCTCCTGCAATCCATCCAATCAGGGTGGCGAACAACACGATCCGATAGATATTCGACACCATGCCATAAGTCGTTAGAATCCAGGCCTCCCTGACCGTCACCGCCGGCGACACGGCACCGGTCACCCCGAACAGATGCCGTTCGCACAGAAATCCTAACATTTGGGTGGACCGTTGTTGGAGGTTGGGCACCCGCAGCCAATCGGCGAGCATGTAATAGGCGTCGTAACGGAGCAGCGGGTTGGCGTTGAACAGCACCGTCGTCACCGAGGCCACCAAGACCACCTTGTATGCCAGCGCCCTCAAGTCCGGGTCCCCGGCCTTCGCCCAAACCATCACCGCGATGGCGGCCACGAACAGCTCGAAGAGCATGCCCGCCGCCGACACCAGAATCCTCTTCGAGCGCTCGCGGAATCCCCAACTGCTCGTCGTGTCGATGTA
The DNA here is from genome assembly GCA_026397725.1 of Verrucomicrobiota bacterium. Classification (GTDB taxonomy): domain Bacteria; phylum Verrucomicrobiota; class Verrucomicrobiia; order Verrucomicrobiales; family Akkermansiaceae; genus Luteolibacter. The sequence goes on along the minus strand of JAPLUI010000224.1, from coordinate 7,287 downwards.
GGGAAAAGGCGCCAGGAACATGAACATGACGCCCGTCTCGCGAACCGCGCCGCCGAAGCGCCGGCAGGCCAGGCCGTGGCCAAGCTCATGGATGATTTTGACCACCGTGAAAACCAGCCCGAGCAGCGGCAGGTTCGCGGGGTCGAGCGCCCCGGCCCTGCCTGCGGAGAGTTCCGGCCAATGATCGGCGGCAATCTTCAAACCGGCACCCACCACTCCCAACCATAGCAGCAGCCCCGGCCAACTGAATGCCAGGCGGCCCACCAGTGCCAGGCGGCACAGCAGGGCATCCGGGTTGAATAGCGGCAACTTGAATGAGGTCACACTCGCCAGTTGCGCGCGCACCCGCTTCGCCTGCGCTTTCTGATGGCGGTCTAACAAGCGCCTGCTGTCCGCCGGCAACTCGCCCCGCAAAAGACCGGCGGACTGCAACTGCCCTAGCAATTGCACCACCTCCTGTTGGGTCGGCGCCGTCTCCGGATAGACCCGCACCACCGAATCCCAGGCCTCTTCCACCGTCCGGTCCGCCGACAATCGCGAGACGAAAGCATAGGCCGCCGGATGCAGGCGGAAAAACTGTCCGCGCAGCGGATTCTCCAGCACATGCCAGCGCCCGCCCTCGAATTCCTGGCGCTGTACCTTCACCGTGGGCAGCAGCCAGACCCGCTGCCCGGACACCAGGTGCCAGTGCTCGCTGAAGGTCTTGCGTTGGATGGACATGGTTGGTTACATTCTTCTGCTAATCTCTGACCTCTATCCTCTATCTTCTATCCCCTATCTTCTATCTTCTATCCTCTATCCTCTATCCCCTATCCCCTATCCTCTATCCTCTATCTCCTCTGTCCTTCACCACCACAGTTTCATCCGCAGGAAGTCCGTGGTGCGGTGGGTGAGGAGCCACCAGAAGCTACGCCGCCCCACGTTGATCTTGGCCACGCCGCCCATGCCCGGCCGCCACCATGCCTGCACGCCATCGACCGCCAGTGCCCGGGCCACGAAGACGTTGCCGGCTTGGCGGGTCTGGGTGGCGGGTTCGATCCGCTCGATGCGGCAGGCGAGGCGCTGCGAGGGATCGGCGGTAAAGGCGATCTCGCCGGATGCGTCTGCCGTCAATTCGTCGATGTCGCGCTCATCGATCTGGATCTCGAGGAACAACTCGTCCAGTTGCACCAGTTTGACCATCACCTCGCCCTGGCGCACTGGCGCACCGAGTTTTTCGCGCAAATCGCCTTCGATGACCACTCCGTGGCACGGCGCTTTGACGAGCGCCTGGCTCAAGCGGAACCTCACCAACTCCAGCTTGGCCAGCGATTGCGCCGCCGAGGCCTCGGCGATCCGCAAGTCGGGCAGTTTCCCGTCGCCCTCCGCCTTGAGGGCGGTGGCGGTCTGATGCCGCCACTCCGCAGCCATCTGGGCTTCCTGCAGCGAAAGTTCCTTGGTATCCAGCGAAAACAGCGCCGCTCCTTTGGCCACGTCATCGCCCACCCGCACGGCGACCTCATCCAGAAATCCGTCGAACGGTGCCGTGACCATCGCCACCCCGTCGGTTTCCACGATGAACGTGGCCTCCACCCGATAGGTCATGCCGCAGGAAAACAACACCACCACCGCCACCACCACGCCCAGTCCTAACAGTTTCCATCCCGTGTGTTGGTGGCCTAACAGCTTGGCCGCGTTTTCCCGCAGGCCGTGCCATGCCCTGGCACCCAGCCAGCGCGAGCGTCGTTCCATTCCGGCCAGCACCGGCCCGAGCAAGTCCGCCGTCAGTCGCAGCGCCGCCAACTCCTCCCTGGTCCAGATGCCCTCGCGCTCCAACGTCAGAACGCCCACGCCCTTGCCGTCGGCACGCAGCGGCAAACTCGCGATCCCTTGGCTTTTGGTTTCCGCCTGCAACGCATCGTGATCGCGCCGGGCTGCGTCATCATCCTCGCCCGCCGGCAGCACGATTTCCACATCCTGGTCGGCACACTCATCCATTGCCGCTTCCAGCAGCGCAATCAGGCCGGACTTGCGGTCCACCTGGTCCGCATGGCTGACCGCCCTCACCCGGCAAAACCCGCCGTACAACCAGCCGAGCGCCACCCGCTGGCAGCCGCAGCGTGCCGCCACTTCATTGACCACCTTGAGCAGTGCCTCGCGAAATCCGTCCACGCTGTTGACCAGCACCACCAGGTCCAGCACCAGCGCCATGTTCTCGATCCTGCCGCCCAAGCGCCGACCCGGCTCCGCCAACCGCCTCAACCCCGGAATCTCCGCCAGCAAGCCAAGCGTTCGCGCCGCCTCGGGACCCGGGCCGTTCCAACCGGTTCCGCCCCGCACCACCATCGCCGCTTCCGCCATGCCCGGAAACCGCTGGACCCACAACGGCGCGGTCCCCTGCCCCGCAAACATCCCGTCCCGCCCCACCGCCAAGGCCGCCATCGTTAGACCATCCAACGTGGCCCCGCGAAACAACGGGTCCGCCGCCGGATGCAGCATCGCCTTGCGCCAGCCGTCGCCGCCCTCCAGCAGCAACAACACCGCCTCGCCACCCGCCACAACCAGCCCGCCGACCAGCAAGGCCTCCCAACCAGTGCTCGCGCCCTCGTCTGCCACGGAAATCCCAGTCTCGCTCACTCGTTCGGTCTTGATGCCACAGTCCACACGCGGAAGGCCTCAGCGGTCAATTCAATACTTCATCTTCGTATTTCGCTCGGTCTGAGGCTCCGCCTCGTTAGGTTCTAACCGAACCGTCTCGGGCGTCTCGCCGCAGACCGTGCCCGGAGCGCCCCGCGCCGGGTCGTGCTTCACATCATCCGTTGAATCGGCCATGAGATATCGCTTCACCCTCGTTGCTCTGCGCTTCCCCGCTCCGCTCCCGTCACTTCATTGCCTGCGTTCGTCCCTCACTTGGCCATTCGTTCCATCGCTCCGCTACCTGCTGTGCTAGGGGATTGAACTGCGAGCCACCCGGAACCCGTGGCTGGTGGACGTGTTGGCCGGGTAGTTGTTGCCGCGGTTCGCCGCGCGGCAGGCGTTCGCGTAGTTGCCCCAACCGCCGCCCCGGTACACCCGGTACGCGCCCGAAGTCGCCCCGTGTGGATCGCTGCCACCTGCGTAAAGAGTCCCTAACCAATCCCAACACCACTCCCCCACATTCCCCACCATGTCGTTCAGCCCATACCTGTTCGCCACAAACGACCCCACCGGACTCGTCGCGGGTGAGGTTCCCCCGATGCTCCCTATGGCGTTGTAGCCGTTCGGTCCCAAATCGTAGGTGAAGCTAGTAGTGAGGCCTTCGTAGTTCGCAAGGTTTTGAGTGATGGTGTTACCCCATGGAAACCGTTGTCCGCTCCTCCCTCCGCGAGCCGCCTTTTCCCACTCCGCTTCCGTCGGCAAGCGGTACCCGTTCGCGCTCCATTTCACCCGCGCGTTGGTCACATTCACATCCCCGGTCTTGTAGATCGTCGTCTGCGCATCGTCCGTGTAATACACCGGAATCAACCCCTCCTGCTCCGAGCGTGCATTGCACCACTTCAACACGTCATACCAACTCACCGTCTGCACCGGATGATTCGCCCCCTTGCCAGCACCTACATTGACGAAAGTGTAGCTGTGGCTCGTGGCCCAATAATAGACCGACTGCCATTGGCTCAAAGTCACCTCGTTCACACCCAGGTAAAACGCCGACACCGTCGTGCTGACGGGAGTGGCGAGTCCATCCAGACTGTCCCCCATCGTGAAAGCACCTGCGGGAATGAGCGCCATGCCCGGAGGGATGGCCAGCGAGGCCGCCGTGATTCCGCTCAGGCCCGCGCCGTCGCCGCTGAAGGTGCCGCTGAAGGTACCGGTGGTAGTGCCAGCGAGCGTCACGTCCGGGGCCAGTTGCACGCTGCCCACCGCCCCCGCCGCGATTTTTTCCGGCGTCACCGCAGCGGTCGCCAAATCGACTGCCTGGATGGTATTGTCGGCAAGTGCTGCGCTGGTGACCGCCCCGTCCTT
>JAPLUI010000224.1:0-3230 GCA_026397725.1 Verrucomicrobiota bacterium | reverse complement strand
GCGAGTTTGACGCCGGTTCTAACGGCATTGGCGCTCGTGTCGAAGAACACGGTCGCCGGAATCTGTTCGTTGGTGTCGGAGCCTTCTCCGAGACGAATGGAAAAAACTCCACTGCTCACGGGCAAAGTCAGGACCTGGCCGGTGCCGGGCGAGACCGTGCCGGGGTCCGCCGGACTGGCGGTGCCAGCCCAGTTGTTCCAAAGCACGGTGGCCCCTTGCACCAGCGCGAAGGTGAAGTAGCCCTCAGTCCCGCTCCAGGCCCCGCCGGTGGCCGTGGCGACGCGGCCCTGATATTGGATCTGTTGGGGGACTTGCAGCGACGAATAGGACGATTGGGCGGAGAGGCTCGCGGCCGCTAGCAACCCGGTCAAGCTGTGGATCAAGTGTTTCATTTCAGGATTTGGGGATGGATGGGAGTTTCATGCGGACAAGAGAGTCAACCTGAATTCAGGGTTACTGCCCAGGTAGCCCCCCACGGGGCGAACCCTGACCGCAGAGTAGATTTTCAGGCCACGAGCGCCAGCGAAAAACAGATGAATTTTTTACCGAACTCAACGGTGTGCCTGCCGCACCTTGCGTGCCGTAACGAGTGTGATGGTGATGCAAGGGCGGGAGTTGAACGGTGCGGACCTCGGTCTGATCCGGGGACTGCTCGACGAATACCCGGCGTGGTGCCGGTCGCAACTCAGCGTTGAACTTTGCCACCGCCGGGACTGGCGCCTGTCTGCGTGCGGCACGCACAGGTAGTCAACGCGCAGGGCCGCATCGAGGATATGGCGGGTCGCACGCTGTTGCCCAAGCTGGAACGCGCCGGACACATCCTGCTGCCGCCGCGTCGCGGTCCATCGCCCAACGGGAAGCGCAACCGGATCGTGCCGGTGGTGGATCATGCGACCGGATCCATCAGCGGCAAGTTGCGCGACTTGCAACCTTTGTCGGTGGGCATCGTCGCGCCGGGATCGGCTGACCTGCACCCCTTCAAGGCCCTGCTCGCCAACTATCATTACGTGGACTTCTGCCGAATCCGCAGCTATCTCTCAACAGCCGGGAAAAACGGCCTCACTGCCCTTGATGCCCTGCGCCGGATCTATCAAGGCGACCCCTTCCTGCCGACCCTGGACAACCCGTAGCCGCCGATCCCAAGCGGATCCCAAACCCTGTCTCGTGATTCCCGGCGGACGCGGCAGCCATCTGGCCCATCAATCTCAGGTAGCCTCCCGGCACGGGAGGTTACCTGAGCAGTTACCATGCTCGTTTCACTGCGCTTTTCCGCTACCCTTACTCCATTGTGATGAAATCCCTGATTGCACGACGGGCCGAACACGGTATCATGTCCTGCGATGACCGTGACCCTGAACATTCCCGACGATGTGGCCAGCAACCTCGGTATCGAGGAACCGGCCTTGCCGCGTGCCATGCTGGAGGCCTTCGCCATCGAGGGATACCGCGAGGGCCGCTGGTCCGCCAAGCAGGTCAGGCTCATCCTGGGGCACGATTCGCGGTGGCAGACCGAGGATTTTCTTTCCGCCCACGACGTCTGGCCGGGCCTGACGGTGGAGGATGTGCTGGAAGACACGAGGGTCGCCGAGGCCGCCATGCTGCGACCATGATCATCATCTCCGACGCCTCGCCGCTGTCCGCGCTCGCCCAACTTGGCGAACTGGACCTGCTGCATCCCGAGGTGGTGATTGCGCTCAGAAGCAAACTCAAATGACCGCCAGCCTGAAACGTCACTGCCGCCGGGAGAGCTGCTGTCGGGTTGTTTCCCGAGTTCATCACCCCAGGCATGGCGATGGCTGGAGGCCTGTTCTCCCTGGGAACGCCGAGCCCCGGCTCGGCGAGAAACCGTATGGAAACCGATCCGCCACATGACCCCGCATGCATCGGATCCACAACCCAAGCCGTTCGGTGAGGAACGCGCCAAGCCGGGGCTTGGCGTTCCCGGGAAGCCTGTTCTCCTATCAGACATCTCTAACAGAACAGTAGCGGGCGCCCAGCCGCACACCATGCCCGGAGCGTCACGCTCCGCGTCATGAATCACATCGTCCGTTAAATCGGCCATGAGATATCGCTTCATGCTCGTTTCACTGCGCTTCCCCGCTCCGCTCCCGTCACTTCATGGCCTGCGTTCGTCCCTCACTTGGCCATTCGTTCCGTCGCTCCGCTACCTGCTGCGCTAGGGGACTGAACTGCGAGCCACCCGGAACCCGACGCCGTTGCCCGTGCCGGCCGGGTTGGAGTTGACGCGGTCCGCGACGCGGCAGAAGTACGCGTAGCCGTACCAACTGCCGCCCCGGAGCACCCGGTACGAGCCCGAAGTCGCCCCGTGTGGATCGCTGCCACCTGCGTAAGGAGTCCCATACCAATCCCAACACCACACCCAGACATTCCCGGCCATGTCGTTAAGCCCATACCCGTTCGCCGCAAACGACCCCACCGGACTCGTCGCGGGTGAGGTTCCCCCGACGCTCCCTATGGCGTTGTAGCCGTTCGGTCCCAAATCGTAGCTGTAGCCGGTGTTGCCGCGGTAGTTCGCAAGGTTTTGAGTGATGGTGTTACCCCACGGGAACCGTTGTCCGCTCATGCCTCCGCGAGCCGCCTTCTCCCACTCCGCTTCCGTCGGCAAGCGATACCCGTTCGCACTCCACTTCACCTGTGCGTTGGTCACATTCACATCCCCGGTCTTGTAGATCGTCGTCTGCGCATCGTTCGTGTAATACACCGGAATCAACCCCTCCTGCTCCGAGCGTGCATTGCACCACTTCACCACGTCATGCCAGCTCACCATCTGCACCGGATGATTCGCCCCCTTGCCAGCACCGGCATTGACGAAAGTGTAGCTGTGGTTCATGGCCCAATAATAGACCGACTGCCATTGGCTCATGGTCACCTCGTTCACACCCAGGTAAAACGCCGACACAGTCGTGCTGACGGGAGCGGCGTCTGTGATGTCCGTATCCGCAGTGACACTGTTCCCCATCGTGAAAGCACCTGCGGGAATGAGTGCCATGCCCGGAGGGATGGCCAGCGAGGCCGCCGTGATTCCGCTCAGGCCCGCGCCGTTCCCGCTGAAGGTGCCGGTGGTAGTGCCAGCGAGCGTCACGTCCGAGGCCAGTTGCACGCTGCCCACCGCCCCCGCCGCGATTTTTTCCGGCGTCACCGCAGCGGTCGCCAAATCGACTGCCTGGATGGTATTGTCGGCAAGTGCTGCGCTGGTGACCGCCCCGTCC
>JAPLUI010000538.1 GCA_026397725.1 Verrucomicrobiota bacterium | reverse complement strand
GCGGGCCGAACTGCGCGATCCTGGCGGCACGCTGTTAGCCAGCGCGGATAATGCGGCGGCCGGCCAGGTGCTCCTCCTCAGCAACGTGGCGATCCCCGCCGACGGCATCTACAGCCTGCGCATCAAGGCCGCCGCCGCCGCTGCCACCGCCACCGGCAACTACACGGTCACCGTGTGGGACGCCACGCCGGATGTCACCGCGCTGGCTTTCAACAGCCAATACAGCAGGCGGATCGAAAATCCCTATCATGTGGATCGGTGGACGTTCTACGGCACGGCGGGCCAGCAGGTGCGCTTCAAGCTTCTCAGCCCGTCCACCAGTGGCCTCGGTTTCGATCTAACTGGCCCGGGCGCGTGGAGCGGCTTCACGAACCTCACAACCACCTCCGGACCGATCACTCTCCCTGCGTCCGGCGACTATACGTTGAGTGCCCACAGCATCGGCGGGGCCTACGGCGACAGCTATACTTTCAGCCTCGAGCAAATCCTCCAAAACCCCGTGGCGGTTGGCACGCCCTTCACCGGCCGTTTCACGGGCAGCGGCCAGCTCCAGGTCTTCGCGTTCGATGTGACGGGAGCCATGCCCCTGCTGCTCGATCTCGCCAACTCCGGGGTCGGCAACCTGGTGGAGGTCTATGTTAGATTCGGTGCCTTGCCCACCTTTGGCAGCTACGACGAGCGGGTCACGGGCCTGGCCACCAGTGGCCAAAGCATCCTGATCCCGCGGGCGGCGGTGGGCACCTATTATGTCATGATCCACGCCCCCTATGTGCCGACCGCCTCGGACTTCACCTTTACCGCCACGCTGCCGAGCTTTGCCATCCGGTCAACCCAATTCGGCACTGGTGGCAACGCCGGCAATTTCACCATCCACGCGAAAGGCGCCGGGTTCGACCGGACCCTGACGGCGGTGCTGGGCAACACCGGGGGCTTCACGCGGCCCGCACTCACCAACTGGTTTGAAAGCGAGACCGAGTGTTACGCCACCTTCGACCTGCGCGGGGTGGCACCGGGCAATTACACCGTCACGTTTTCCAAGGGCCTATCCGCACCCGTCTCCGTTCCTAACAGCCTGACCGTGGTGGCGGCGGTTGCGCCCCTCCCGGTCATCCCGCGCCTCACCACGCCATCCGCCACCCGCCGCGGCCGGGAATACAGCTTCACTGTGGAATGGGAGAACACCACGCTCAACGACGCCCTGCCGCCTCTGCTGACCGTCGGCAACACGGTGCCCTTCGGCCTGAAATCCGGCGATTACTCGCTGGGCAGCCGCTACACCTTCCTGGGAATCAACACGCAAGGCGGCCCCGCCGGCATCCTACGCGCCGGACAGCGGGAAACGATCACCTTCTGGGCCTTCTCCGGTACCGAGGCGGGCACCTACACCGCGTTCGTGGACCGCAATGGGAAAGATCCCGCGGCGGCGTTTGATTGGGCTTCACTGCGCCCAAGCCTGATCCCGGCAGGAATGACGGACGCCGAATTCGAACCGATCTTCCAACGGCTCATCAGCCAGGTGGGGCCGACGTGGGGGGACTATCAGGTGATGCTCAGCAGAAACGCATCCTTGCTCCCGGACAGCATGGGCTCCGCCAGGAACATTGCACTTCTCCGTGATCTGGATGTGCGGCGGGCAATGGGGGCGACCGGGGCCTCGATTGCAGGTGCCATTCTGGCAAGCACCATGGACTCGGACTTGGTGGGTCAGCATCTATCCGATGAGGGACGGATCATTTGTCTTCGAACGCGTGGCACCGGGAACCTATACCATGGCGCTGCCCAACCGCATTGTCACGATTGAGGGCATGGCTTCGGTGATCGCGCCTCCGAATACTCCGGTTTCCGGAATCATCGTCAGAGCTGATCACGGTTCTTCGCTTCAAGGTTTCGTTACGATTGAGTTAACAGGGCTCGCCGTGGCGGATGCTGCAGTCACCCTTTACCTCGACGATGGTTCGGTGAGAACATCAACCACCAATCAACTTGGTGTATTTCAGATTTCAGGAATCCCTGAAGAATCGATCCGCATATCCGTTGTGGCAGCGAGTTACGCAAAGACGTTTGCCCAAGTGATTATCGTGGGCAAGGAGGCAACGGTGAACCTGTCCCTCAAGCCCGAGTCCATTGCTTCCGGCAGTGTTCTGCTGGATGGCGCACCACCAGCAGAAAACCCAACGGTTTTCGCGGTGCAGAAGAACACCACCAATCCGAGCACGTTCTATTTGGCCGATGTCACAGGCAATGGATTCAGTGTTGGGATGCTACCGGTCGGAGACTATGATCTTCATGTGGTCACTCCGCAGGCTGTTTCCGTTGTTCCCTTAAGCGTGGTTTCCTCCGGAACCACATCCGCACTCGGGACAATCCAGCTTGTCACGCCAGCGCCGCAACCAGGGCGGAGGTGGGTCAATCCGCCACTGGAGCTGATTCCGTCCCTTACAGCCGCCAGGCTTTGGTTGGAAGGGACAATGATTCCTGCCATGAAATATCATTTTGGCCCCCAAGTGGCCGGATTGTGGAGTGACTTTATTCGTTCCTCACCCCAATCGCCACGACCCGAACGATATTACGGGGACAGCAACACTATTGTCCAGGGATGGCAGGGCACGATGGGATTTAGGGATGATGGCCAGATAAACGCGCTTTTCGAACAGATAGTCACTGCGAAAGCCTCGGAACTCATGACGAAATTCGAGAACGGCACGCTGACCTGTGACACATTTCGTGCGGATGGCACATTGGTTATAGATATTGTTCCCCCTTGGGAACGGTTCATCAATTTCAATGCACCCTTCACAATTCCAGGAAACATCGCGGGGGGACTTAGCGGGTGGGATCCCGCCCCTGGAATCCACCGCGACGACTGGCGTATGTTTTATGGCAAGGTGATTGCCCGCATCACCGGTCCAGAGACACTTGAGGTCGAGTCCCGACTCCGGGTCAAGATCGTTGATTGTATCGATTTCATGCCGGGCGATATAGGAGCAGGCCCTGAGTGGATCTTCACAGTTCCCCTGAAATTCCTCGAAGGTTACGGTTGGGCATATGGAGTCCCATATACCGTCGATTTCGCCGACAAACACGCCTATGTGGTCTCCGTGAAGATACCACGTCAGGAGTGCTTCGAAGATCCTGACGATCCTGACGACGACGACGATACCGGTCGTCCCGGCTCATGGGATCCCAACGACATCACCGGTCCTGCTGGAGTGGGCACTCAGCACCACGTCGCCGCCGCAATGGTGATGCCCTACACGATCCGCTTCGAGAACGACGCGATGACCGCCACCGCGCCGGCGGCGATGGTCACGGTCAAACAGAAACTCGATCCCGACCTCGACTGGACCAGTTTCCAGTTGGGGAATCTGGGTTTTGGCGCCACGGTGGTGGAAGTTCCAGCCAATACAGCCTTTTATGAAACCCGCGTTGACCTCACGGCTACCCGGGGAGTTATCGTTGATGTCAGGGCTGGCATCAACATGACCGCTGGCGAGGCGTATTGGGAGCTGGTGGCCCTCGATCCGATGACCGGTGCCCTGCCTGAAGATCCCATGGCCGGCTTCCTCCCGCCCAATGCGACCGCGCCCGAAGGTGAGGGATTCGTGACCTACACCATCCACCCGAAGCGGCCGGCGCTTGTGGGTGCCCGGGTGGATGCGGTGGCTTCGATTGTCTTCGACGTGAATGCCCCGATCCTCACACCGGCGATTTTCCATACCCTCGACGACGGCCCGCCGACTGTTACCCTCACCCTAACACCCACCGGCGCAGGCGGCACGAATGTGGTTGTTAAATGGCTTGGCAACGACCGCGGGGGAGTGGGCATCGTGTCCTACGACGTGGAGGTTTCCCTCAACGGCGGGGCCTTTGAGGTCTGGCAGACGGACACCCAGCAGACCCAGGCGACCTATCCCGGCTACTTCGGCCAGCAGTTGCAGTTCCGGGTGAGTACGGCCGATTTCCTCGGCCAGCAGGCCACGCCGGTCACTGCCACCACGGTGATCATCGATGACGACTACCTGCACTGGCGAGCCGCGATTTTCGGCAACGCGGTGGGCGACCCGGCCCAACGCAACGCGCTGTGGAGCGACGACGCCGACCCCGACTCCGACGGCCGCAGCAACCTGTACGAGTTCCTCGCCGCCACCGATCCCCTGGTGGCCGATGCCCAGTTCAATCCCACCATGCGTACCGAGGGCGGCTCGCAGATCTATAGGTATCGCCTGACCAAAGTGGCGAACCATCTGGTCGATCACTACCTCCAGTGGTCGCCCGACGGCATCCGCTGGTTCACCGGCGGCCTCGTGTTCCGGATCGTCGAGGACCACGCCGAGTACTGGCTGATGGAAGCGGTGCTGGCGCTCAACGGCCAGCCGCCGGTCCAATTCCGGCAGGTCGCCAAGCGGGACGTCGTCTATAGCCACTGGATCTACGAGGAAGGCGCCGCGTTCAGTCAGCGCGGCCAGTACCAGGACCCGAATGGCGACCGGATTCCCAATGCCGTCGCCTACGCCCTGGGCCTGCCTGCCGTGGGACCGGTGCCCGCCGCCGACCTGGCGCGGTTGCCCAAGGCCGTGCTCGAGCGCACGCCCGAGTCGCGTGGCGGCATCGTGCTCGGCCTGCCCGAGCGGATGCAGCCCGACGTCACCCTGAGCATCGAGGCCAGTCCGAGCCTGACGGCCGGCACCTGGGCCGAGGTCGCCCGCCGCACCGGCACCGGTGCCTGGCAATTGTCAAGTGCCCGGCACCCGGCCGTGCGGACCCAGCGCAGCGGCGGCATGGAAGTCACCACCTTCACCGAAGACCTGGCCGCCCAACGCTTCTACCGCCTGCGGGCGGAGGTGAGTGAATAGACGGCAACTGCCCTGGAATGGCAGAATCATTTGGGCAGAATCATTTGGGCAGAATCATTTGGGCAGAATCATTTGGGCAGAATCATTAGGGCAGAATCATTTGGGACAGAATCATTTGGGCAGAATCATTTGGGGCAGAATCATTTGGGACAGAATCATTTGGGACAGAATCATTTGGGACAGAATCATTTGGGCAGAATCATTTGGGCAGAATCATTTGGGCAGAATCATTTGGGACAGAATCATTTGGGACAGAATCATTTGGGACAGAATCATTTGGGACAGAACCATTTAAGGACAGAATCATCAGAGGTAGAAAATTCAACTCCCTGGATCAATTTCGAGCACCGAACCTAACCCTCAAAACCCCGAACCAATGATTCTGCCATCAATGATTCTGTCGCATCTCCCCAGGAATGGCAGAACCATTAGAAATGGGATTCCACTTACGGTCCACCTGCGACCACCGAACCTAACCCCCAGAAACTCTGAACCAATGATTCTGTCGCATCTCCCCAGGAATGGCAGGACCATTAGAAATGAGATTCCACTTACGGACCGCCTGCGACCACCAAACCTAATCCCCAGAAACCCTGAACCAATGATTCTGCCATCAATGATTCTGTCGCATCGGCTCAAGAAGAGCAGAACCATTAGAAATGGGAATTCACTTCCGGGCCACCTGCGACCACCGAACCTAACCCCCAAAAACTCTGAACCAATGATTCTGCCATCAATGATTCTGTCGCATCGGCTCAAGAAGAGCAGAACCATTAGAAATGGGAATTCACTTCCGGACCACCTGCGACCACCGAACCTAATCCCCAAAAACTCTGAACCAATGATTCTGCCATCAATGATTCTGTCGCATCGGCCCGGGAATGGCAGAACCATTTGCAGCAAAACCATTAGAAATGGAGAAACGAATGCCCATCGAGTGTCATGTTGAGATTACCCCTGTCGGGCAGGAGCGGTTTCATGCTGTGGACAAAGTGGTGATGGGGCACGTGTTTGACATCCACAACACGCTGGGCCGCTTCTGTGACGAGGGCATCTATCAGGAGGAATTGGCTCAGCGCTGTCGGGCCGATGGCATCGAGGTGCAGCGGGAAGTCTTGCTGCGGGCCTTGTACCAGGGTTTCGCCAAACCTTACTACCTCGACATGCTTGTCGAGCGCGGCGTCATTTATGAGTTGAAGGCAGCGGATTCACTCAACACCAGCCACCAGAAGCAGCTCATCAACTATCTCCTGTTGGCGAACCTCAGCCATGGTAAGCTTGTGAACTTCCGTCCTGGCTCGGTCGAGTCGCGCTTTGTCTCCACCCGTCTTCGCCAGCAGGATCGGGAGACCTTCAGACTGGCTGACGGTGCCCGGAAGGGCGAAGACCAGACCAGTCGGTTGTTGCGGGAGACCCTCTGTGCATTGCTTGTCGAATGGGGCGTCTTTCTTGATGTGAATCTGTACCGTGAGGCACTCCTGTACTTCCTGGATGGCCCGGATGCTGGTGTTCGACCTGTCGACGTCGTGGTGTCCGGTCGCATCGTCGGTGTACAGAAGATGTGCCTGCTCAACGCCGGGACCGCGTGGCATCTGTCAGCCGTTCGAGAACGTCAGAAATCATACGAGACGCACCTTGTCCGACTATTGGGTCACCTGCAACTGGAGAAGATCCACTGGATCAATTTCGACCACCGAACGATAACCATCAAAACTCTGAACCAATGATTCTGCCATCAATGATTCTGTCGTATCGGCCCAGGAATGGCAGAACCATTCATGGCAGAACCATTAGAAATGGGATTCCACTTCCGGGCCACCTGCGACCACCGAACCTACCCCCAAAATCTCTGAACCAATGATTCTGTCGCATCTCCCCAGGAATGGCAGAACCATTAGAAATGGGATTCCACTTCCGGGCCACCTGCGACCACCGAACCTAACCCCCAAATCTCTGAACCAATGATTCTGCCATCAATGATTCTGTCGCATCTCCCCAGGAATGGCAGAACCATTTATGGCAGAACCATTAGAAATGGGATTCCACTTCCGGGCCACCTGCGACCACCGAACCTAACCCCCAAAACTCTGAACCAATGATTCTGCCAACCAAAGCTCCCATCATGACCCAAGACACCCCCGATCGATTCCCCCATCTTCCGCGCTTGCTGCCGCTTTTCGCCTGCGTGGCTGCCGCTGCCCCCTTCCTGCCGCTCCGGGCCGGCGGGGACGCGCCGCCGCCGGACGCGTACAGCACATGGTTGCAGCAGCAGTTCCCTGCGGCCTACGGCAACGCGGCCTTGGAAGCCAGCGTCTGGGGCGACCTCGCCGACCCCGACGGCGACGGCTGCGGCAACCTGCTGGAGTTCATGATGTCCCGCGATCCGAACGTGGCCGACGCCCAGCTCGGCCTGCGCTGTCGCTTGGATGGCGGCGACCTGGTGGCCACCTATCGTGAAACCACCGCCACCGGTCACAGCGTCACCTGGCTGGGCGAGTGGTCGGTCGATTGGACATTCTGGCTCGCGATCGGCGTGCGCTACCAAACCCTCGAGACCCACCCCGACTACCGCGTGGTGGAGGCGCGGATCAGCAGGAACCGGGAGTTGCAAATGTTCATGCGGCTCAAAGCCCGGAGATAAGGCTCCTCAATTAATCAATCAATCAAACCAATCAGATGAAACCACTCATTACCACGATCGGCACGCTGGCCATCGCCACCTCGGTCGCGCTCGCGCAAGACAAGCCGTCAGCCCCGGGCACGCCACAGCCACCGCAACCCGAGAACTTCTTCAGGAAGCTCGACTCGAACTCCGACGGCACGCTGAGGCTCGATGAATATGCATATGCGTTGTTGCACAGCAAGACCCAACCAGGGGCAAGCGACCCCTTGAACGCAGCGCCATGGCTGCCGCCCGGCCTGTTAGGTCCCGTAAAGAAATACACCTTACAAAATCTGCATGTTAGCATGGAATCAATTTGGTAACATTATGAACGCGAAAACATGGACGGCAATCCTGGCTCTAACCGGCTTGTTGGCCGGTCGCGCCGCATGGGCGGCGGAACAGCCAATGACAGCCAGGGATGAACTGGCCAGGGCCTTTGCATGCCCCCCGGCCGAATCAAGACCCTGGGTCTATTGGTGGTGGCTCAATGGCGCGGCCAGCAAGGAGGGGATCACCCGCGACTTCGAGGAAATGCGGAAGCAGGGCATCGGCGGCGCCTTGTTGTTTGATGCCGGCGAGGCGGGACCGGACGCGCCGCGCGGTCCGCAGTTCATGAGCGACGCATGGCGCGAACTTTTCAAGCACGCCCTGCGCGAGGCGGACCGCTGCGGCGTGGTTCTAACAGCCAACCTGTGCAGCGGCTGGAATGCCGGCGGTCCGTGGGTGACAGCGGAGCACGCGGCGAAGAAACTGGTTGCGGCGCAGAGCGTCGTCAAAGGCCCGGGACGCGTCAGTGTGGCGCTGCCGAAGCCACCGGCCGAGCAGGGGTTCTACCGCGACATCGCCGTGCTGGCGATGCCCATGCCATGCACGCTGACCGCCAGTTCACAGTATCAACACTACGATCCGGCTCTGGCTCAAGACGGCGATGACCAATCCCGCTGGATTTCCAACGGTGACCAACCCGGCATGGGGCCGACGCCTGCCAAGCCGGAGTTCTTGCAGTTTGATTTCGCCGAGCCACGGGCCATGGCTGGCCTATTCCTGAAACCGTACCCGGATTGCGGACCGAAAGACGTCGAGGTGCAATGTTCGGATGATGGCCAGGCATTTCGACCGCTGGTGCGCGTGACGCTGCAGCCTAACGAGGGGAAAACACTCGCCTTTGACGAGACCCGCGCGAAACATTTCCGCGTCGTGTTTCTATCCGCGCATCCCTACCACGACGGGGCGAACTGGAATGTGCAGGTGGCCGAGATCGCCTTGTTGTCCAAGGATCAACTGGCGGACAAAAAGCCACCCGCCCGGTCGGGGTGGCGGCACGATCAGGTGGTGGATCTAACAAGCATGGTGGATCAAGCAGGCCAACTTGATTGGGATGTGCCGCAGGGCAATTGGCAGGTGATGCGCATCGGGCATACGCTGCATGGCAAACCAACCAGTTGTGTCGGCAGCGGACCGGGCGGGCTGGAGATCGACACGATGAGCGCCGCAGCGATGGACGCGCATTTCGCGGAGACCGGCGCGAAATTGCTAGCCGACGCCGGAGCGCTGGCGGGCAAGACGCTGCAATACTTCCACATCGACAGTTGGGAATTGGGCCAGCCGACGTGGACGCCGCGGATGCGCGAGGAATTTCAACGCCGCCGTGGTTACGACCCGCTGCCGTGGCTGCCGGCAGTGCTGGGACGAACCGTCGATGATGCCGCGGCAACCCGCCGGTTCTTGCAGGACTACCGCCGCACCGTGGCCGACCTGGTGGCAGCCAACTACTACGGTCGCTTGCGCGAACTCACATTGCAAGGCGGCTTGCGCGGCATTCACCCGGAATCCGGCGGCCCGTTCTTCGACCACTGGATCGACGCGCTCCAGTGCGAGGGCGTCAACGACGTGCCGATGGGCGAATTCTGGAAACGCAACAGCGAGCCGGATGGCCCCATCACGCACCAGCACAATCCGAGCCTGAAACAAGCCGCCTGCGCCGCGCACATCTATGGCAAGCCGGTGTGCCAAGCCGAGGCGTTCACCTCGTTTGGCGATGATTGGATGGATGATCCCTGGAGCATGAAGGACATCGGCGATGCGGCATTTTGCGAAGGCCTGACCCGCAATGTGCTCTGCTTCTGGATTCATCAGTCGCGGTTGGACGCCAAGCCGGGGTTCCAATGGGCGCACGTCGGCACCCATTTCGATTGCAATCTAACATGGTGGCCGATGAGTGGCTCGTGGTTGACCTATCTGGCCCGCTGCCAGCACCTGCTCCGGCAGGGGTTGTTCGTCGCCGATTTCGCCTATCTGCAGAGTGAAGCCATTCCCGGCTTCCTCGCGCCGCGCCCCACCCAACGCCCGATCGGTTTTGATTACGACGTGCTCAATGCGGAGGTGCTGATGACCCGGGCCAGCGCCCGCAACGGCCGCTTGGAATTGCCCGACGGCATGAGTTACCGGTATCTGGTGCTGCCGCCTCAAGCCGACGCCATGCTTTCCGCTGCGACCTTGAAAAAGGTCAACGAACTCGCCGAAGGCGGCGTGACGGTCATTGGGCCCAAGGGTCTAGCAGGCACGGTGGCCGGGATGCGCGATGGATCCCCAGTGGCCGTGGCGCATGACGACGGCTTGAACCCGGACATCGAGTTTCGGGATCTGTCACCAGGCGCGGGTTTCGACTGGATTCATCGCCGTCACGACGGAGCGGACATCTACTTTGTGAGCAACCAGAGCGCGACCGTGGCCACAGCCCGGGTGGTATTTCGTATGGCTGGAAAAACGCCCGAACTTTGGGATGCTGTTAGTGGTGAAATCCGTGACCTGCCGGAATACAAAGCAACGGAAGACGGCAGGACGGAAGTGCCGATGAGCTTTGCGCCGAGACAGAGTTTCTTGGTGGTGTTCATGAAACAGGCGCAACAGGATAAAGGCGCGGATGATGCAAAGAATTTCCCCGAGTCGATGCCGGTGCAGGAAATAGGCGGGCCGTGGACAGTCCAGTTTGATCCAAAGTGGTTCTATCCAGACAACGGCACCTGTGGGAAGGTGCGTTTTGAGCGGCTTGAGGATTGGACCCGGCGACCCGAGGAAGGCGTCCGCCACTATTCGGGGATCGCGACCTATCGGACTTCGTTTGATTTCCAGCCGGCCGCGAAGGTTCGCAGGGTGTTCCTCGATCTGGGTGTCGTGAAGAACGTCGCCCGTGTGAAACTCAATGGTCACGAGGCAGGTGTCGTCTGGACCGCGCCTTGGCAGGTCGATCTCAGCGGCCTGCTGAAGTCCGGCTCTAACGATCTTGAGGTTGAGGTGGCGAACCTCTGGCCGAATCGCCTGATTGGCGATGCGACCCTGCCGCAAGAGAAACGGCTCACCGTCTCCAATGTGCAAACATATAACTCGACGACCGGCAACACCTGGGGCTGCAAGACATGTGAGGATCGAAAGAAATCCGGCAAGCCGGCCGTACTGCTGCCGTCCGGCCTGCTCGGCCCGGTGCGGGTGATGGCAGGGAAATGAGAACTGATAACCAGAAATTCAACCATGAAGCGATCATTATTGGTACTGTTGTGCGTGTTGTGTTCACATAACATGGTGGTGCAAGCCGGCGAGAACCTGGCGAAGAACTTTGCTTCGCCCCCGGATTCGGCGCGGATGTGGACATGGTGGTTCTGGCTGGGCGACAAGGTGGACGCAGCGAGCATCACCAAGGACTTGGAAGCGCTGCGGGCGCAAGGGGTCGCCGGAGTGACGGTTTACAGCCTCAGCGGTCCCGGCGTGCCGGGCAAGGGACCGAACTACATGAGCCCCGAGTGGCGTGAATTGTGGAAGCACACGCTCAACGAAGCCAACCGGCTCAATCTCGGCGTGAGCACCATGCTGTGCAGCGGCTGGAATGCCGGCGGACCGTGGATCAAGCCGGAACAAGCCTGCAAACAACATGTGAGCGCCGAGATCATCCTCGACGGGCCGCGGCATTTCAAGGAACAACTGCCGATGCCCGCGGGTGACCCTCGTTTCTATCAGGACGTGGCGGTGCAGGCGATTCCCCTGCCGTCGGACAGGGCCATGCCATCGCTGAGCGCCAGCAGTTCCCATGCGAACTATCCCGTCGCGAATGCAGCCGATGGCAAGGGCGAGAGCTTCTGGGTCAGCAATGGCGAGAAACCCAATGAGGGGCCAAGCGCGAACAAACCCGAGTGGCTGCGGATCGACCTGGGTGAGAGCCGTATCGTGAAGCGGTTGGGCATCACGCCGCGGCCGGGCTACGGGCCGCGCGACGCCGAGCTTCAGACCTCTGCGGATGGCACTGCGTTTGCGACCGCGAAGACGCTGGTGATGGAAAGGGATCGGTCGACCGAGATCCAAGTGCCGGACCAGCCGGTCCGTTTCATCCGCCTGTTCATCACCTCCAGCTATTCGCCCAAGCAGGAAAACGTGCAGGTCTGTGAGGTGACCGTTGACGGCAAGAACCTGGTGCCAGGCCCGGCGGCACTCGTGCCTGCCTACAAGACATTGAACGCCTCCTTTGGGGATCCAAGTGGAACCCCGATCCGGGAAGTTTGCGATGCGCCCCTGAAACCATTGCCGCCAGTCGATCGGAGCGACGCCATCGATCCGGCGAAGATCATCGATCTAACAAACAAATGCGACCCGCACGGGGTGCTGGAATGGGACGTGCCGGCGGGACGATGGATGGTGGTGCGGACGGGGTGCGGCCTAACAGGAAAAGCGACCAATTGGTCGTCGCCGACCGGGGTGGGATTGGAAGCCGATCCCCTCGATGCGGCAGCCATGGACTTCCAGTTTGCGAATGTCGCGGCACCATTGATCGAAGCTGCCGGCCCATTGGCGGGCAAGGTTTTCCGTTCCGTGCAGATCGACAGTTGGGAGACTGAGTTGCCGAACTGGAGCGTCGGCTTCCTGGATGGGTTCAGGAAGAGCCGCGGCTACGATGCGCGCCCGTATCTGCCGGTGTTGGCAGGTCATGTGGTGGCGGACGCCGGGACGAGTGACCGCTTCCTATACGACTATCGCAAGACCGTGGGGGAGGGCCTGACCGCGAATTACTTCGGACGCCTCAGCCAGCTTGCCGAGGCCAAGGGCATCGTCCAGCAGAGCGAGGCCGGAGGCGTTTGCACGCCCAAGGTCATGGCCATGGATGCGCTCGCGAATCTGGGACGTTGTGCCATTCCCATGGGCGAATTCTGGCAGGACGGCACCTGGGTGGAAGCGAACCAGAACAAGAACGGCAAGCAGACGGCCTCTGCCGCGCATCTCTATGGCAAGCGGATCGCCGCCGCCGAGGCGTTCACCTCATTCGTGCACTGGGTCGATTCTCCCGGTTCCCTCAAACCCACTGCGGATCGCGCCTTCTGCGAAGGCTTCAATCATTTCTTCATCTTCTCCAGCGCCACCCGCAGCGAAGACGGTGTTCCCGGCACGGAGTTTTGCGCCGGCACCCATTTCAACCGCAAGATCACCTGGTGGAATCAGGCGCGTTGCTTCAGCGACTACGTCGCCCGCTGCAGTTACCTGCTGCAACAGGGACTTTTCGCCGCCGATGTGCTCTTCTACAACGGCGACGGATGCCCGAATTTTGTCTCACCAAAACATCTCGAACCGTCGTTAGGGCCCGGCTACGATTACGATGCCTGTAATAGCGAGATCATCCTCACCCGCCTGGCCGTGAACAACGGGCGCATCGTCCTGCCCGACGGCATGACATACCGGGTCATGGTTCTGCCCGAGCGCAATGACATGCCGCTCGAGGTGCTGACCAAACTCAAGGAACTGGTCGCCGCCGGCATGACCTTGATCGGGCCGCGGCCTGAGAGGGATCCGGGCCTGTACGATTACCCGCGTCGTGACCAGCAGGTTGCGGCCATGGCCGCGGAGTTGTGGGGCGAGTGCGACGGGAAGAAGGTGCAGGAACATGCCTTTGGCAAGGGGCGGGTCGTGTGGGGCACCAGCGTGCGCGAGGTGCTGGCCCGCGATGGCGTGAAACCCGATTTCTCCCTGTCAGGGACCCGGCCGGACACCTTCCTCGACTGGATTCACCGCACCGACAAGGGAGCAGAGATCTATTTCATCGCCAACCGGAACGACCGCGATGAACAGGCGACGTGTACCTTCCGCGTCGCCGGCAGGCAGCCCGAGTTATGGAATCCCGTGACGGGGGAGATGCGTGATTTGCCTGGCTTCAAGCAGACGGCTGACGGTTGCACCGAGGTGCCATTGGAGTTCGCGCCACACCAGAGTTGGTTTGTGGTATTCCGCAATGCGGCAACCCCGCAACCGATTGACGGGAACTTCCCGGCGGTCAAACCGTTGGAGGCAATCGCCGGTCCATGGCAGGTTCAGTTTGACCCGCAGTGGATCTATCCGGCTGCCGCCCTGTCGGCGGAGCAGAGGACGGGCGCGTTTGTCTTTGATGCGCTCGATGACTGGAGCAAACGCCCGGAAGAAGGAATCAAGTACTATAGCGGCACGGCCGTATATCGCAAGAGCTTCGACTTTGCGAAGAGCGCCACGACCCCGGGCGACAAGGGTGCGGAGAAGCGCATGTTCCTCGACCTCGGAGTCGTGAAGGACATCGCCCGCGTCAAACTCAACGGCCGCGATCTCGGTGTGGTCTGGTGCCACCCATGGCGAGTCGAGATTACCGAGGCCTTGAGGATTGGTGAGAACCGGTTGGAGATCGAAGTCACCAATCTCTGGCCGAACCGCCTGACTGGGGACAGCAAACTGCCGGCCGAACAACGGCGAACCCAAACCAATATCGGGGTGAATGCGGTTCTCCCGTCAGGCCTGCTAGGGCCGGTGGTCCTGAAGGCGGCGGAGTGATCATTCCGATGAGTTCCAGCCAATCCTCTGTCATGTACCAGAATACCGATGTTTCCCCTGTTTCCTTGTTCCGTTCCGGCGGCCGTCTCTTCGAGCAGTTTCACCCCATGAGCAGACTCCTGGCAATGGTTGGCGTGGCCGGGCTGGCGTGGATCGGATGGAACAGGCCGGCCTGCGCGGAGCCAGCACCGGCCGCGGATCCCAAGCTGGCGGCCGACTACGCCACCTATCTGAAGTCCAGCAAGGGGATTCTCGACATCCGCACCATTCATCAGGCCAAGTTGGGGGCCAACGCGCTGGACCTGGCGATTGTGTCGGCCGGGTTTACGGCGGCGGAGAAGGACAAGTTTCTTCGGCACAGCGAGGATATGAAAGAGGCGTTCTTCTCATATCCTCCCTGGAGTCGGTACCGGGATTGGGTGAATTTTCACACGGTGTTCGTTGCGGACGAGGGGCCGGCCACTTCGAGGCTCAAGGTTGAGGGTTACAAGGGGAACATTCTGATGTGCGACAATGGTGTCGCCTCCGAGTATGGCAAGTGCGCGGCGGATACGGTCACCACGCTCGTGCTCCATAACTCCGACTTCTCGACTCCGACCTGCGGGGTGTGGGGCGTGGTGACATTCAACATCCGGGACACGAAACATTCCGGATCGAGCGTGCATGAGCTGGGCCATGGCATGGGCGGGCTGGGAGACGAGTATATCCAGCAGAGCGTGCCCTTCACGGACCCTCCCGAAAGCCTGCGGGACACTATCAATGTCACCGCCGAGCCCAATCCACGCCTTTGCAAGTGGCACTATTGGACGGCGGAGGAATGGCCGGGGCCCTTGGGGCCGATGAACTATCGGGGCAGTTCGCCGATCGGAAATTTCGAAGGCGCCGGGTGGCCGAAGGGGATCTACCGGCCCGAAGATGCCTGCATGATGCGCGGCGACCGCGATGGGTTTTGTGCGGTCTGCGACGAGACGATGCAGGCCAGCATTTTCCGTTACACCAAGTTGTTCGAAAAGGTGGAGCCGTCCCGCGAGGATCTGCTGCTGTGGAAGGGTGAGTCGATCAACTTCCGGGTCGCCGCCATCTCCCCGCTCCGCGAGCCGTCCGCCGCGCTGCGCTCGCGCCTCGACTTGTGGCTCGACGGCATCAACATCGCCACTTCAGATCGTGGCGAGGTGACGTTCCAGTTGGATGCTGCCAAGATCAAACCCGGCGTGCATCAACTGGGAGCCGGGTTGAACATCCAGTGCGAAGCCATTCGGCGGGACTTCGGATTTCTATCAGACAGCCGGGCCTGGATGGTGAAGGTGCTTCCTCATGAGAAACCCGGCGTGACCGTCCAGCCCCAAGTATCGGTTTCTCCCCAAGGGACGGTCAACGTGCCGGTTTCGATCCAACACCGCAACGCGGCTCTGTTCACCCTGCGGATGGAACACGCACCGGAAAACGCCGTGCTGGAAAGCGGACGGTTCAAGTGGCGGTCGGACGACCGGACCGGTTCCTGGCGGGTGGATTTCATCGCTTCGTTCGAGGGGCGGGATGTGGCGACCGAGTCCATGGCGATCAAGGTGGTCCGCACCGATGGCGCGGGCGGCAGTGTGGAAATCCAGCCGCAGGAAACGCTCGATGCCGTCGTTGGCAAGCCGATGTCCGCCCGGCTCAAGGCCACGGCCGGTGGCGGCGGCCATCTGCTTTTCGAAACCGTCGATTCTCCGGAAGGGGCCGCCCTGGACCGCGACACCGGCGAGTTGTCCTGGGTGCCGGTGACGGAGCAGGCCGGTCCGCACCGCCTCCGCTTCCGCGTTAGAAACGGCACCGCGGCTGGCGAGGGGGAGTTGGTGGTCCGCGTGAGTCGGCCCGGCAAGCCGTCGCCGGTTTCCTACTGCAATACCTATGTTCCCGATACGCTCGCGAGTCTCAAGCAGTGGCAGGAAAGCCCGTTGCTCTATCAGCGGATCTTTGGCACCCTGCGCTTGTTACGGGATCGCTATGCCAAGATCCACGAACCCGCCCTCGCCGCAGCGGAAACAATGTTCGGGGAACTCACGCCACCCTATCAAGCCAACGTGATCGAGGAATTGTCGATGCAGGCCTGGTCGTTCACCGACAAGCCGGCCATCCTGGCCTGGATGCGGCGGATCGCGGCAGGCGGGCAGACCGCGACCCAGCGGGAACTTCTCAAGAAACTCGATCTGATGGCGAGTTTGGAGAAGATCAAAAAGGTCGAGACCGGCAGTGGCCGCGAACACTTGATCGCGACGGCTAACTCCCTCGTCAAAGCCTCCGACCCGGCCATCCAGTCGGCGCTGGGACTGGCAATCAAGGCAATCTGCAAGCGGGCGAACGCCGCTGCGGCCTGCCAGCGGGATATCTTGTCGGTCCTGGTGAAAAGCAGTGGCCCCGGGAGGGCGGCGCTGGTGCCGCTGCTGCCGTTAGAACGCACTCCGGAGTTGACGAAAACGTTTGCCACCCTCGCCAAGGACTCCGACAAGGCGGTCGCCTCGGCCGCGCAGCAGATCGTGGATTATTTCAACGGCCTCGCAACCACGGCCGACTTCATCACCGCATGGCAGGTGAGCGGACCCTATCTGGCCAAGGCTGGCGGTGCGCTTTTCGATGAGACGTTCGGTCCGGAGCAAAGCGGTGGGAAAGTCGAGTGGAAGTCGCTCAAATTGGAAGCCGCGGCCAATGGCGTTTACGCCGCCGATCTGGCCCGCGTTTTCGGAGGCGAGCAGCGCGTCGCTTATATGAAGACGACCCTTCGTTGCGCGAAGGAGCAGGAGGTGCAGTTCTCCGCCGGCAGTGACGACGCCATCAAGGTTTGGCTCAACGGGGAATTGATTCATGCCAGAAACGCGCAACGCCCGGTCAACCCCACGGACGACAAGTTCCGTGGCAGACTCAAACCGGGTGACAACACCGTGCTGTGCAAGATCGTCCAATACACCCAAGGCTGGGCTGCCTGCATGAGCCTGCGTGCCGCCGACGGCGGCCCCGCCCTGGGCGTCTCCGTCACCAACGGCCCGGATTGAGGGATCCCGCAGCCACCCGGCCGCCCTCACAACGGCTCTAAGGCGCCGTAAAAAATAGACTTTCCAAATCGCATTATTGGCCGTAAGAGTTTTTTTGGTAAAATGATGAAATGGTAAAATAATGCGGAAGGGGAATTTGGCCCAGAATCCTTGGTCTTTTCTTCCATCATTTTACCTCATCATGATTTTACCATAATGCTTCATTATCATCTCTTCGAGTTACTAACATATAGTTAATATCTTTACAGCGCCTAACCCAAAGTCTGAGAAACATCCATCAAGAAACCATCCATTCATGAACCTATCAACCAAGCAAATGAACCTGCGGCGCTTTTTGGAAACCGGCGCGGGGGCTGGAATCGGCGCGATTCTGGCGAGTCCAAGGCTCAGCAGCGCACTGGCGGCGGAACGCACGCGCGGCGAGATCGAAGGACTGTTTGAGTCGGATGACCCACAACTGATCCGCATGGCGGCCGACGTCATGTGCAATTGTGTGCTGGCCAAGATCAAGGTGCCGGAGGGGACGGCCAAGCGGCGCTGGCTGCAGGCCGGCACGGGTGACGCCTTTTACGGCCAGTGGATTTGGGACACCATCGGCAGTTGGATGCCCCTGATCGCGGAAATCCCCACGCGGGCGATGACCGAGCGGATGGCCGAGGCGATCATGACCGATCACTGGCAGACGCCGCTGCCGATTCCCACGGTGGACCGCCACGACAAACGCTGGGTCGCCGCCAGCTATTGGCGAGGTGATGTGTGGCCGGTGCCCAACTATCAGATCGCGGCCGCTTTCGCCACACAAGGATACCCCGCCATTGCCGCCGACGTGGCTGACAAAACCGTCGCCAACGCCATCAAACATGGCATCAACGAGCACTACGATTCCGTCACGGGCAGCCCCCTGGGCGTCGGCAACCTCGGCATGTCCTGCGCCATCGTCACCATGATGCTGGACCAACTGACGAGCAAATACCATTTGAAGGTGAGAAAACCCTGAGACCCACGATCCATTGAATGGGAGATCCCGGACGCCCGCGCCACCGTGGTCCGGGCATCCGGCCCGGATTCGAAATGGGCGCATTCAATTTCCCAGCCACCAAGCACCAACCACCAAGCACCAAGCACCAAGCACCAACCAACACCAACACCCATGAAAAACGACCTCCGATTCATCATCCGCTCCCGCGACCTCATCTCATGTCTGGCGGTTCTTGCGCTACACCAGACGCTGCCGGCGGTGGAGATCTATGTGGCGCCTGGAGGCAAGGACGGCAATTCCGGAACCCAACAAAGCCCGTTAGGGACCATCGAAGCCGCGCGGGACGCGGTTCGCAAGGGCATCGCCACCGGCATGAAGGAGGATATCACCGTGCATCTCGGGGCGGGCACTTACTTCATCGAGCAGCCCGTCGAATTTGATGACCGGGACAGCGGACGCGATGGCCACACGATCACCTATCAGGGGGCGCCCGGTCTGGCCACCCGCATCTATGGTGGCAAACGCATCACCGAATGGAAAAAACTCAATGATGGGACCTATGAGGCGGTGGTGCCAGGACTGCAGGACCACTACATGCTCTATGAGAACGAGCAGTCAGCCAACGGCGGGATCTTCCACACGTTCCAGAACTCACCCGCAGGCGACTGGCAAAAGGCCGGGGACAAGTTGATCTATCACCCGCGCAACTTGCCCATCGAAAACCAGTTGATGGTGTTGGGCACGGCCAAGGACGTGATCGTCATCAAGGGCCGCTCGATGCAGCAGATTGCCGGCAACCTGGTGTTCGACGGCCTTTACATGCTCGGCTCGGATTTCGCACCCGAGTGGAAAAAGGGCGACTCATACGCCAGCAATTGGGATGGTGAATATGATGGCAAGCCATGGGGCGGCAAGACCCTCGGGGACTCGGTGATCGCGCCGGACATGCGCCATGGCCAATTCTACCTTGAGAATGCCCGCAATGTCACGGTCCGCAACAGCAAGCTCTATGGCGCCGGCTTCATGGGCGTCATGTTCAACCGCTGGGCGCAGGAATGCCGGGTGGAGAATTGTTGGATCGAACTTGCCGGCTGCAACGGGTTGTTCTTCATGGGTTGGGAATGCGGCCGCGGCCCGTTCAAAACGGTCGCGGAGTCGTACGTCAACAAGAAGCATGTGGTGCGCAACAATGTCTTTTACGATATCGGCCGCTTTTCCAACTACGGGGCAGGGATGTATTTCAACTTCAGCGGTGACAATCTGGTCGAGCACAATGTGTTTCATGGCATCACCCATTACGGGGTGACGCTCAAGGGCTGGCGTCCCAAGATGATCAACATCCTCTACAAGTATGCCCTGCTGCCGGATGGCGAGCGCAAGCCGGACCAGGAGAAGGAATTCGATGCGCCGGATGTGAAGTTCTACGACGGCTATGTGGTCACCGAAGCCAACCAAGGCGCAGAGTTGCTGCACTCACGCAATAACATCATCCGCTACAATGACATGTCCCAAATCGCCCGTTCCGGAGACGACATGGGGATGATTTCCATGTGGGGGGCCGGAACCGGCAACGTCTGGGAATATAATGCCTGCCACGATGGGACGAATACCTCGGGCTGGGAGCACTGGCTGCACGTGTTGTTCAATGACGATGGCTCCCATCAGGCAGCCGTGCGCGGCAATATCATCTACTGGATCACCGGCGGCGGACGCTCACGAGCCATCATGGCCAAAGGCAACGATCAATTGAACCTCTACAATATCATTGCCGATTGCGACTTGAGCGCCGCCGCGACCATCGGGCCCTTCGTCGAAGCCGCCCACGACATGGTTTGGTCTAACAATATAGTTGCGTCCCAGATCGGTGCCCTTTATGACGGTGGTGGCGGCACCGAGATGGCAGGCGGCAAGCCCCATCCGATCCTCAAGGCGGCGGCAAAGAACCTCTATTTCTATCAGCCGCTGGATCGCAGCGAAGCGGCCGCCCCTGGCGCGGAAAACCTCAAGAGCCAGGTGGCAGGCCGCATTCAGGCCAAGGGGCTCGACGGGGACTCGGTCTATGCCGATCCGATGTTCGACCGCAAGCGCCCGTGGTGGGACTCCCAATACACCGACTATCTTTTGAAGGCGGAGTCACCGGCGCTGAAACTGGGATTCAAGCAGACCGACATGGCCAAGATCGGACTCCAGCAAGGGTACCCGTTTGATCTAGCGAAAATCCTCGGGCATCCTGCCGGCAAGACCCGCTTGGCGGCGGATTTCACCCGCATCTTCAAGAACCGCATCACCAACCAACAGGTCAGATCGCGTGGCGATGCGCCCTTGTACAGGAATTCCTGGGTCCGCTACGACGGACTGGATTTCGGAACCGGCCAATACAAGGAGTTCCAGGCGCTGGTGGAATGGACCCCTCCGGCACTCACGTTCGAGACGACCTCGGGCGGTAAGACCATCAAAGCCAGGGAATATCGCGATGCCTTTACGCCGATTCCCTATTGGGAGGTCAGCCAGATCTACACCCAACCAGGGAAGAAAGGCCCTGCACTCTTCGATCTCGAATTCGCTCCCGAGAAGGACCTCAAGAGCGCGAAATGGAAAACCGTGACCGAGGAACTCGTGAGCCGCGCCACCGTCCGCCATCCCCTTGGCGTGATCAACTGTGATGTGGTCAACGGCGAGAACCACTCTAACAGCGCTGCCTACATGCGAGCCAACCTGTATTTCAGGAACGCCCGGGATTCCGAACTTGAAATCAGGGGTGCCCATGGCGTGAAGGTCTGGGTCAATGGCAAACTGGTATTCTCACAACTCGGCAACCTCGCAACCAGCAAACGGGCGAATTTCCCCGTCAAACAAGGGTGGAACGAGTATCTGGTCAAGGTCGTCCAGGACGCTCAGCCATGGAAACCGGCCATGAACGGTTATGGTAATTTCTGGGCGAGCATCACCACCTACTACCCGGGCGAGGGGACTTTCGTGGTTCCGGGAGGTCCGGGCAAGGAGGTCTTCATCCAGCCCGACGCCGGGACGGCGATCGAGGTCCGGCTGGGTGCTCCCGATGGCAAGCTCATTGGCAAACTCCCGTTCAAACAGCAGACCTGTCCGATCGAAAAGACCACCGGCCGACAGAATATCTTCCTGGTCTTCCCCAAGGAGAACATCCAGTCGCTCACTTGGTTCAGGTGCCAATAACGGACGCGATTGTGACCAATGTCTAACGGCTACGGCCAACCGCTGAACCACCCGCTGGCCGGGCCACACTCCAACAGATTCACGACTATCCGTGGCCCAATCCCGACTGGCAGGATGTTGCCGGCATCTGCGACGAGGCGCTGGCTTGGAACCGCCAATATGCGATGCTCGGCGGTGATTGGTCGCCCTTCTGGCACGATGCGATCGACCTGCTGGGCATGGAGAATCTCCATTTCAAGATGTATGACGAGCCCGGGTTGCTCGACGCGGTGCTGCAGCATGTCGTGGACTACTACGCCGCAGTGAGCCGGCACCTCTTTGATGCCGCCGCCGATGCACTCGACATCTTCTTGATCGGCAACGATTTCGGCAGCCAGACGGGCCCATTGCTCAGTCCCGCGCAGTTTGATCGCTTCATCCTGCCGCTCCTTGCGCGTCTGATCGACCTCGGCCATGCCTATCATCTGCCAGTGCAACTGCACTGCTGCGCCCTTCCCACCGCACTCCAGACTTTGGCTCGCGCCCGGGCAGGTGAGAGTATGGAGTGCGGTGGGAAGCGCAGCGCCACACCGCTGTGGCTAAGTCCCGGCGCAATAATAGCTGTCGATCATGGCGTCTGAGATGTGTTGTAGCGGCGCTCTGTGAGCGTCGCTGCGAATGATATGACGCTGGCCTGAGGCGCGGGTTCCTTGGCGCTTCATGGTCATCGGCGGTCATAGACGCGCCGCTACCCGGACCATCGTCCGGTCCGTCATCAAGTATATGAATGGACGCGGCTGTGACAATTCTTGGTCTTACTTGATCATTGAATGTTGGAACTTGAATGTTGAATGTTGAAATCTTCGACGTGCCTCCGGAGAACCCCGCGGCTCTAACGGTTTAGCCACAGCGGTGTGGCGGGCTGCGCCCTTCCCACCGCACTCCAGACTTTGGCTCGCGCCTGTGGCAGGTAAAAGGAACTGGCACCCTCATCTGCCGACCGTGACAAACCATGGCCTGACATCTCCGACCGGATGCCGCTCCCGGCACCCCCCGGAAGGTGCCAAGTCATTTTCCGGGATTCAATGCCAATTCCTTGTCCATTCAAGGTCCAGCCCGGGAAGTGTGAAATTTTCAAACCTTTCCCTTGCGCTGTTCTTTTGAACGACTATCTTGTCGTCATGTCCCAGCCACCGCCTCCCTCACCGGCCGCTTCCGCCGCGACTCCTGCACGGCTGAGTTTCCTCCACCGCCTCGAATCCCACGCCATCCGCCCCGCCGCCTGCGACTACTACGTTCGCTGGGCCGTGGCCTGGACCAACCCGCCAAATGGATTGATGAGTGATGATTGTTGAAT
>JAPLUI010000018.1 GCA_026397725.1 Verrucomicrobiota bacterium | reverse complement strand
GCGGCAACAGTTGCGACGGCATCACCTACAAACACCGGGGCTACCGGCACGCTGACGTTCCCCGGCCTGACCAGCATCGGCACGCTGAGCATCCAGTATCAAAAACTCATGACCGGCCTCGACCTGACCGGCCTGACCGGCGCCGTCAACTTCCAGTCGGTGGTCGGATTTACCGCGCTCAACTTCGGCAGCGCCAGCGTGACGAACCACACCCTCTACAGTTGCGCGAGTCTGATGTCGCTGACCGTCCCCCCTGGCAATATGAGCTGCCTGATCAGTTATTGCGGTGCGCTGGCGAGTCTGACCGTTGGCTCGCAGCCGTCCTGCACCTACTTCAACCTCCACTCGTGCGGTTCCATTGCGACCCTCAATCTGACCGGGATTGCAACGGCGATGTACAACTTCGCCGTGAGCTACTGCGCGATGCTGAGCACCGGGCTGACGATCAAAAGCGGCACGGTGATGCAGAACTCCTACGCCTATCTCGACATGAGAAGCAACAGTCTCACGACCACCTGCATCAATGCGATCTTCACCGCACTCGGGACGACCGCCCTGTCCCCCACGATCCAGATGGATGGCAACATCGGTGAAGCGACCAGCAACAAATGTATCGCAACAGGGAAGGGATGATCGACTTGTTGAAGTCCTGCCACGGGTAACCCACCCCCAAAAAAGAACCATGCGCCAGCCCATTGACCTCGACTACGTCCGCACCGCCATCGTCGGCACCGCCTCGCCGGTACTGGGCGTCATCACGTCCTACCAGGAGCAGATCGAATGGCACCTGCGGCTCGCCTCGCTGCTGGTCGGTCTGGCCGTCGGGATCTTGTCGCTGGTGAGCATGGTCAGGAAGGTGCGGCGGAAATGAACATCCCTACTCTGCCGCAGGGCGGCAGGAACGCATTGGGTTGGAATTTATAGAGCTGAGGCATGTCGGCCGAAGTGGTTGGTTCGGCATTCTCATTTGATTAGTCTTTCTCCCACGCTCCTGCATCCTTCATGTATTGAACCCATGCGTCGAAATCGCCTTGCATCATGGCATCAAGTTCTTCCTGTGAATCGATTCGATTGAAGTAGTAGCAGGTCTTGCCTTTGATTCGGATTTTCCGATGCAGGTCCAATACCCACAAGAGGTCGCTTGGCTCCTCTTCTTCGATCAAATATTTATACTTTCTCCAACACTTCGCGAGTGGAAATAGTTGAAACGCCCGCAAGGGATGGGTTGGTTGAAGTTCTTGGTCGAAAAAACCAATGACATCATCAACGAATTCCAAAGGGATCGAATCCCATGCATCGTTGTATTTGATTCGAGGTCTCACGTCTTAAGGCGGTTAGTTCTCTGTCGAACATGGTTGTTCAACGACGTGCGGCGTTAACAATTGTTACACGAACGCGTCGTTGTTCCAGGTGTAACAACGACCCGGAAACGCGGACTCCGTAAACCGACGCTGGGAAGGTCGTTCTCACACGGGGATTCAATCACCCGCCTGCCACGGGCGCAAGAGGATTCCACCAAAATTCCACCAACAACGTCAGCCGTGGCCCGCAGTCGCTTCCCAGCCAGCGGAGGCGGCAATGCATCACAGTGTCGGCGTTGACACCGCGCCGCGGTCACCATGAAAGCACTCAAATACCTCAGTTTCGTCGGCAAGATCGCCGGTCTTGTCGCCGCCCTCAACGTCATCCCGTTCGTCGATCCCACGGTCGGGGTGATCGTGTTCGCCGCCGCCTCGATCCTCAAGGACGCCGTGAACCGCACCGGTGACCTGCTCGACGACGGCCAGCCGAATGCCAGCTTCAAGGGCTGAACGAACACCATTTTGGGGCATCACTGATCCGGGGTGTGGAGTCTTCGCTCCAGGCCCCGGATTTTGCGTTTGGTGCCGCGTGTGGGCACGTCCCGGCCGCACAAGGTATGGCAATATGGCCGCCCCTCTCATGCGCCATCCGCGTCTAACAATCATCATTGGCGTGCGGTTTGAACGGGGCATTCATGCCTCTGACTCCGGCAGGGTAACGACTCTTGCGCGGTGGTCCCACTGATAGGTGTTTTCAAACTGGCCGTCTTTCGGCACGATGCTGAACCACTGGTCCGCCTGCTCCTCGGTCGTGAGTTCCCGGTAATGCTTGAAGATGATCGAGGGCGAATTTCCCGCTTCGAGGGCGACCTGATCGGCGCTTTTCACCTTGGCAATCCGATAGCTGATGAACGAGTGGCGCAGCACGTTGCGGGGCCATTCCAGCTTGAGTGCCCTGGCCAGTGCCGTCACCTCGCGGTGCAGCAGGGCGGTTCTGACCACTCTGCCCTTGCGCGGCAGCGGCTCGATCCACGCCCGCAGGTTGTCGGTGATCGGGATGATCCGGCGTGACGCGGTCTTGGCCTGACTGGCCCGCAGCTCGATAGGGCCGCGTTCAAGATCCACGGCGGACCAGTCGAGTCGGTTGAGTTCGGCCATGCGGATGCCGGAGAACGCCCCGATGGCGAGGATGGGCACCAGGTGGGGCGGGGCGGCATGCAGGATTTTCGCCATTTCCTTCGGGGTGAACACTGTCACGTCGTCATTCTTGACCTTCACCTTCTTGATCTGCTCGGCGGCCGTCATGCGCTCGGCTGGCAGATAGTTGCGCTCGCGGGCGAAGGAGAAGAGGACTTTGACGCAGAGCAGCATGGAATTGCGGGAGCCTGCCGACACGTCCAGCCCCCGCAGCCAGGCGTCCACGGCGGATGAGGAAAGATCGAGAATCTCTCCCGGAAACGAATCGGCGAAGCGGGTGAGCACCGTCTTGAGCTGCGACACGTAGGAGCGGCTGGCCCCGTCCTGCTGGCGGGCGGCGACCAGT
>JAPLUI010000091.1 GCA_026397725.1 Verrucomicrobiota bacterium | reverse complement strand
TTTCTCGGATGGGGCGGTGCTCGGGAGTCGGGCCTTCGTGGATGAGGTGTTCAAGCAGTGCAGGAGTCGCTTTGGGCCGAAGCGCAAGAGCGGGGCGCGGAAATTGAGGGGGAGTGCCGTGGCGGCAGCAGGGACGTTGTGGAGTGTTAGGGATTTGCAGAAGGGGATCGGGTGAGGATTCGCGGGGTGGCAACCTGGCAACGCCACTGCCGAACTGTGGCAAGGCTGCTTGCTCCCGGCAAGCCAGCCCGAATCCCGGCCCGGTTGCGCACGGGCTCCGTTCGATCAGGTCCACTCACCCGATCCACATCTCCAAACCCGCCATCGCGGCCCTGACATTGCCTTTGGCCCCTTCCGCGATCTGGCGGGTGATGGTGATGGGAGCGCCCCAGCGCCGGGCGAGGAATACCGCGAGGGGTTCGTTTTCCGGTAACTGGAGGCGGCCGATTGAAAGCGGGTCTGGAAGCGTTCCGTTAGGCTGGTCAGGTCAAGGTTCGTGGTGCCGAGGAACGCGTGGCCCGGCCTCATGCGGTCGAGGTAGGTGAGGAGCATGTTCTGGGCGTCCTTCGAGCAGCGGTCGAGTTCATTCACGATCTATATCCTGGAAAGGAATTTGGAAAACCGCGGATTACGCGGATTACGCGGATTACGCGGATTACGCGGATCAAGAAATGGGAAACCGTATCACTCGCCTTTTGAGTGAAGCAACTTTCTGGCACTCGCCTTTTGAGTGAAGCAACTTTCTGGCGTAACTCTCGAGAAATCCGCGTAATCCGCGTAATCCGCGGTTCTCATTCCTGGATCATCTATGCGTTCCTTGCGTTCTTTTGCGGCTGGTCATCCTCTCGCACGGGCTTTGAGTTCGCGGATCCCGATGCCGTATTTGGGCGGTGCTCGCCTCCGGGTTGCCGTAGCGGCGGAAGTGGCGTTTCACCAAGTTCCAGTCCGGCTCGGCGGCGGGTTCCGGCAGCGCGGCCAGTGGATCGAAGCGGGGGATGGGGGCCGGTTCTTCGGCGGGTGCCTGTTCGAGCGCGGCGAGGCGGTGCAGGATGGGCTGGAGGCGTTCCATCACCAGCGCGTCCACGTCGGCGGGCACGGGCGTTTGGAGCGGGGCCCCGCCGGCGAGTTCGGCAATCCTGGCATCGACGATCTCGCGGATCAAGTCCACGGGAATCTCGGTGATGGAATAGACGATGCCGCTCAGGCTTTGCAGCCCCAGAGTCCTTGAAAAGTTGGATTTGTGAATGTTAGGCCAAGTTTTTGAACTTCCCCGCACGCCGGATTGATTTACGATTTATGATTGATGATTTTTGATTGCTGAACTGAGCTTGTCTGCGCGGTGCGCATTCTCAAGCTCAAATCAACAATCAACAATCAACAATCGGGAATTATAAATCCTCTTCGTAATTTGCTCGGTCTGAGGCACCGCCTCCCTAGCAGTTTCCTCATATCCCGGCAGGCATCGCGAGGGCTGGGTGCGGACTGATGTAAAAGCTGAAATTGAAGTTACTG
>JAPLUI010000027.1 GCA_026397725.1 Verrucomicrobiota bacterium | reverse complement strand
GACAATCCGCCGCACGCGCGGTTCCTTGAGCCGTTCGAGCAGGCTGTCCATGTGCGTATCCCGCCGGCACAGGAGCACCTCGGCAGCCTCATCTATCAGCTCCGCCGTGACCGGCTGTGCGTAGTCGTTCTTCAGAAGTTTCTCGACGCATTCACGCGCCAGGGCGTTCACCAACCACGGCTGGCCGCAAGTCCAGTACGACGCGCGGTCGATCGCCTCTTCCTCGAAAACCTGCCCGGTTTCGGTCGTATGCTGCCGGTAGAGCGACGCGGTCTCCACCCGGGTGAAATTCGTCAGCGTCAGTGCTTCCGTCACAATATTGAATGGACTGGCTGAACCCAGCGTGTCGCTATCCGGCCGGACTTTGGCCTTGTAGTCGCGGATGTTGCGCATGCCGACCAAGGCCAGAGACACCGGAAACGGCGCGCGAATGCGGTTGACGTAACCGTCGCGCAACTGCCGCAGAAAGGAGATCAAGGTCGGGCCGGACAGGCAGTCCGCCTCGTCGAACAGCACCACCAGCGGCTTGCCGGCGGCTGTCGCCAGATTGAACAGCAGACGTTTCACGCCATTGGTGAAGTCAGACATATCCGCGCCCGTAATCGGGAAAGTCCGCAACAGCGGATGAATCTCGCAATTCGACAGAATGGCCCGCATGACGGCCGGAACGCCCCGCTCGGCATCTGCAATACCCTGGACACCCTCCAGCGAACAATAGAGCGCCACAACCTCATGCTTCGCGTTCAACTCCTGCTCCAGCGCATTGAGCAAGGTGGTCTTACCCGACTGCCGGGCGGCGTGAATCACAAAAAACTGCTTCGCGGCGATCAGTCCGCCAAGTTGCGGCAAGCGTGCCAGCGTGGGCACCAGATAGTGCTCCCCAGGCACACACGGCCCGGCTATGTTGAACATCTTTGGCATGGGAGGACAGGTCAGAGGTCGGAGGTCGGTAGGTCGGTAGGTCGTGGCGGCCTCGCCGCGCCCTGACTGCCCCTGCGGGCGAAACATCCCATGTGCGGGTCATGCACCGCGCATCAGCGCCGCCCATGCGGGCGGACAAATGGGCGGACCGAGGCCGGTCCGCCCTACCATTGCGGGTGAAACATCTCATGTGCGGGCTCATGCACCGCGCCTCAGCACCGCCCATCCGGGCGGACAAGTGGGCGGACCGAGGCCGGTCCGCCCTACCATTGCGGGCGAAACATCTCATGTGCGGGTCATGCACCGCGCATCAGCGCCGCCCATGCGGGCGGATAAATGGGCGGACCGAGGCCGCTCCGCCCTACCCCTGAAGGCGAGATGACATTTGCTAGCCCACTTTGACCTTGGATTCCCGGATCAATTGCCGGACACGCTGTGCAATCTCAGCCTTCGACTGCCGCAACAATACGATCTCGGACTCGGTCAAACGTCGGAATCCTGAGTCGGTAATTCCCTTCAGAATTTGTAAGGCACTCGTAGCCGAAACCGAATCGTTCGTTCCACCAGTTTTCAGGTTCAGGTCCATGTCATTCGCGAAGCTGATTGATAGCCACTCCTGCCACAGCCAATCTTGCCGAATATGGCTTGCCGGTCAAGACGGTAGCGCCCACGACCTCGCACCGGCCTTTGATCACAAATCCGGATGCCGCTTCACCGCCAACTCCTCCGCGTGAATCCAGACCGAGGGAAATTCATCCCATGGGTAACGATCTACCGTCATGGTTTCTACTCGTGCGACGTGCGATGAACTCGGGCTCGTGTCTTAGGAGCCGTAAATAAAAGGGTAAAATGATGGAAGAAAAGATCAGAATTCCCGATAACGGGAGCACAATTCCAGTTCTTCATGATTTTACCCTATCATGATTTTACCAAATTGATTCCATGCTAACATGCAGATTTTGTAAGGTTTATTTCTTTACGGTGCCTTAGCGCAAAACCGCGACCACAGACCACTCTTCCCCACCACCTGCATGGGGCCTGTTGTGGCTCAAGAATTTTGGTTTTGGCCGAGGCCGAGAGCGGTGGCCCAGTTCTGCCAACGGTCCTGCAACCCATGGCGGCGCAGAATCTCAGCGAAGCGGGAATGGTCGAAATCCGGCAGTTCTGCCAGATAGACCAGTCTGGCGCGGTCTTTGGGGCGTCCGACTGTCAGTGCGATGGCCGCAAGATGTTCCGGGCGCATGACGCGGAGTCGGTGGTTTTCCCAAGCCACGACCATGGCTTGTTCTACCGCTTCGGTTTCCAAGCCGGTGGCGGCACTGAGCAACTGGACTGGCAAGCCGTGAATGAGTAGTCCCTCTTCATCGAACTCGCTGAAACCAAGCTGCGCAAGGCGGGAGAACAAGGGGTCAAGGGTGACGAGTAACGACCCCGCCGGAGGGTCGATGAACACGAAGACATCGACGTCACGGGTTGCCAAAGGTTCACCATGGAAGCCTGCGGCGGTGGCTCCACCGATGGCGTAATGCCTCAGCGTCCCTTCGCAGAGCAATTGTTCGAGGACGTCGCAGACAGCTTGCATGATTTTTTGACAAGTTCAAGTTGACGGGTTTCCCGGATGAACCTGCCGATAAGTTCGATTTTCTCACCAACGGGCAGCGAGCGCTGTTTGGCACGCCATTGGGGTAAGCCACGGGCTCTTGAGGAAAGTTCCGGATTGATGGCGATGCGTCTGTCGAGTGGTTGCTGATTCATGCCGGAAAATAGGCGATGGCAGGGGCGGCTGCAAGCGGGAAGCTTCAGATGCTGAAATGGGATGGGAGGACGGTCGCCCATGCGGCCGGTAGGGTCGGACGGCCTCGGCCGACCCACTTTCCCCCTGCGGGCGAGATGACATTTGCTAGACCATGCACCGTGCCTCCACGCCGCCCATCCGGGCGGAAAAGTGCCTGCGCAAGCCTTGTAGCGGCGGTCTGTGACTACTTTTCCCCTGCGGGAAAAGTCGCTGGCGAATGCATCGCGCACCTCTCCGGCATCGACGCTCATAGAGCGCCGCTACAGGGCGTGCCTGCGCAAGCATTGTAGCGGCGGTCTGTGACTACTTTTCCCCTGCGGGAAAAGTCGCTGGCGAATGCATCCGCTAGAGTCCT
>JAPLUI010000491.1 GCA_026397725.1 Verrucomicrobiota bacterium | reverse complement strand
TTCCACCCGTTTCGCAAGCTCTGGGTGCTCGATCATTCACCAAAGTTAATCTGGCCCCCGATTCTCGGCCATTTCACGTTGAAATCTGTCTAGTTTTGCTCCGGCAAAAAATCTAGTTTTGAACCGTCGCCGACACTGCCGAGTTTTTCGCTGCCGAGTTTTTCGCTTGCCGCTCCGGGCAGATTTTGGCAGAGCAGCGCCCTTCGGCAAGGCTCGGTGGACCCGGACCCCACCAGCCAAGACCGAACAAGTCGTGGGTGGCAACCTTCCATAAGCCTATCTGTTGATTTTCTAATCGCCTTCCAATCACGCGGTGCCACCACTCAAACGTTCACCGAGCAAGCGAAATTCCGTGCTGAAGAACTCGGCGTCGCCCATCAAGTCAAGTTCATCCATGGCGATGCTGCCGGCCATGTCTCTGACGAGAAGGTCGGTGTGGCAGCCTGTGTCGGTGCCACTTGGATCGCCGGGGGAGTTGTCGGCACTATCGAGCTTCTGGCCCGGAGCCTGCGCACCGGGGGATTGCCGCTGAGTTCAATCCACACTTCCTGAGCTGGACCTTGAATTGACCAGGAATTGGCCATGCATCCCGGAAGATGACTTGGCACCTTCCGGGGGGTGCCGGGAGCGACATCCGGTCGGAGATGTTAGGCCATGGTTCGTCACTGTTGGCAGATGAGGGTGCCAGTTCCTGTTACCTGCCACCGGCCACGCGCAGCGCGGCGGTCATGACAGCGGAACCAGCCGTGCCATGCGCCCGGCTCCCCGATGCGGGGGCTCGGTTGCAGCAGCGGCCCGCCAGGCGGGCATGAATGAATCGACGTTGCGCCAGGCCTTGCGCGGCGGACGTGTCGTCAGGACGCCAGCGCCAGACGGGGCGGGGTCCCAAGACCGGGCGGAGGGGACGACCAAGTCGGAGCGGAGCCGCTCGGACGCGGCGGCGGCGGCGCTGCGCTTCCCACCGCACTCCATACCTTCACCTGCCCAGGCGCGAGCCAAAGTCTGGAGTGCGGTGGGAAGGGCGCAGCCCGCCGCCCCGCTGTGGCTAAACCGTTAGAGCCGCGGGCTTCCCATGAGGCACGCCGGAGATTTCAACATTCAACATTCAACTTCCAACATTCAATGATCAAGTAAGAGCAAGACACGACAGCCGCCACGGGTTCCCTCCGGGCCTGGGCGGAATGGCGGCGGTGGCGTCAGAAGTGACGGAGGATTTTTTCGGCGGCGTGGGCGGGGGTGAGGCCGTGGAGGTCGCGGAGGATGTCGGGGTTGCCGTGTTGGATGAAGGCGTCGGGCCAGCCGATGCGTTCGACCGGGGTGTGGAGGCCGGCGGTGTGGAGCTGCTCGATGACGGCGGCGCCGAAGCCGTTGGTGAGGACGTGGTCCTCGAAGGTGCAGAGGACCTTGCACTTGGCGGCGTAGGTGGTGAGCACGGCGGTATCGAGCGGCTTGATGAAACGCGGGTTGATGAGGGCGACGGAAAGGCCCTTGGCTGCCAGCAGGACTTTGGTGTGCTCCGCCATCTCGAAAAACGTGCCAAGACCGATGAGGGCGACGTCGGTGCCGTCGGCGACGATTTCGGCCTTGCCGAGGTCGAGGAGGCGGGGGCTGCGCTTGATGGGGGTGCCCTTGATGATGCCGCGGGGGTAGCGGATGGCGGAGGGGCCGGCGTCGTGGGCGGCCATGGTGTGGAGCATGTCCACGAATTCATCCTCATCCTTGGGCTGCATGTGGATGAGGCCGGGGATGAGCCGGAGGTAGCCGATGTCGAAGAGACCGTGGTGGGTGGGACCATCATCGCCGGAAAGACCGCTGCGGTCCATGCACAAACGTACCGGAAGACCTTGGAGCGCGATGTCATGGATGATCATGTCATAGGCACGCTGCATGAAAGTCGAGTAGATGGCAAGAAAGGGCCGGAAGCCCTCGGCAGCGAGTCCGGCGGCGAAGATCGCGGCGTGTTCCTCGGCGATGCCAACGTCGAAATAGCGCTCCGGCACCTCGTCCTTGAAAATGTCGAGCTTGGTGCCGCCGGGCATGGCGGCGGTGATGGCGATGATCTTGGAATCCTGGTGGGCGAGGTCGGTGAGGGTGCGGCCGAAGATTTCCGAGCAGGTGGGCGTGCCGCTGGTGCCGGTGGTGCCGTCCTCAAGTTTGTAGGCGCCGAGACCGTGGAATTTTCCGGGGTCGTCGAGGGCGGGCTGGTAGCCGCGGCCCTTTTCGGTGATGATGTGAAGGACGACGGGATCGTGGAGAGTCTTGAGGTGCTCGAAGGTGCGGATCAGCAGCCGCAGATCGTGGCCATCAATGGGGCCGTAGTAACGCATGCCGAATTTCTCAAACAGGACGTTGGGAAACAGCAGGTTCTTGGCGCTTTCCTCCACCTTGTGGGCGAGGCTGCGGGCGGCCTTGCCGGCGATTTTCTCGACGAACTCGGCGGCCTTGCTGCGCACGGCGGCATAGGTCGAGTGGGTTTGCAGGGCGTTGAAGTAGCGGGCGATGGCGCCGACGTTCTTGTCGATGGACC
The DNA here is from genome assembly GCA_026397725.1 of Verrucomicrobiota bacterium. GTDB lineage: Bacteria > Verrucomicrobiota > Verrucomicrobiia > Verrucomicrobiales > Akkermansiaceae > Luteolibacter. The sequence goes on along the minus strand of JAPLUI010000491.1, from coordinate 27,456 downwards.
ATTCGTTGTCGTTGAGGACGACGATGAATTTCCGGGTGGTTTCCGCGATGTTGTTGAGGGCTTCGAGGGTGGGGCCGCAGGTAAAGGCGGCATCCCCGGCGATGGCGACGACGTGGTGGTTACCACCGGCCAGATCGCGGGCGGCGGCGAGGCCGAGGGCGGCGGAAAGGGCGGTGCCGGCATGACCCGCACCATAGGCGTCGTGCGGGGATTCCGAGCGCAGCAGAAAGCCATTGAGGCCTTGGTACGTGCGGATGGTGTGAATGCGGGAGGCCCGCCCGGTGAGCATCTTGTGGACATAGCCCTGGTGTGCCACGTCAAACACCAGCTTGTCCCCTGGGGTCGAGAACACGCGATGCAGGGCGATGGTCAGCTCGACGACACCAAGGTTAGGGCCGAGATGGCCACCGGTCTTGGACAGCGAGGTGATGAGCGAATGGCGGATTTCCGCAGCCAGCAGCATCAATTCCTCATCCGCGAGTTGCTTGACATCGTCGGGAGAATGAATGCCCGCGAGCAGCGGCCCGAGGGCAGGGGGGTCAGAACAGGCGGATGTCGTCGTCATCGTTGTCGTTAGGGCCCTCCGCCGTGACCGGTGTGAGGGCGGGAGCTGGGTCGCTCTTGGCTTCGTCTCCCGGGCCGGTTTCGTGCTGGTTGCGAAGGGTGATGAGTTCAATCCGACCGCTCGCGGTTTTGAGGATGGCTTCGCAGTGATTGAGGAGGGCTGAACCTTTCTCGTAACTGGAAACCAGTTCCTCCAGCGGCAGTTGCTCGTGCTCCATCGCCTCGACCAGCGCTTCAAGGTCGCCGAGCGCGTCTTCAAACGACGGGCCATCGGCGGTGGCTGCGAGGGGGTCTTTCTTGCGGGCCATGGTGATTCTCCGGTTATTCGGCGGTTCTAACGGGCTTTTCACCGTAAAACGTCATGAAGTAGCCCAGCAGGGGGATGCGGTAGGGATAGCGCTTGAGGGCGGCTGCAATCTTCGGATCCTTGTCGTAGAGCGAGGTCATGGTCGGGGCGGTGGCGACCAAGGCTTGGCCGTCGATGACGAGGGAGGTGAAGTCCTTGTATTTGGCGGAAATATCGAGCATGCCGTTCAAGCCATAGGACGACGGGGTGATGAGAATGCCGGCGGACGAGGTGTTGAGTTCGGTGGCGATGTTATCGAGTTTCTCGAATCCTTCATGGTCGGGCGGCAGCCAGATGCTGATGCGATCCGCATACCAGGCGACGGCCCACGGTTGGTCGGAAAAGGTGATTTGGTTTTCAGGGACGATTTTCTTGAGGCGGAGATTGAGGGCGGGAGCGTAGTAAGGCGGCCAGTGCGGGAAGCCGCCCTTATCCCGGTTCTGGATGCCGGCCTTGATTTTATCGGGCAGCGCCAGGACGAGGGGCAGGGCGCACAAGATGACGACGACAAAGTAGTGGACGTTGGCCAGGCTGGGAGTGGCGATGACGAAGTCCAGGCGGCTCCAGAGAATGGCGATGAAGGCCAGGCCGTAGGCGGTCATGATCGGGGCAAAGACGAGGTGGAGTTGATTGGGATCCAAGCCCTTGGGGGAGACGCCGAAGAAGGCGAGGCCGACGGCGGTGGTACACCACATGAGGAAGATGGCCCAGCGGAAGGTGGCAATGGGCTGGCGCTTGAACGGGTGCAGCAGGGAGATGAAAAACAAGGGCGCGACCACGATTCCGGCAAGGAGGGGGATGATGTCACTGGCTTGCAGCAGCGACACCCGGATGATTTTCGAGAACAAACCGTTGAGGTTGAGGTTGTCCTGGAGGTTCACGGTGCGCATGACTTCATCCTCGGAACCGGCCAGGCCGTTGTAGAGGGTTAGATAGGCGGTGCCGAAGGGTGAACCGCTGATGCCGCTGTTGCGAACCATCACGAAGGCGGCGGGGATGAGAATCAGCAGCAGGATGGCGGCAGCGACGACCCCACGGGGGCGGAAGGCGATGGCGGCAAAGATGATGTAGCCGAGAGCGATCCAGACGGTCATCCAGTGGGTGAGGGCAAGCAGGGTGAAAAAGACTCCGGCAATGATGGCAGGAGTCATGGCGATGCGGCCCTCCGAGGCCGCTTCAACGGCACGATAGACAAAGTAGATCGCGCACGAGAAGAGCAGCAGCATCAACATCTGGGGCAGACCGCTGAGCGAGTAGTTCCAGAAGGATTCACAGAAGAGCATCAGGATGGCGCAGACGGCGGCGATCCTGGTATCGAAAACCCGCGAGACGAGCAGGTAGTTCACGCCGATGGCCATCAGGAAAAACAAGGTGCTGATGGTGGCGATGACCCGGTCCAGCGGGAAAATGAGTTCGTTTTTCCCCATTTGCCAGGTGCCGGTGGCGTCTGCGCCGACCAGTTTGAGGACTGCGGCGGTGAGCAGCGGGTTGAGCGGCGAGTGATAGGTGTCTTCAAACTTGGTGAAAGCGATGGCCGTCTTCTTGGCCGCTTCCGCCTGGCTATAGGCGGCCGGGCGGATCATCTTGGTGGTGAAACTGTTGCCGCGGGCGATTTCCCTGGCAATCTGGGCTTGATCCATCGCCTGGGGCGAGTCCAGGCCGCGGAACAGGGCGAAGAGATTGCCGAGAGTGAGGGCAATCAGAACCAGGAAAAAGAGGCTGCGGCGAATGATCACGCCGGTATCAAGAGGTGCGGATGTGGCGGTCATGGTGGTGGACTGGGATGGGACTGTGGCATTAGTGTTGAAGATCTTTCAGTTTGCGTTGCAAGGTTCGGCGGCTGACGCCGAGGAGGTCGGCCGCTTGGGTCCGGTTGCCTTTGGCGGCGGCGAGGGCGGAACGGATGACATTGGCTTCAAGCGCATGCAAGTTGAAAGTGGCGCTGCTTTCAAGGGTGATTTTGGAGGAAGTGAAGGAATCTTCGTGGGACGGAGGGTCGGATAGCAGGAAATGCGGAAGATGGCGGGTATCAATGACCGGATCATTGCTCATGACGACGCCGTGTTCGATGACGGTGCGGAGTTCGCGGACGTTACCCGGCCAGGCATAGGTCAGGAGCAGGTGGAGGGCGGCGTCGCTGAGGGGTTTTTGGGGGCGGTGGTTTTCCGAGGCGAATTCCTGGAGGAAGCTGTTGGCCAGGAGCACGATGTCCTCACGGCGCTTGCGCAGAGGCGGCATGGGGATTCGCACCACGTTGAGGCGGAAGAACAGGTCTTCGCGGAAACTGCCGGCATCGACCAGCGTGCGGAGGCTCTTGTTGGTGGCGGCGATGACCCGGACATCGATTTTGATGGGGGTGTTGGAGCCGACGCGTTCGAGGGTGCGCTCGGAGAGGATGCGCAGGAGTTTGACTTGAGTGGCGGGGTCGATCTCGCCGATTTCATCCAGGAAGATGGTGCCGCCGTCAGCTTGCTCGAAGCGTCCGATGCGGCGTTGGGCGGCACCGGTGAAGGCCCCTTTCTCGTGGCCGAAGAGTTCACTTTCGAGGAGTTGCGGGGAGAGGGCCGCGCAATGCACGATCACCAGTTTGGCGGCGGGCCGGCCGGACAGGTGATGCAGGGTGTGGGCGACGATTTCCTTGCCGGTGCCGGATTCCCCTTCGATGAGCACGGTGGCCCGGGTCGGGGCGACTTGCTGCAGCAGCTCGCAGACCTGGCTCATGGCAGGGGACTTGCCCAGCAGGCGGTCGAGCTTGTGGCTTTGTTGGACCTGCCGGGTGAGCTGGCGGTTTTCCGACTCCAGGGTGCGGCTGCGCAGGGCGCGTTTGAGCAGCATTTCCACCTCATCGAGGTTGAGTGGCTTGGTGACGAAGTGCCAGGCCCCCCGGCGCATGGCTTCGACGGCGGTATCCACCGAGCCATAGGCGGTCATCATGATGACCACCGGGGCCTCGGGCAGGACGAGCGCGGAGTCGAGCAGGTCCATGCCGGAATCCGCACCGAGGCGCAGATCGGTGAGCAGCAGTTTGATGGACTCGGACTTCAGGATTCTCAAGGCTTCGGCGGTGCCGGCGGCCGTGTAAACCTCGAACTCCTCTTCCAGCGCACTGCGGAGGCCATCGCGGGTGGCACGTTCGTCATCGACGATGAGGAGGGGGGGGAGCATGGGGGTGGGAGTTATAGGTTACTGGGTGTCAGTTAGCAGGGGATCGGTCGGATCGGACCGATCCGGCCGATTTTCCTGGGTCTTCCTCAAAGATCGATGGCGGGGGTGGCGAGGAGTCTGACCGTGCGTTCGGTGCGGGGGAGGTGAATGATGACGCGGGTGCCGTGGTGGGCTTCGCTGGCGATTTCGATTTCGCCGCCGTGCTCGCGAATGATGCGGCGGACGATCAGGAGGCCGAGACCGGAGCCGGAGGACTTGGTGCTGCGGTAGGGCTCAAAGATGGCGCCCATGATCTCAGGCGAAATGCCGCTGCCATTGTCTTCGATGGAAATCCGGTACTCATAGTCGTTGCAGCGGGTGCGCAGGGTGAGGCGGCCGGCCTCGGGGGGCAGCGCCTGATAGGCATTGCGGATGAGGTTGTAGAAGACTTGCTGGAATTGTCCGGGGTCGAGCAGCGCGGGTGGCAGGGATTCTGCCAGATCGAGTTCGACGGCGATGTGGCGGGATGAGAGTTCGGGTTCGAGGAGGCGGAGGGTTTTGTGGAGCAGGGCATGGAGGTCGTGGCGTTCACGGCGCGGGGTGGTGGGGCGGACGGCGTGGAGGAATTGTTTGAGGATGGTGTCGAGGCGGCGGATTTCGGCCCGGGCGGTGGCGAGGTTGTCTACGAGTGGGGCCCTGCTGCCGGCGGGGAGCTTGCGGAATTTGCGGCCGAGGAGTTGGAGATGGATGTCGAGTGAATTGAGCGGATTGCCAATTTCATGGGCGATTCCGGCAGCCAGCAGGGTGAGGGCGTTGAGGCGCTCGGATTCCAGGGTTTCCTCGGCTTCGGCGCGGGTGCTGGTGAGATCGCGCACCAGCATGACATAGCCGAGCGATTCCACCGCATGGCCGTGATCGTCGATGGGCGCGAGGTAGAAATTCAGGTAGCGGTTCTCCGGGTAGAAAACCTCCAGGTCACGGCTGATCGAGCAGCCGGGTTTGCCGAGGTATTCCCAATCCAGGCCGCGCACCTGGGAGGAGAGCTGGTTGCCGAGCGCGCGTTCCGGATCGAGGCCGAAGAATTGGCAGGCGGCCTGGTTGACGAAGCCAATGATGCCTTGGGAATCCAGGATGATGACCCCCTCGTGGAGGGCCTCGAAGACTTTTTCGAGGAACCCTTTTTCGCGGATGAGGCGGGTGAGGATTTGCTGGACCTCTCCCGGTTCCACGCGGTCGAGCCGGGCGACGAGTTTTTCGAGAAAGCCGGATTTCATGGAAAGAGTGACAAGTTATCGCTGGTCTGCTATGAAAAAGGGCATGCATGAGATGCTGTTGGTTCTTTGCACGTTTCCTGATTCGGAGCAGGCGCGACAGATTGGCACCACCTTGGTGGAAAGGCAACTCGCAGCATGTGTGAATTTGCTGCCCGGCGTCGAATCGGTCTTCCGTTGGAACGGACAGGTGGAGCATGCTGCGGAAGTGCTGGTCGTCTTCAAGACGGCCAGCGACACCTATCCGGCACTGGCGGAGGCCTTGGCGGCGGCACATCCGTACGAGGTGCCGGAAATCGTGGCACTCCGGCCCGCAGCGGTGGCGGAGGCCTATTTGGCGTGGGTGTTGGCCTCCTCAGCCACCATGGGAAATCGTTGACTGCGGGTGATTCGGCAGGGCGTGGTGATCGCGCCGCGCCGTGACCTCCCCGAGGCTCATTTGTCTTTCCTGAAAGAACGCCAGAGCCCCGCCGTCAGCATTGGCAACCCCGCCAGGCACACCGGCCACAGGGCGGTGAGCGGGACGGTGTCGGCCCCGGCTCTGAGGTGATCGATCATCGCCCCGATCAACGGTGCCCACAGCGCCGCCGCGAGCGAGGACGCCTGGGATTCGATGCTCAACAGAGTGGCGGCACGCTGTTCCTCGCCGTCGCGGTCGAAGCGGCCGATATGGATCGGCCGCCAGAGGTTTTGCAGCAGGCCGAGCACAATGAAAACCAGCAGCGCCAGCCAGCCGAGACCGCCGAGCAAGGCCCCCGCCAGCACCACCATCGCGCCGGCGGAGAGCTGATAGATCCGCCGCACCGCGGCTTCCGTGCCGCCGCAGCGATGCTCGAAGTGATGGGCTTTGCGGGAAGCCGCGCTGGAGAGGATATGTAGGACGGCGTAGGCCAGGCCGCCGAGCACGGCGGTCCGCTGGTCGCCGTTCATCGCAAGGTGTACCGGCAGCGCCACGGCAAACGCTTGCACGACCACCTGCAGGTAGTCCTTGACCACCGTGTAGCTGCCCTCGACCGCCACGCTGTCGGCCACCAGGCGGCGGATCGAGGCCTTGCCGAGCACTTCCCGGAAGCTTTCCAACAAATGCCGCCCGGTTTGGCGCAGTCCGCCGCCGCCGGGGATACCCGCATCGAGCGAGGCCGGATAGGTGGCGAGGTTGAGCAGATTGAGTGCGGCGGGGATGGCACTGAGGAGGAAGACGCTCGCGAAACTGCCAGTGAAAAACACCAGCGCCGCAGCAATCAGCGAGGACAGCGCCGAGCCCAGCTTGGACCACGAGCGGGTGTAACCATAGACCTTCGTCCGCTCGTCTTCCCGGCCTTGCTGGCGGAGCCACGAGTAAATGAGCGCCTTGTGGGTGCCGTCGCGGAAGGCATCGGCCGTACCGTAAAAAACCATCCCGGCAACCAGCAACATGTTGTTAGAGGCCAGGCCGAGCACCAGAAAGGAGACGACATAGCCGGCCATGCTCACCAGCATGCAGCGCCGACGGCCGAGCGCATCGGCCAGCGCCCCGGACGGGATTTGGCTGAGGTTGCCGGCGATTTCACGCACCGCGATCAACCCGCCGATGGCGAGGAAGTCGAGGCCTCGTTCGCGCAACGCGAGAATCAGAAAGGCCTCGAAAAACCGCAGGTTCTTGAGAAATCCGTAGAGTGAAAAGCGGGCGATCATGCAGGCGCGGGGCTGCCCCGCAGCCGCAGCATGCCTTTGAGGCGGCCGATCCAACATCCCAAAGTGCGGCCTGATGCGGAAAATCCTCGCTGCATGACCCACCAGAATTGGCCATGCGTGAGCGTCGCGTGGGCCACCCGGACGGCCTCACCCGATACTCCAGCGGCATGGCGGGTGAGCATCACGGGGGCCAAATTTTCCGGTTGGTCTTGCCGCTCCGATGGTCACACGATTTTCAGGCGGGCGAGGTCCTGGGTGTCGATGAGGCCGACGGGGAGGCCCTCGGCATTGAGGACGATGATGTCATCGATGCGGTTCATGCCGATGGACTTGATGGCTTCCACGGCGAGGGCCTCGGCTTGGACGGTGATGGGATTGCGGGTCATGCGAGTGGCCACCGGTTGGTCGCCCAGCAGCGGGTCTTGCTGGAACGAGCGGGCGAAGTCACCGTGGGTGAAGATGCCGGCCAGCTCGCCGGATGCTGTGAGAACCAGGCAGGCGCCGGCACGGGCGCGGGTCATGGCGCGGAGGGCGGCCATCACCGTGGCATCTTCCAGCACGGTGGGCAGGGCGGCATCGGCCCGCATGATGTCGGACACGCGGGTGAGCAGCGCGCGGCCCAGCGAGCCGCCGGGGTGGTAGCGGGCGAAATCCTCCTCCGTGAAGCCGCGGGCTTCAAGCAGCACCATGGCCAGCGCATCGCCCATCACCAGCATGGCCGTGGAGGAACTGGTGGGGGCGAGATTGAGCGGACAGGCCTCGCGTGCCACTGAGGTGTCGAGCGTCACCTGGCTGAGCCGCGCCAGCGTGGAGTCGGGCTGGCCGGTCAGCGCGATGACACTGACCTCGAAGCGCTTGATGAAGGGCAGCAGGTCTAACATCTCGCGGGTTTCACCGGAGTATGACATGGCGAGCACGGCATCGCCATCGGAGAGCAGCCCCAGATCCCCGTGCAGGGCATCCTGGGAATTGAGGACCACGGCGGTCGCTCCGGTGGAATTGAGGGTCGCGGCGATCTTGTGGCCGATGTTGCCGGATTTGCCGATGCCGACGACGATGATTTTCCCGCGCTGGTCGAGGGTGCGATGGAGGATTCTGACCGCCTCGACAAAGCCCTCATCGAGGCGCTCCGCCATGCGGCGGAGGCCTTCGGTTTCCATCTCAATAACGGTGCGGGCGCGTGCCAAGTGGTCCATGCCAGCCATCACAAAGCGGGCACGGAGCGATTGCAAGCGCAGAGCGGCGTGGCGGGGTCATCTTCCGCAGTGGGCATGGAGGTCGGCGTCGATGGCGGCAAGCACCTCGAGTTCGGGGCGGAAGTTCGCGGCGTGATAGGAACTGCGCACGAGCGGGCCGCTGGCGACATGGCGGAAGCCCTTGGCGAGGGCGATGGCCTTGAGGTCGTCGAAGGCCGCCGGGTTGAGGTATTCGATGACCGGCAGGTGCTTGGGCGAGGGCCGGAGGTACTGGCCGAGGGTGAGCACGGTGACGTCGTGGGCGAGCAGGTCATCCATGGCTTGCAGGACTTCAGCGTGTTGTTCGCCCAGGCCGAGCATGAGGCCGCTCTTGGTGGCGACCTTGCCATGGACCATGGCCTTGGCCTTTTTCAGGACGGTGAGGCTGCGCTGGTATTGGGCGCGGGAGCGGACCAGCGGGGTGAGGCGTGCGACGGTTTCGAGGTTGTGGTTGAAGATGTGCGGGCGGGCTTCCAGCACCAGGGCCAGCGCCCAATCGCGGTCATTGAAGTCCGGCACGAGGACTTCGATGATGGTTTCGGGGTTCATGGCGCGGACCGCTTGGATGGTCTGCTGAAAATGGGCGGCACCGCCGTCGCGGAGGTCGTCGCGGGCCACGGCGGTGATGACCACGTGGCGCAGCTTCATCCGGCGCGTGGCCTCGGCCACGCGCTGAGGCTCGTCGGCTTCGAGCGGGTCGGGTTTGGCGGTCTTGACCGCGCAAAACCCACAGGCGCGGGTGCATTTCTCCCCGGCGATCATGAAGGTGGCGGTCCCGTGACTCCAGCATTCCCACCGGTTCGGGCATTGGGCTTCCTCGCAGACGGTGACCAATTGCAGATCGGTCACCAGGGATTTGGTGGACCAGAAGGTCGGATCACTGGGGAGCTTGACCTTGATCCATGAGGGTTTCTTTTCCCGGTGCAGGGACGGATCCAATTGTTGGGGTGTGCCACAGCCACTCATTGCGGGCGGACCCTAGTCGCGGAAAGTCGCCCGGGAAAGCGGAAACAACCGCAATGATTGCAAAAATCGCGGGATTCCGTCCGTTTCAAGCAAAGGCGCATGGCGGCGGCGCTAGACTTGCGGAAAATTCTTTGGAGAAATCCACTGGCAAGCTGCAGGTTTTTCTGGAAGTCTCCGCCACCCGCTCGAAACTGAGTCTCCACCCGCCCTTCACCCATGTCTGAACCCAACACCCCGCTTTCTCCCACGGTTGCCATTCCGGAGTCGCTGCATCGGCAACTGGTGGATTTCCGTCGCCATCTGTGGCGGGTGAAGTTTTTCGAGGCGGTGGCCGCCGGTTTCGTTGGCTTGCTGGTTTCGTTCCTGTTGGTCTATGGCCTGGATCGGATTTGGGTTACGCCGGGGCTGGTACGGCTGGGCATTTTGCTAGCCGGCACCTCGATGTTTGCGGTGTTTGCGCCGTTCTGGTTGCACCGTTGGGTGTGGCGGCATCGGCGGGAGGCGCAGATTGCACGCCTGATTGCCCGGCGGTTTCCCGGTCTGGGTGACCGCCTGCTCGGGGTCATCGAGCTGCAGGATCAACACGAGGGAGCGGACTCGCTCTCGCCGCGTTTGCGGGGGGCCGCGATGGAAGCGGTGGCGGCCGAGGCCGGTCGCCGGAAGTTGGATGACGCCCTGCCGCCGCCCCGCCACCAGCGCTGGGCCTTGGTATTGCTGGTGTTGGCGGGAGGGGCGGCAGCCGTTCTGACGCTGACGCCGCGGGCGGGGCTCAATGCCATCAAGCGCTGGCTCATGCCGCTTTCCAACACCGAGCGCTACACCTTCACCCGCCTTGAAAACCCGCTTGCCTATTTGGCGGTGCCGTATGGCGAGGCCTTTGAGGTGTCCCTGCGCCTATCAACAGACTCCGAGCGACGCCCGGATCGCGCCACCGGTCACTACGGCCTGCAACCGGGGGTGAGTGCGCAGCTCGAAGACGATCTCTATCATTTTTCCTTCCCCGGTCAGCAGGATTCGGGCACGGTGGTGTTTCGGGTCGGCGATGCGCTGCATGAGTTGAGGGTGGAGCCGAAGCAACGCCCGTCCGTCGAGGCGGTGGCCGCCATCGTCACCCCGCCCGCCTATCTGAACATTCCGCAGCAAACGATCGATTTGAGCAACGGCGTGCTCAGCGCGGTGGAAGGCAGCCGCGTCAGCATCAAGCTCACCACCAATCGGGCCTTGGCCGCCGCTACCTTCGGGCCGACCCGTCCCTTGCTGGCCGCTGGTGCCGACGAGGCTCCCGCCACGCCGGGGGCGGCCGCCGCCGCGCCGCCGCCCTACACGCCGCTGGCCGGGCCACTCACGCAGCAGGATCGGGACTCCGTGACGCCGGATTTTGAAGTCGGCAAGGTGCCCTTTGAGATTCCCTTCGCATGGGTGGATAACTACGGGCTCGCCGGTGAGACGGGGTTCCGGCTGCGGATTGACGCGCTGGGTGACGCCGCGCCGGCCTGCTATCTGCAGGGGATCGAGCGGCAAAAGGTGATGCTGCCCGAGGAAACCCTGGATTTTGAAGTGCTGGCCGAGGATGATTTCGGGATCAAGCTTGCCGGCCTCGAGTGGTCCGGTGAATTCACCAAGCCGAGTGGAGATGCGCCGGCCAAGGGTGAGATGAATCTCGTCGAGGGGGCCTTGCCGCAGCAGCGGATGACCCGCCCCGCATCATTTTCGCCCAAGGCCTTCGGCATTGCGCCCCAGAAAATCACGCTGCGGGGGTTTGCGGAGGATTATTTTCCCGGCCGCGGTCGCGTGTTCTCCGAGCCGGTGACCATCTATGTGCTGACCCGCGATGAGCACGCCCAGCTTTTGAAAAGCCAGTTTGACCGCACCATCACCGAGTTGGAAGACCTCGCCCGCCGGGAGGGCAACCAGCTTGACGAGACCAAGCGGCTCGATGACCTCAAGGGCGAGGAACTTCAGAACGAGGAAAACCGCAAGCGCCTCGCCGCCCAGGAACAGGCCGAAGCGGAAAACACCCGCCGCATGGAGGACCTCACCAAGCGCACCGAGCAACTCATGAAGGATGCCGCCCGCAACGGCGATATCGACAAGGAAACCCTCAGGAAAATCGCAGAGTCCCTCAAGTCGATGCAGGAACTTTCCACTGAAGACATGCCAAAGGTGCAGGGGAAAATGGCCGAAGCCCAGGAACAGTCCAGCACCCCGGAAAAAACCGACAAGGACGTCGAACAAGCCAAGGACGCGCAGGAAAAAGTCGTCGAAAAAATGAAGGAGTCCATCGACAAGGCCAATGATGCCAACCGCCGCATGGAGGCCGGAACCTTCGTCAATCGGTTGAAAAAGGCCGCTTCCGAGGAGGAGGCCGTCGCCTCTTCCTTGATTGAAGGCTTCGCCGGCCTGCTGGGTGCCAAGGCCAGTGCCATCGACCCCAAGGACGCCCGGCGCCTGAAGGAAGCCAAGCGCCAGCAAACGGACACCGCGTCGGATGTCCGCTGGATTCAGGAAGACCTGGGGCACTATTTCGCCCGCACCGAGAAGGCAACCTTCAAGCAGATCTTTGATGAAATGCGCGATTCCAAGATCGACATCGGGCTTGACGACGTCCGCAACCGCCTGCGCGACAATCATGCCTACCTCGCCACCGAGGGGGCCAAGCAATGGTCTGCCAAGCTCACCGAGTGGGCCAAAAAGCTCGAAGGCGAAATGAAAAAAAACCAAGGGGGCGGCGGTGGCGACGGCGACCAGGCCAGCCCCGAGGATGAGGACTTCGAGTTCATGTTGCGCGTCATGAAAATGATCCAGCAGCAGCAGGACCTCCGCGCCCGCACCCGCGCCCTCGAACAATTCCGCCGCTCGTTCCAGCCTGCGCCCAATCCCATCCCAGCGCCATCACCATGACCACACCCTGTCTGACCACCTTCGCGGCCTGCCTGGCCATGGCGGCCACCAGCTTTGCCGAAGATCCGCCGCCACCAGCCGGCGACGCGGAGCCCGCGACGCCCATCGCCAAGCACCATCAGGGTGCCACCAAGGTCGCCGACGAGCAGGACGAGCTTTCCGCCGATGTCCAGCAACTCACGATCGAGCAAACCATCCCCAAGGTCATCGAGCTGTTCAAAGCGGTGGAGGACATCATGGATGAGGCCACCGACTGGCTGGCCGAGTACGATACCGGTGGCCGCACCCTGGCCGCGCAGACCGAGGTGATCGAGAAGATCTTCGAAGCCTCCAAGGAACGCCAGCAAAAACAAGGCAGCGGCAAGCCCGGCAGTGCCATGATGGACATGATGGAGAGAATGATGCAGGAAGGCGAGGGCAAGGATGGTGACAAACCGCAAAAAGGCAATAAACCCGGCGACAAACCCGGCTTCGGCATGACCGGCGACTCGGACGCCGCCAACGAGGCCACCGGGGCGGCGGGCGATGGCAAGAGCGAAGTGCGGCGAATCCCCAAGTCCGCCGGCTCCGCAGGGCACGCCCTGCCCGAGGAGTTCCGCAAAGCCCTCGACGCCTACAACCGCGGCCTGGAGAAAAAAGTGAAGTGAGCGGGTGCTTGCCAGTTAATCAGTTATCAGTTGTCAGTTATCAGTCATCAGTTATCAGTCATCAGTTATCAGTCATCAGTTATCAGTCATCAGTTATCAGTCATCAGTTATCAGTTATCAGTTATCAAATATGCGTGTTTATTCCATGTTATGGGTGTTGGCCTTGGCGGCGGTGGGGGTGGGCCAGGACTTGAACCGGCGACAGGACGACACGGTGCCGCCCCAAGCCGAGTCAATCTACGAGAAGGGGCTGCAATACCTGGCCAAGACGCAGAATGCGGAGGGCTCATGGACCGATAGCACCGGGTCGGAGCCAGCGGCGGTCGGCCTGTGTGTGGCGGCGTTTCTGGCCCACGGTGAAGATCCCAACAATGGGCCGTATGCCACGGTCATGCGTCGCGGCATCGATTATATCCTCAAGCAGCAGGATGCCACCAACGGCTATATCGGGTCAAGCATGTACAACCATGCCTTCGCCACCAAGGCCCTGGCTGAGTCCTACGGGGTGATCGACAACCCGAAGATCGCGCCGGCCTTGAAGAAGGCGGTGGATCTCATCCTCAGCGCGCAGAAACGCAACCGCCTGGGCGGCTGGCGCTACACCCCGCAGTCCACGGACGCGGACACCACGGTGACTGGCTGCAACATGGTCACGCTCTTCGCCGCACGCAACGCCGGCATCCCGGTTCCTGATGAGGCGATCAAGAAAGGCCTCGCCTTTCTCGCCAAGTGCCGCAGCAGCGACGGCTCCTATGGTTATACCTCGGCCTTTGGGGGCAAGCCGACGCTGACGGCGATCGGCTCACTCTGCGCGTCGCTGGCCAAGGAGAAGGACACCCGGAGTTACAAGGCCAGTGTGGACTATCTCAAGAAGAACCTCGATTATCGGGAGCGGTATTATCCATACTATTACGAGTACTACATGTCCCAGGCCTTGTTTCACGCGGATGAGGAGGCGTGGCGCGAGTGGAACGCCCGCAACATCCGCTACCTCGGCACCATCCAAAGCCGTGAGGGGGCGTTCCCGGGCCAACAGGGCCCTTCGTTCAACACCGCCGGGGCCTTGCTCTCGCTGGCCCTCAATTACCGCTACCTGCCCATCTACGAAAAATGAAGCGTTCCCTGGTTGTCTCATTGTTAGCCGGGCTCCCGTGGGGGCTTGGTGCCGCGCCGCTGCAGCCAAGGGAGGATCTGTTGTTGTTTGTCAATGGCGACCAACTGCACGGTTCGTTCCTGGGTCTCAAGGAGGGTTTGGTGACGGTTTGGCAACGCGCGGATCTGACGGCGCCGGGTGAGTTCAAGGCCACCCGGATCCAGAAAATCATCCTGCGGGCCGGCCGTCCCGAGAAATCGAACGAAGGCCTCGCCCACGTCGCGCTGGTCAACGGGGACCGCATCCCGGGAACCCTCACCGCACTGGATGACGAGACGGTCACCCTCGAAACCACCTGCGCCGGCGGCATGCGCATTCCGCGCAAGCTGGTGGGCATGGTCGCCCCGCTGCCGCTCGGCGGGCGGGTGCTCTATCACGGCCCCTATTCCGAGGACGGCTGGCTCATGATCAATCCCAACTTCCCCGACGGGATCCCCGCTCTCACCCCGCTGGCAGACGATCCCAAAGACCAGGCCAAGGCCAAGGACAAGGACAAGACCAAGGACGACGCCAAGGACGACGCCAAGGACGAGGCCAAGGACGACGCCAAGGACGACGCCAAGGACGACGCCAAGGACGAGGCCAAGGACGAGGAAGACAAGCCTGTGCCTGCAGCCGCCGCAGTGGCTGGGGAGGAGGGGCAGGGCCAAGACCCCGACGCGAAAAAAGCCCCCATCCCGCGCTGGGATTTTTCCGGTGCCGCCTGGTATTGGAATCAAAAGCAAGGGGCCACCGCGCTCGTCCGCAAGAGTGTCATGACGGATCGCTCGATTCTCCGCTTCAACTTGGCCTGGCGCAACCGGCTCATGCTCTGCCTCGCCTTTCACGCGGATTTCGCCCGTCCGCCACAAGCCGCTGCGGCCGCCGATGGCGACAAGGCCAAGGACGAGGCGAAGCAGCGCATGCTGATGAACCGGCTCGGATCTGGCGATCCGTCAGGGTTTCCCCTGTTGTTCGGCAACAGTTATGTCCTCCAGATCAATTCCGGCTACGCCATGTTGCTCCGCTGCGGCTATGATGACAAAGGCAACCCGGTCACGGAACGACTGGAAGTGAACAACCCCGGCATCCGCCTGACCGAAACCGGGTCTGCCACCTTCGAACTCCGCTGCGACCGACTCAAGGGCGCCATCTTGCTATTTATCGGCGACGAGTTAGCCATGCAGTGGGCCGAACCGGGCCTTGCCAACGACGGCGGCAGTGGCAGCTATGCCGGCAAGGGTGGGGGCTTCGGGTTCCTCGTGCAGATGGAAAAATCACCGGTTAGAATCTCCGACGTGGTGGTCGCCGAGTGGAACGGCATGCCGGATTCGGCTCGCAGCATGCAAGTGGCTGAACAGGACATCGTCCTGCTCGCCAATGGCACCGACCGCTTCTCGGGCCAAGTCACCGGGTTCCAGAACGGCAAGCTCCGCCTGCACGGCAAATTCGGCGACTTCAGTTTCCCGCTCGACGCCATCGCCGAGGTCCGCTTCGCCAGCAACAACCTGGCCAAACACGAGGACTCCAATGCCGAGCGGATCGTCATCCGCCTCGACCCGATCGGCAACCTCAGCGGCCAGCCGCTCTCCGGTGATGCGCACTCTCTCAAGCTACTGACCCCCTATGCCGGTGAAATCAACCTCAAGCTCGAATCCGCCACCATCCTCGATTTCCAACCCTCCACCAACTATCTTGATGACTGGGATCCGCAATTCTAACAAACTGGCCGCCGTCGCGTGCGGGCTGACCCTCATGGCCGGGCTTGGGCCCCTGCCGCTGGCGGCTGACGATCTGATTCTGGAGGGGTCCGAGCGCCTGTCTGGCAGCGTCCGCGCCATCAGCGAGAACGGCGCGGTGCTGCTTGAAACCCCGCTTTCGCCCGCCCCCGTATCGCTCAAGGGCGAGGGTGTTAGAAAGGTGGTGTTCAGCGCTCGGGCCGGCAAGCCGGGGGCGGCGACCTGTGGGGTCGTCCTGACCAATGGGGATGTGGTTCCGGGCGACATCGAGTCCATTGACGACAAGACCCTGACCATGGGTTCCAGCATAACCGGGCGGGTCGTCATTCCCCGCGACTTGGTCCATTCGCTGCAATTCGGGGCTGACCAGCCGCAAGTCATTTACGCCGGCCCGGATGGTCTCGAAGGGTGGTCCCGTGAGCAGGCCACCGCCGAGCACTGGTCGTTCAATGACGGGGAGTTTCGGGTCAGGGGTACCGGCAGGATCAGCCGGGATTTCGAGGTGCCGCAGCAGTTCATCGTCCGTTTCAAGCTGGCTTGGGACCGGAATCCGAGTCTCAAGGTCTATTTTGCCGCAGCTCCCGGGGCCGGGGATCTCCCGCCGGACCGTTATTACCTGCTGTTCAATGTCGCCGGCATCGAGATCAAGCGGGAGTCCTCCACCGGCAAACGTTATACCACCATCACCAAGCTCGACCGGACCCCCAAGCATTATCCCGGCAAGCACCTGACGATTGAAATCCGCGTGGATCGTGCCGGCCAGGTGCTGCAGTTGTACCTCAACGACGAAGCGGAAGTCCCGGCCAAGGATCCGGCGGCCAAGGCCCCGCCTGGCGGCGGCATCAGTTTTGAAAGCATCGAAGAGGGCTCGGAAGTCCAGATCAGCAAGCTCGAGGTGCTGGACTGGAATCTCAAGAGCGAACTCCGCCGTACCGAGAAACGCGGCGATGCCACCAAGGACGCCTTGGTCGGGATCAAGTCCGAGCGCTTCAGCGGCAGTTTCCTGGAGGCGAAAAAGGGGCCGGAGGGGATGCTATATGTTTTCCAGAGCACCTTCCAGGATGATCCTATCGAAGTGCCGGAAGCCGAGATTTCCACCATCTTTCTGGTCGGCAAGCCGAGCCCCGCTGCAGATGCCGGGAAGAACCCCTTCATCCTCCAGCTTCGCAGCGGCGGTTCCCTGCAGGTCTCCTCCTGTTCGTTCACTGCGGATCGGGTCGAAGCCACCCATCCTTTGTTAGGTCGCCTGACTCTCCAGCGCGATGGGGTTGCCGCCTTTGTGCGGGTGAGTGCCAAATCCAAGGATGCCAAAGTACCATGAACTTCCGTCTCTCACTTGCGGTGCTCGCCGCCTCGCTGGTCATCGTGACGGCGGCGGATCAACCGTCCGTCCTCAGCTTCGCCAACAAGGAAATGGACCAGCTTTCCGGCACCTTCGACTCGCTCAACGCCGGGCAGCTCGTCTGGGTTTCTCCCATCCTGGAAAAGCCGACCCCATTCTGGCTGAAGAGCGTCCTCGAGCTAACCGTGCCCGCGACGCTGCCGGACTTCAAGGCCACCCATGAAGCCACGCTCACGTTGATGAACGCAAATACCATCCGGGGTCAGATCGCGGCCGTCACGGATGACACGATCACGATCGACACCTGGTATGCCGGACGGCTGAATTTCCGCCGGGTGATGGTCAAGCAGGTGGACATTGACGAGCAACCGTCCTTGGTTTTCAGCGGCCCCATCGGGCTGGACGGCTGGATTCAAACCGCCGAGGTTCCCACCTGGACCTATGAGTATGGCACCCTGCGCACCAGTACCAACCAGGGCATTGGCAGGGACGTGGGGCTGCCCGACGGGTGCAGCATTGGCTTTGAGGTCGCCTGGGAAGGCAATCTCAGGTTGAATTTCAATTTCTTTACCGATGCGGTTACCTCGGACAGTCCGACCCGTGGCTATCAGATCAGTTGTCAGGGTTCCTACGCGAGCATTCGCGGGATGCAGCAGAACGCCGGAATGCAGTTCGGCGATGGCGCCAACATTCCGGAGTTCAAGGAAAACGAGAAAGTCCGGATCGAAGTGCGGGCCAGTCGTACCTCCGGCCACATCTGCTTGTATGTCAACGGCCGCTGCGCCGCGCTCTGGAAGGACCCGGGCGTGGCCAAGGCCAAACTCGGCAAATGCATCCAGTTTGTGCCGCAGGGCAAAGAGGCGATTCGCATCTCCGGCATCAAGGTGGCCGTGTGGGACGGCAGCCTGGACGAATTGGCCGACGAGCAGGGGGCGCTGCTGGGCATGGGCATGGGGCTCCGCCGCTTCCAGTTAGGCGGCGGCATCCAGGAACCGAAACCCGAGCCCAAACCCAAAGCCGGTGAGGACGGGCGCATGAAGCTCCGCAATGGGGATTCGATCGCGGGCGAGGTGACTGCGGTCGTCGAGGGTGAGATCACTATCAAGACCCCGTATGCCGAGGTGAAGTTGCCGGTGGCCCGCGTCCGCAACATCGTCCTCAAGCCGGCCGCGCTGGAAGAGCCCATCCGCCGCAACGGCGATGTGCGGGCCTGGTTTGTTGACGGCTCGTCCATCGTCTTCTGTCTGGATGCGATGACTGCGGAGGCCATCACGGGACACAGCCAGAGCTTTGGCACCGCCACCTTCAAACTCGCCGCCTTCAACCGCCTCGAGTTCAACATCTATGATCCCCAAATCAACGATTTGCGGGCCAAGAAGGGGCTCTAGCCGACGCCCGCCTCACTGGCGCACTTTCCCGTCAGCCACGCGCAGCCGGATGATGGCAGCCACGGCCGGGCTGTCCTTGAGCCAGTCGAGGTGGGTGGTGGTGATCCATTTTTGGGAGTTCGCTGGCAGCAGGTTCATGAGCGCGTTGCGGCGGCCGGGGTCGAGTTCGCCGAAGATGTCATCCATCAGATAGATCGGGAGCTTGCCGGAGCGTTGTTCCAGCAATTGGCCCTGGGCGAGTTTGAGGGCGAGCGCGAGGCTGCGTTGTTGGCCTTCGCTGGCGAAGTCGGCGGCGGGCAGCCCGTGCAGGCGCAGGCCCAGTTCATCGCGATGCGGGCCGACCACGGTCTGCCGCTGGCGGGTTTCGCGCTCGCGGGCCTGGAGGATGGCCTCGCGGAGGTCGGGACCGCTGGCGGGCAGGTAGTGGAGTGTCAGGGGTTCGTCTTCGCCGCTGATGCGGAGTTGCGCCTCGGCGGCGAGCGGCGTGAGTTCCGCCACCAGGCGGGTCCGTGCGGCCATCAGCAGGCTGCCGTTTTCAACCAGGATTTCCTCATAGGATAGAATTTCCGCATCGCGCGGCCGGCCGTCCTTGAGCAGCAGGTTCTTCGCCCGCAAGGCCCGCCGGTACCGCGACCAGGCGCGGCGGTAGGCGGGGTCGAGTTGGGTGCCTAGAAAGTCGAGGTAACGGCGGCGTGCTTCGCCCGGGCCGCGGATCAGCTCGAGGTCTTCATTGCCCATCCAGACCAGCAACCCGCCGTCGTCGAGGTAGGTGCCCTGGCTGGCACGCACTTCGTCGTCCACCTTGAGCAGCAAGCCATCGCGTGAGTGCCGGACCTGCCGCTCCTGTTGCCACGGGTCGCCCGCCACGCCGAAGCCGACCGTGCCGAGGCGGGCCAACGTGGGCAGGCGGCGGGTCCGCGGCGAGTGCAGCCGTACCAACACACACAGCGCCTCCAGGATCGAGGTCTTGCCCTGGGCGTTGGCACCCACCAGCATGACTCCCGCCGCCGGCACCTCAAGCGCCAGCACCTCAAAGCAGCGGAAGTTCATCAACCGAAGTGAGCGGAGCACGCCCCAACTGCTAGCGTGACCAACGGCTGATGGGAAGCCTGATCGGTGGAAATCACCGGGTCGGCGCAAGCTCCTCCTTCCATCGGCATGGCAAGTTGCCAACCTGGGGACGCGCATCCTGGACCATCAGCTCACCCGTCGGGCTGGAAGCAGCAGCCACCCGCCCGCTTACTCCTTCGGCTTGCCATCCGGCTTGGGCTTGGGAACAGGCACGGTGGGCGGGTGGGCGATCACCGTGCCAGCGTCCGGACTGGATTTGCGCAGCGCGGGCCTGCCAGTGCGGAAATCGCTATCGCTGGGCAGCGTGACCAGGTTGCCGGTTCTCAAGCCGTCGTCGGGCGGTGCATTGGGTGTGGCATTGCCCGGCGGCGATTCCGAGCTTGCGGGCAGCTTGTTCGGATCCTCGACGACGACGGCCTTGGGCACTGCACAACCGGGCAGCATGCAGACGCAGGCAATGAAAGCAAGGGGCGGGGGGTGGCGCATCATGATTGCTAGGAAATTGCTTTTGAGGGTGGCATGCACCTGAGAAAGAGCAAGCGGGGTTGCGGGGGAACAGGGGGACGGCAGTGGTGTTTCAGTGTTTCGGAAGGGCGGTGTTTCGGTGACCAAGAAGAGACAGGAACCTCCCAACGGCGGATTTGGACCAGGGACAGGAGTTTGAAGTCAGATTCATGGGAAATCCTCCCGAGCGCGAAACTAGTCCTTCCAATCGCGTTGCCAAGCAAGATCTGCAAAGCGCGTGATCATTTTTCCGGAAGCGGGATTCTTGGAGTGAGATGGCTCGGTTTGTTGGTGGATTCGAGGCTCAGTGTCCGTTCGAGGCCGGAATGGGCGGCGAAGTCCAGATCGCGCGGGTTGAAGACGGCGCGTTCGCCAAATCGATGGCTCAGCACCCCGGTCTTGAGGTTGATGAGGATCACGCCGGGGGTGCCGCCAAAGAACTCCAGGGCGTGGTGGTGGCAGGCAGGAAGTGTTCCGTGGCCTCGCCGCAGGTGAACTCGACGTATGCCATGCGGCTGTGGCAGAGGACCATGACGAAGCAAGAGAGGCGGCGGCGCGTGTTGCCCAAGGTGATGGTGCCGGCGCAGCCCCAGTCCACTTGTGCGGCCTCGCCGGGAGCAAAGGCGAGAGTGAGGTAGGCCGGGTGGCGCACCGGACGCACGGCCCGCACGTAGGTTTTGACGATGCTGAAGCCGCCGGTGTAGCCCTCCTCGGCACACAGGCGCTGATAGATCTGGGTGGCAGTGTAGGCGTGGCGCTCGAGCCAGCGGGTGATGGCCGGTTTGAAAAGGTCGAGTTTGCTGGGGCGCTTGGCGGTGCGGCGACGCGGGAAAGTGGTGGCCTTCGCGTATTTGGCCACCGTTTCCGGATCGATGCCAAGTTCGGCGCCGATTTGATTCATGCTCAGACCCCGCTGCTTAGCACATTTGCGGGTGCAGACCTCTTCTTGCGCCGGTAGTCGGGATTGGCTAGACGCCACACCCTGACCCGTTCGACGTCCCCTTCGACAACAACCTTTCGGAACGCGATCTGCGGATGGACAAACTACGGCAGAAAATCTCTGGCACCTTCCGCAGCCTTGCTGCCCTCACCGACTTCTGCCGCATTCGCGGCTATATCTCAACGGCCAGGAAGAACGGCCTCAACGCCCTTTATGCCCTGCGCCGCGTGTTCCAAGGTGCCCCCTTCATGCCGACCGCCAACAATTGAGGTGCGCTCCGTTCCCAAGCAGATCGCAAACCCCGTCTCTTGGTTACCGGCGAGAGCGGCGGTCATGTGGCCCAATAATCTCAAGTAGCCTCCCGGCACGGGTGGCTACCTGAGTAGCTACCCGTCGCCGACATTTTCGAAAGTAGTCCTTGGCAAAGCGGGCCGGTTGGCTATTGTCGCGCTTGAGGAGATTTCCGATGAATCCGGCCGCAAACCACTGTCCTTTGCCCAAATGCGCCGAATTGAGGTTCCTGTCTCTTCTTTTTACCGAAACACCATCCTCCCGAAACACCGCAACACCTCTTCCGTCCCCCCTTTCCCCCGCGCTCCGGTCCGGCCACCGGCTCTTGCAACGGACTTCACCCCAAAAGCAATTTCTTAGCAGTCTAGCAGTTTTGATGCGTGCGGCGGTGCTCGTGCTCGGTTGCGGCCGCGCAGGCCTGGCGGCCGAAGCCCCGGCAAACCCGCAGGCCGCGGCCGTCGCGGCCCTCACCCAGGGTGCCACCGTGAGCGACGGGGCGACCCTCACCCTCCAGCAGGGGGCGCTGGAGGCCGTGCTGGCCACCAACGCCAACACCGATTGGCACGGTGGCGGCTACAACGGCATGGCGCGTCTAACACACAAGGAGCAGGCGGAGCCCCTGTTCATCCCGTTTTATTCGGGCTTCAACTTCGAGCATATCTTCGACGGCCAGGATGCCGGCTTTGCGCCACGCGGCGGTCAGTTGTCGCTGTGGCGGTTCAGCCCGCAGTCCGCCGGCATTTATCGGGCGGCAGCCGACTGCCCGTGGGGCCTGGCCAGCATGACGCGCTTCACCCTGGTGGCGCCGCACGTGATCGACGTTGACTTCACGGCGGTGCCCACTCTAACGAAGTTTGCCAAGGATTACATCGGGATGTTCTGGGCGTCCTACATCAACAACCCGAGCGACCGCGCCATCTACTTCCTCGGCCGGACCACAGGCGACCGCCAGAGCCCGAGCCGGTGGATCACGGCGGCCTCGCCGGCGCATGACGCCCAGTCCACCCATGTGGCGAGCTTCGAACCGGCGGTCTGGCAGGACTTGAGCAGCAGCAAGTGGCCGGGCTTGGCCGCCAATTTTTCCAACTACGAGTTTGACGCGTTGTTCTATTTCGGTCGCGTGCGCAACATGGTCTGGGTGTACATGTTCGAGGCGCAGGCGATTTCCACCACCCAGACCCTGCGCTTCAGCCAATCGCCCGTGGGCGGGGGCAACCTCAATCCCGCTTGGGACTTTCACGTGATCGCGCGGCCCTATCAGGTAGGCGTTCCTATCAGGTGGCACGCCCGCTGCATTTACAAGCCGTTTGTGAGCGCGGCCGACGTGTTGCGGGAATACCTTGCCTGGTCGGGACGCAAGGACCTCAAGCCACCCGCCGAGGAACCACGGCGCGGCGAGTTGCTCGCGCCGGCTTCGATCAAGCGCACTGTCGTGGGGGTCAGCGTGCCGATCCAGATCCACCAGCCCGGCTTCGCGTGGGTGGACCTGCCCCAGCCGCTGCCCAAACAGCCGGGCGAGGCGCTCGGCGTGTGGTTCGACAAGGGAGCCGCCGGCGCCAACCGCTATGGCAAGAAACCCACCCATTGGGTGTATTGGGCGGTCGATGCCGCCGCCCCCAAGGCGGGTGACCAACTCGGCTTCGGGCGCTTCAGCTATCCGATATTCAGCGGCTATCGGACCCGCGACGGGTTGGAGCGCAAGCGGGAGGAGCAAGGCGGCGGCGAGGACGGCACATCGACCGGCCTGATGTTCGACCCACTGCTGCAGGAAAACGCCGCCGGCGAGGTCAAGTCCCTGTGGTGGCACGGCTACGCAGGCCAGACCATCCGCGCAGCCATCCTGTCCCCGGCATCCCCACAGGAGCAGGAGCAGAGTCCCTGATGCCACCCCCGCAATCGTGGCTGACGCATCCCGCGGCAGGCCATGGCGGTGGCGTCCCGCCGCCGGAATTCTAACATATTCCGCCGCCCGGGACCGCCGGCGTGAAGTGCGTCGCGGGCATCCTCAAGCCCAACGCCGGGCAGATCCACGCACCCGTGGCAGAGATTTAGAAGGGCTAATTGATTGGACAGCGGGGGGCCGGGGCGGGACTTACTTGAAGCGGAAATCGAGGTGGAAATCAGGGCGTCCATGCGATTGACAGTGTCGATCTTGACCCTGGCGGGACCGTGGCCGATCTCCACGACACTGCTGCGGCGTTTGCGTTGCCGGGTCATGCAACCCGTGCAACGTGTCAACTTTTCCGGAATCCGTGCTGGAAAACCTGTCGCGGTTCCCCCTGAACTATCAAATTCCATTGATGGTGAGACACTTATGCAAGTGTCCTCAACAGATGGTCGGGCGGGTTGCTCCGCCGATCCTCTCGGGCTTCCTCCCGGCACCACGGGCGTTTTTGTGGATCGGGCTCCTTCGGGCGGCACGGGTTCTCGCATTTGGAACCGGCTCGTTGTGTGGAATCCGTGTGGAATTTTCGGATCTGGCGCGGTTGCTGATCGGGATTCTGTCCCCACCCCACTCGCCTCGTCGATTGGCATCTTCTGGATCATTTTGTGTTCGGGTGTTCGGGGCAGCGCGGGATGGCACGCCGGCCCCGGTTCGTTCTTGGATGGCATCCGTGTGGAATCCACCCCATCCGTCACACATCTGCCATATTGGTGCCGCCGATCAAGAACTTTCGGAGTGGCGATCTCACAAGAAATCAATCCTGTTATCTCTTGGGGCTGGGAGGCTTGTCGTCGGAGTCTGCGGCACTCCACTGCCCGTCTTCGCAAAAAGATCCCCGTTTGCTGACGCCTGCAGCAGGATTGCGATTTCCTCCATCTCGTAGCCCTTCACCGAACTGAATAGACCCACTGCGTTGCCCTGGTGATTCCAACGAGTAGCATGTTCTTCCGTAAATGCGGGCTGAAGTTTTTCCAGTTGGTGCGCACCAGTTTTGGCAGAAGCACCGAATCAAACGTCAACCCCTTTGCGCTGTGATAGGTTGAGATTTTAGGAACGGTGGATTCAAAATCCACGACTTCGCCGCCGGAGGATGCAGGCATGGCTGCCTCTATTTCCACTCCCAGGGCCTGCAACTTGTTGCGAAGGCTGTAGGCATCTCGTTTTGGTCGGGCATGGCGATGATTTTCACCGACAGCGTGCCATTGAAGGGATTTGGCAGAGAGAGGCCGGAGACGGAACGCCAGGAGCCATCCAGCGGATAGGGCACGTCGGTGCCAGCCTGCACGAGAGGGAGTTGCTCCCGGTTCATGAGTTGCAGGGCCAGCGTGGCACCTGTGACCGGCTTGATCAGGGGCTTGCCAGTGGCTGTTTTCCAAGCAGCCGCCCATGCGGCACCTCTGGCAATCGCTGTTTGCGATCCGGTGCTGTCAGGGAAAGACTCGACCCGCGCGCCATCGAAGAATGACGCGAGTGAGGTTTTGAGTTGTGGAATCATCGAACTCCCGCCTGCCAGCAGCACAAAGTCCACCTCCTTTGCCTGCACTCCCGCCCGACGAAGAACATCGGCCAGAGGCGCGAAAATGGATTGAACCAAAACGTAGTCCTCCTCCTTGCAAAACAGCATGTCAGGGTCACACAAAGTAAGGCGCGGCGATTGTCTCCCACTCGGCCGCGGTCAGGCGGGGTTGCTTGAGTATGTAGTTCCCCTGCGAGAACCGATGGAACGAGCCGGAAGGCAAAGGATCCGCTCTGGGTTTCTTGTTCGATACTCAGGCAGGCGCAGGCGGATTCCGGGTCGGCATCAGCAGCGACGGGCAATTCGACCTGGGCGACCGTGCAGTTAGTGGTTCCAAGGTCGATGCCCACGGCACGGCAGGGCGCAAGGGGAGAGGAATGGCGGACGAGTTCTTCAAGAAGATTCATGGCGGTGGCTGGTTTGTTAGATCAAAGGGGTGGTGGTCCAGGTGAGGCCGGTTGCTCGTTGGCCTCAGTTTGCGACTGGAGGTTGCGCAACTGGCCGGTGTCGGAAACATGGGCTATCCACACCTCGTCAGCAAGACTGGCGACAAACGCATTGCGCCGGGCGGCGAGGGCAGCGGTGATGCGGGATTGATTGGCCGGGAAGATGGAAACAACCAGCAGGTTCCCTACGGCGAGCGGGGCTTGCCACTCGGGCGGAATTCGCTTGGGCAGACTGCGGGCGGGGCAAATGATCACAGGGGACGTTCCGCGTAGCAGGATGCGGAGACATTCCCGCTCCACCGGTGAGTGGAACCCGCTGATGACGCAGCGGTTCGCCCGCAGGGTAGGCAGAAGATCCAGGTCTATGTTGTCGAAAATGCGTGGCATGGCGGTCAGTTGTTTGAATTCACTGCGAGCAGACCGCCGAACAACCAACCGTCGTCGTCCTTGTGGAGCCTGTGGGATCCGTTGAACGGCGGGTGGGCGAAGCAAGCCATGCACTCGCTTGTGTCGGGCTCTCCTGAAAGCCACGTCACAGCAATAAGACCCGAACTCGTTAAACATGGGGACGAGCATTATCCCGTTGCCGCCTCGCCCGCAAGCGCCATTCGTTAGCAATTCCGGATTATTTCGGCGGATTTCGCGGCATCACCGGGGCGTCGGTCGGCAGATTCCAACCTCAAGGTCGGGATGAAGGCTGACCTTGAATAGCGGAATGAACGCCCCGCGCAGCTTTTTGAACGGGTCCCCCGGGATCGGAACGAGCGATTGAAGCAATTGTCTCAAACGTCGAAACGCCCTGCTAACTCGTCCGTATTCAAGAGAACCGAGCGACGGGTTGCGCCACTCACCGTCGGCGGCAAGGCGCATCAGCATGCCGAGGGCGTGGTCCGCCGTCACTTGGACATTCGGTGGGAAATAATGGATTGGACATGGTGGGTATGGGTGATTCATGGGCGAACATACTGCAATCGTTGATTTCATGGGCGTGGGTTCGGCTGGGGGTTCTCCGGTTGTCGCATCGCGACGAATTTGAAACCGGCGGGTTGTATGGAATCCGTATGGAATTCACGGAATCTGTCGCGGTGGTAGGTCGGGATATTTCTCCGACTTCGTTGGGCTATCATTGATCTCATTGGTGTGTGGTCTCTCAGGTTGGTGGGCGGCGCTGGATCAGGCGTCGCGCCCGGTTAGGCTCGGTGGAATTCCCGTGAAATCCACTCATCCGTCACACGTCTGCCAGATTGGTGCCACAGATCAAGAGCGGAGTTTCAATTTCTCAAATATTGCTACACCCTCGCTTGAACGCCCGCCGAAATGTGTCAGATCCGCGCACCGTGGGGACAACTCACTAACCCTCTTGTGAACGCTTGCCTTTTGCCCTCGTCGAGAGCGCCTTACCTGAAATCTTCCTCTTTGTTGATCGCCGAGATGATTTCGAGCCACCGATGCTGCAAATCTGACGGTTACTAGAAATCATCTGCTAGATTGCTGGCGGGCTGATGCAGTCATAGGAAGCACTTGGATCAAACGCTCACCTCCCCATCCAGTCCAAGCTCGCGGATGGCGGCGCGGGTTTCTTCGAGTTTCTGTTGGGATACACCGCCTTCAGGCGTGGCCTCGAAGCTGACCTTGAGTTTCACTCCTTTGCCTGCGGCGAATTTGGAGACCACCTTGGTGTAGAAGTTCATCCACTTCTGGGCGGGCACCTCGCCCGACCATTCGATGTGAGAGAACAATTCCGGCTGGGTGAGTGGAGGGGTGGGGTCAGGCGCAGCGGGAGTGCTCGGAGCCGTGCTAATAGCGGTTGTGGTGGCGTTACTTGAAGGGTGCGTTCCTGAACCGGTGGTCGGTATGGTCGGAGTGGACGTGACTTGTGCGGCCTTGTACGCTTCCGCCGTTTCTTTGCGGAGCAGGAAGACGTCATCGGAGATTTCCACGTCATCTGGCTGGATGCCTTCCGCATAAATGAAGGGCGAATACTTGCCGTCGGACGTTTTGCTAACATACGCGATCTCGCCCCCACTCACGCCTTTGGCGATGGTGTCCTGCACGGCTGCGGTGCCACGAATGATGCGCGGGAATTGCGGTGATGCATACATGGCATCCCGCACAGACTTGGTCGGCCATTCGGTAAAGGCGCTGGACCAGTTCTTGAGCAGCAGACGCACGGAAATCCCCTTGTCGAAATCGCCATCGACGGTGAGACGGTTGATGATGTTCTCGATGGGGCCGCCGGCTGTGGAACTGGAATGCACGAGACCGAGATCCACTTCCCGCAGCGCATTGCCTTTGTCGAGCAACAGCACATGATTGAACGAACGCCAGACCGACTCCTTCAGATCACGCTTTGATTTCCCGAGGTTTTCGGCCAATTGCCGTTTCTGGGCATCA
>JAPLUI010000406.1 GCA_026397725.1 Verrucomicrobiota bacterium | reverse complement strand
GGCACGCACTCACGGGCTACGCTGCCGCCACCACCACAGGAATGTGGTGGCTCCTTAGCGCGACTCCTGTCAGGAGCGACGACATTCCTGTCGTCGGGTGGCAGGATCGCCCATGAGCAGTGCCTTCGGCACGCACTCACGGGCTACGCTGCCACCACCACCACAGGAATGTGGTGGCTCCTTAGCGCGACTCCTGTCAGGAGCGACGACATTCCTGTCGTCGGGTGGCAGGATCGCCCGTGAGCAGTGCCGTCGGCACGCACTCACGGGCTACGCTGCCGCCACCACCACAGGAATGTGGTGGCTCCTTAGCGCGACTCCTGTCAGGAGCGACGACATTCCTGTCGTCGGGTGGAAGGATCGCCCATGAGCAGTGCGTTCGGCACGCACTTACGGGCCACGCTTCCGCCACCACCACAAGAATGTGGTGGCTCCTTAGCCGACTGGTGAGCCGGAATGCCGAGGGGGAGAGCAATGAGGGATCTCGATCCATGGGCCGCCCTTTCAGGGCTTGGTTCTCTTTTTTCGCTCGGTTACCCAGGGCGTCGCTCGCAGGCTCGCTTTGCCCTGGGCTATCTTCTTGCGGGCTTTCAGCCCTGCCGAGTCGGTTCTAGCGGGGTTTCAGCCCTGCCGAGCCGGTTCTTGCGGGGTTTCAGCCCTGCCGAGTCTGGGGCCATGGTCAAATGAGCGTCAGCACGGAGCAAAGCCCACTTCAAACATCAACAATCAAGAATCATCAATCGACAATCATCACGGCAAGCGTGCGACTGCGGGAAATTCCAGAGTGCCGGTGTGGCTGCGGTGCGGAGTTGGGAATCCGAGGGACGATTGACGTGGCATTGGCACGCCTGTGACACGACACTTTGGCAAGTGTCGTTCCTTGGAGGGCTAGAACGCCTGCTTCATTTGGACGCCTTTGTTGGGGGCCTGGCGGCGTTGTTCGTTGAACTTGCCGTTGTTGAAGCGCTGGATGGCGTCGTTCTGGTCGTTGAGGTTGTTCTGGTAGTCGAGCTGTTGCTGCTCGGCAGCGGGCTGTTTGGGCGGGGCGGCGGGGGCGTTGGCGGGGGCGCCGAGCCAGGTTTCGCCGCGGAAGAAGGCGTAGCGGGACTCGCCCTCGCGGGCGATGACGGTGGCCTTGCCGTGGACGGTGTCGGCGACGAAGAGGCCGCGGAGGTCGGTTTCGCCGCTGCGGAACTCGGTGTCGGCGCTGCCGATGGCCTTGACGTGAACCTCGGGGCGGTAGCCGCCCTTGGCGGTGTCTAACACGTTGGCGCGGACGCGGCCGCTGGCGGCGTCCTCCTGGACCTCGATCTTGAGCGGCGTGATGAGAACCATGCCGCTGGTGAAAAGATCGTCGCCACGACAGATGACTAGATAGGCGGCCTCATCCTTCAACTTGAGCGCGACCTTGCGCTCCTTTTCCACATAGTCCTTGCCATCGCCGAGGACGGTGGTCTGTTCGAGTTCCGGCGCGATGCCGGCCAGTTGCACGCTGGTGATGGCACTGAGGTTTTTCTGCTGGAGATAGAGCTTCATCAGGTCCACGCGATAGATTTGCAGCGAGGCCTCCTTGATGTTGCGGTACTTGAGCGTGAGTTCGACCGCCTGGCCGGGCTTGACCACGGTGATTTCATCGAGGCCGATGCTTTTTTTCTCGAAATAAGCGATGGCCTCGGCGGCATCAGGATAGAGTTGCCTGACCTTGTCATACCACTCGATGGCGTCCTTGGGCTTGCTTTCGGCGTGATAGATCTGGCCGAGGATGTAGCGGGCGAAGTCGCGGTCCTTGCTGTCGCCGTCGGCGACGACCTTGGCGGCGGCGAGGGCCTCGGCGTACTGGTTCTGCCAGAACAAGCCGAGGGCGCTCATGTACTGGAAGCCGGGGGCCATCGGGCTGTCCGGGTATTTCTTGGCGAACTCGTTGCCTAACGAAACCACCAGCGGATAGTTCTTCAGGGTGAGCAGGCAGTTGGCCAGGCTGAAGCCGGCGTCGTCGGCGAGCGGGTCCTTGGGATACATGGCGAGGAACGAGAAGAGCAGGTCGGCGGTGCGCTTGAGCATGGCGATCTTCTCGGGCTGGACGTTGTCCTCCTTGGGCAGCTCGTGCGCCTTGGGAGCCTTTTGATAGAGCAACTGCGAGAGGGCGAAGTAACTGGCGAGCACGTCGGCGGTGTCGGGATACTCGCGCCAGATGCGTTCCTGGAAATCGATGGAGCCGAGGAAGCGGCCCTCGTCCTCGAGCACGGCGCTGATGGCCGAGTCGTTGTTGAAGCTGGCGGCGATGGCGGCGCGGAAGACGAGCCACGAGCGCTCGAACTCGCCGATGTCGGTGTAGGCCTTGCCGACCACCAGGATCTTGTCGTAGGGGATTTCCAATTGCGGGTAGCGCTCGCGGAGCACCTCGAACAGCTCGACGATCTTGCGGGCGTCGTAGAACTTGGGGCTGGTGTAAATCCATAACAACATGCGGGCCAGTTCGCTCTCGTTGTATTTCGGGTTGTTCTTCAGGACGACGGCCAGGTGTTCCAGGGCGGTGGCGAGATCGCCGTCGTCGAAGTAGCACTTGCCGAGGGCGTAGTGTTCGCCGTCGTTCATTTGATAGGGATCGGGCGACTTCTCGCCGGTGGCCAGCACGGTGAGTTCGGCAACGGGGCCGATGCTCATGAAGGCGGGGTTGCCGAGTTCGCGGATCACCGGGGGCAACATGCGGAATTTGCCCGGCACATAGCCGGTCACCTCGAAGTTCACCTGCTGCAGCCAATGGTTGAAAAAGAGCGTGATGGTCGAATCGGTGATTTCCCTGCCGGTCACCTGCGATGAATTCGCGGTGAGCGTGCTTTCGTCGAGGCGGGTGCCGGGCGGCAAAGCGATTTCGAGCACATAGCGGCGGCCGTCCTGATTCCAGCCGCGGTTGGTGCTGACCACGACATGGAGGCGCTGGCCGTTCTCAAGCTCCTTGACGGGCGACGAACTGCCGGCGCCGATCGGTTTGCCGCGGTATTCGAGTTGGGCATGCAGGTGCTGCACATTCTCCATGCACGGGACGACATTCGGCGGGGTGGCCTTCACGTCGGGCGAGAACCCGAACAAGGTGGCGGCATAGGTGTAGCGGCCGCGGCCCTTCATCTTGAACTCGACCAGGTTCTTCTCGGCCTTGACCAGGTCGGCGGGCACCGGCAGCAAGTGTTGGCCGAGGGTGGCGACGGTCTTGACCATACCGATTTCCTTGCCGTTGACCACCACGGCGATCTCCAGATCGGTGGCCTGTTGGAGGCCCTGGGCGAACCAGATGGCAAGCGCGGCGACGGCCGGGCCGTGAGCACGCGGATAGGGGAAGCCGAAACAGCCGTGCGCCCGCAGCAGCGACTGGGCGGCGGCGGTGGTGGCTTTCGAGACGGGCAGGGTTTCGGCCATGGCTAACAGAACCATGGCGG
This sequence comes from Verrucomicrobiota bacterium, assembly GCA_026397725.1. Classification (GTDB taxonomy): domain Bacteria; phylum Verrucomicrobiota; class Verrucomicrobiia; order Verrucomicrobiales; family Akkermansiaceae; genus Luteolibacter. Next base: position 16,770 of record JAPLUI010000406.1, on the reverse strand, counting down.
TCGTTTCGTCGGTGTCGTTGAGCCAGATCGTCTTGCAGCCGCCTTCCCACCCGACGGGCTTGTCGGCGTCCGGCTTGACCCTGGATTCCAGCAAGGTTGCCAGTTCGGTGGCGATCTCGCGGCGTTCGAGGTTGAAGAACGCGCGGGCCAGATGGGCGAGGCTGGAATTGCCCAAGGCGTTGCGCTCGCGATAGAGGCGGTTGCAGTTGGCAAAATCGGCACGCTTGTCGGTGGACAGCGCGTGAAGGATCACGGCCTTGCTATCGTTGTCGTTGGCGTCGCAGGCCTCGAACTGCTTGAGCAGCGCGGCGGCGGCTTTCTCGATGGCGTCCTTGTGGACGACGATGCCGCTCTGGCGAGCCTCGATGAGCGCCCAAAACACGCGGGCGGTGGTGAGATGACCTAACGACTGGCAGGCCCAGGTGCCGTCGGCCGCCTGCCCGGCGACCAAGGCGGCGACGAGGGCGCGGGCCCGGGCGGCGAGTTGACGGGTATAGGTTTCATCCACCTTGCCGGTGTTGGCATAACGCAGGGCGGTGGCGGCGGCTAACAAGTCGTTGGCCGGGGTGTCGCCCCAGGCGGGCGGCAGCAGGCGGGCCATGTCGTTGCAGGGGCCGGCCCAACTGCGGCGCAGCGCCATATCGAGCACGGCGGTGCGGACATCCGGCCCGATGGCCACGCTCATCCAGAGTGAGGAATACGGGCGCCCGCCGGGCAGGCCGAGCACGGCGGCGGTGTCGGCATTGGCGCTGCCACCGGCGTGGGCGGCATACTGGAGGCCCCAGGGTTTCACCGGGATTGACAGTGCGAGTGCGTCGCGCTGCGGATTGCCGGTGGCTCCCTCGGTGCCGCCGGGCAGGTTGGCGGTGCCGGTGAGTTCGGTGATGATTTCCAACGCGGCCGGCACGGTGACGGCGTCAAAGGCGACCTCGGCACCGGCCTTGGCTTTCACCTCGATGGTTTTTTCGCGTTCGGCGAGGACCTTGGCCTTGTCCTTGGCATCCAGCACGCGGAGTTTCATCAGCACCGGCCCGGCAAAATCCGTTAGATTGTGGATGCGCCCGACCACGCGGAGTTCGTCGCCTTCGCGGAGGAACGCCGGGGTTTTCAGCTCGACGAAAAAGTCCTTGCGGGTGAGCGTTTGGGCGGTGGCCTGGCCGACCAGGGTTTCCACGGTGCAGCCGCGGGCGGTTAGCCGCCAGGCGGTGGTGGTTTCCGGCAGCGGCACGGTGGCGACGGCCTTGCCATCGGCGCCGGTGATGATCGAGGGCAGCCACCGGCCCTCGCCGCGGACTTCGCGGCGCGGCGGCGCGGCGGCCTTGTCGCCCGGCTTGGCCTCCCCGGCGCGGCCATTGCGGTCCGCCTTTTCCCTGACCGGAGCATCAGGCAACGCCAGTTGCCCGCTTTGATCAGCGGCGAAGGCATCCCCATCGCGCTCGTCACCAACGGCTCCGCCACCGCCGCCGACACCGCCAGTGAGGCGGAGCGTCCCATTGCTGAGGGCGGCGGCGCTGACAGGCTGGACAGCGGGTAAAATCACCGGCACCGGCTTGTTAGCAGCCATGTCCTTGCGCAACTTCTCGAGGGTCGCGCGTTCGGCCTCGCTGCGGGTGAGGCGGCCGGCTTCGGCGCTCACGTCCTTGGAAACCGGGCGGGTGGTGCCTTGATAGCGGAACGCGCAGGTAGCGCCGACCTTGAACTCGGCGTGGCGGTGGGCGTCCTTTTGGAAGAAGTCGAGGATGGGTGTCAGGGTGTCCGGGCAGACGGCGAACAAGGCCTCGTTGACCAGCGCGAGGCTCAACTCCGCCGCGACCGGCTGGCCGGTTTGGTCGGTGACGGTGAGTTCGACCTGACCCGCCTCGCCGGGGAGAAACGCGTCCTTGAGGGGCTTGACGGTGACCTTGAGTTCCCGCTCGACGGTGAAGTTCTTGGTTGCGCCGCGCAGTTCTCGGCCGTCCATGGCGGCCACGGCGAGACGGAAGTTCGGGAACAAATCATGGCTCACCTTGACCGGGATTTCGTTGTCGTCCTTTTTCAACTCGATGATGCGGTGGCGGAGGATCGTTTCGCCCTCGAAGGTGACCAGCGCGAGGCCTTTCGCGAGGCGCGAGTGCAGCCGCACGGTGCTGTCCTGGCCGACCTTGAGGGTGGCGGTATCGGCGAAGAGCCGGAGCTTGACGGCATCGCTGGCGTCGGAAACCTCGACCTGGCACTGGCTGGTGATGGTCTGCCCGAAGCGGTCGGTGCCGGTGGTACGCAGCCGATAGCTGCCGCCCTTTTCCAACTTGAGGGCGACAGTGGCCTTGCCGGTGGCGGGGTCGGTCTTGATTTCGGATTCGGAGTCCTTGACCTCGGCGGCTGGCGTGACGAAGCCACCGAGCCACGGCAACAGGGCCATCACCGGGCTGGTCTTGGGTTGCTCGACGCGGAGCACGACGACCTTGAGGGCTTCGCCGGTGGGTTTGCCATCGGCGCCGGTGGTGGTTAGAGTCAGATCAAAGGGCTCGCCGGCAATGACCACCGGCTGGCTGGGCTTGGCCGCGATGCCGAAGCCGAGGCGGGCCAAGGTGACGGTTTCGGTGGTGGTGACGTTCTCGCCGTCAAGCGTGGCGGTGAAGGTGACGGCGCTACCGGGGCGCAGGCCGGTGGTGTCGAAGGTCAGCTTGGCCTTGCCCTCGGCGTCGGTGGTGACGGTTTGGCTGCGGCCGTCGGGCAGCGTGCAGCGCAGCGGGCGCTCGGCCAGCGGCTCGCCCCAATAGAACGCGGCTTGCAGGGTGGCTTCGATGGTTTCGCCGCGGAACCAGACGCGGCGAGGAAACTCCATCGCCAACTTGATTTTCTCCAGCTTGAACGAGCGGACCTCAAAGGCACCTTGGAAATGCAGCGGCTCCAGGCCCTTGCGGTCCTGATGGGCGGCGATGACGTATTGGCCGTTGGCGGTGGTGGCCGGCAGGACGAGGGTCGAATCGAAGGTGCCGAAGCGGCTGACCTTCACGCTTTGCTCGGACAACAGGCGGCCTTGGGGATCGGTGATGCTGACCTTGAACTCGCTGTTAGCCGGGACGGCATACGCGGTGTCGCGCACCTCGCGCAGGATGCCGCGCATGGCCACGGTCTCGCCGGGCAGATAGGCCGGGCGGTCGGTGTAGAGGTAGCCCTTGGCGGTTAGACCGGACGACAGGCGGAGTCCGGCCAATTCGAGGTTGAAGGAGGCGGCGTGGCCTTTGCCGAGGGCGAAGAGGCGCACGTCGGCGAGATCCTTGAGCGACTCGAGAGTGGTCTTGAAGACGCCGTCGGGGCCGGTCTTGCCGGTGGCGGCCACCGCCTTGCCGTCGCTGACGAGGAGGTCAACATCGGTGGCCGGTTGGCCGGTGAGCATGTTCTGGACAAAGGCGAGCACCTCGCGGCGGCTGGATTTCACAATGACCTCGAGGTCGGAGCGCAGGACCAACACGGTGGATTCCCACTCATCGTCGCCCGCGGTGACGACGTAGGCACCCGGTGCGTTGTCGGGGAAAGGAATCTTGATCTCCTGCTCGAAGGGTTTGTATTTGGCATAACCGTCGGGTTTGAAATCCCAGGTCTTGTCCGGTTGGATGAGCGAGACATCGAGGCCCTCGACACCGGTGATGCCGTGCATTTTGCGGAAGTACGCTTGCAGGTCGATCTTGTGGAGGCGGAAGGTACACTTCTCGAGGTTGCGCAGCTTGAGCTTGACCACCGCCTGCTCGTTGGTGCGGAACGTGCGGTCCGCCGCCAGCTCCAGCGACTTCTGGGTGAGCCGGGTAATCGAGCCATTGGCCTCGGCGTAGCTGAACTCGCCGACCAGCTTGCGATAGAGGTGGAGGGCCTTGTCGAACTCGCCGAACTTCTCCTCGTGGATGCCGCCGCTTTTCATCAGGGCGAGGCGGGCTTCCGGGCTTTGCGGGTATTTGCTAACCAACTTGGTCCATTCCTCGATGGCCTTGCGATAACTTGCGCTGATGTCGGCCTGCTCGCCCTTGGCTTCCTCAAGCGCGCGGGCCTTGGCCTCATGCACCGCGCCGAAGAGATAGAGGATGCGCGGCGAGCGTTCGTCGAGCGGATGGGCGCGGAGGAACTCCTCGAAGCGTTGCAGGGCAAGCGGCTCGTTGCGCTCGGCCAACGCGTCCATGCCCATCTGGAACTCGGCGTCGATGATGGCATTCTGGCTCTCCGACCACTGCGGGCCGTTGGGGTATTCCTTCACATAACCCTGCCAGGTGGCGATGGCCTCCTCGCGCTTCTTCTGCTGGCCGAGGATCGAGCCGATGCGGAACAAAGCCCGCATTTTCAGGTTCGCCAGATGGGTGGCGGGCGCGGCGCGGAGTTCCTCGTCCATCTTCTGCGCGGCCTCGCCTTCCGGCAGGCGGAACCCCTGACCCGCGATGAAATCCCGGAAGGCCTTGATGGCGTCGTCGGCCCGCCCGGCGTTCTGATATGCCTCGGCGATCATCCAGGCGGCACGCACGGCGCGGCTGCCCTCGGGGAAAGCCGTTAGGAACTCGCGGCAGGTCTTGATGGCCTGGTCCAGCTCGCCCTCGCGCAGGACGAAGAGGACGATGTCGGTGGTGGGCAGGCCGCCGGTGTTGCCGATGGTCTGGCCGAAGTTGTTGTTGCCGGCGGCACCATTGTTAGGGGCCTGGACCCACTGGCCGACCGAGTTGGGCATATTGCGCATGCCCGTCTCAGCCGGCTGGGTGAAATACGATTGCACCATCAGCCAGCGGATTTCGGCCGGGAGCTTCTTGCCATCCTCGGTGCCGAGTTCGGCGATGAGGGCGGTCAAGGTGAGGTTCGGCGCCATGATCATCTTCAGCAAGTCCTCGAGTTCCATGCGGCCGCCGACGATGTTGTTCGCCTGGATTTGGGCCTCGGCGAGGCGGTAGCGGGCCCAGGCCACCCGCTGGCCGGCAGGCGGGGGGTTCTGCAGCGGCAGGCGGGCGGTGCCCGAACCGGCGGGACCGGTCCAGGCCGGGTCGAAATCCGTTAGGTACGCCTGGAAATCCAGTACCGCCTGGGGGAAATTTCCGGCCTGTTGGATGGCGCGGGCCTTCTTGAAAACCAGCTCGTCGCGGAACTCGCGGGAGATTTCCATGGTCAGGGCCTTGGTGTAGAGCTTATGGGCCTTTTGGAAATCCGGCTTGGGCGCGTCCGGCACGGCGGGGTCCGGCTTGACGGTGAGCTTGTCGGCAAAGGCAACGATCACGCCGACCAGCTCCTGCTTGCGCCCGGCGGCAAGCAGGCGGGTCGCCTCGCTTTGATAGATGGCGGCGGCCGGCTGGAACTGCTTTTGTTCGACCAGTGCCTGGGCCTTGAGGAAAGTCGCCTTGAAGCGCCAGACGGACTGCGGGAAGGCGCTCGGGAGCTGCTCGGCGGCCGTGACGGCCGCAGCGAACTTTTTCGTGTGGAAGAGCGCCAGGGCCTTGAGGTACTGGGCTTCGTCGGCCTGGGGGTCCTGGGCCGCGATGAGCTTGTCGGCCATGGCGATGGCGGGGTCGTAGTGCTCGGCCCGCATCTCGGCCCGCAACGGGTCGAGCGGCGGGGGCGCGGCAGCCGGGAGGCCGGTACACAGGCCCAGGCCTGCGGTTAGGGTGAGGGCGACTTGGCGGGCGGACAGGTGCGGGCAATGCGGCTGGATGTTCATGGGGGTGGTTCCTCGGTTGATGGCAGGCGGTGGTTCTGATACAACGACACGGGACGTGCCGGTTTCTTAGGCACACCGCTGTCTTAACGAAACCAAGCGGCCTCCATTTGGTCTCCGCTGTCAATGCGGGAATCGCCAATTTACAGCGAATTTACAGACGCAGGCGAGGCCACACGGTGAACAGGCCCGCTTGCTGGCGGCAGGGCAGCGTCGATTTCGGGCAGGGGCCGTGACAGGTCGCGAGACGGACCGTGCCTCATGGGAACCCCGCCGCTCTAACGGTTTAGCCACAGCGGTGTGGCGGGCTGCGCCCTTCCCACCGCACTCCATACTTTGGCTGCGCAGATGCGGTGCAGGTATGGAGTGCGGTGGGAAGCGCAGCGCCACACCGCTGTGGCTAAGTCCCGGCGCTCGCTGCGGCCGGACCATCGTCCGGTCCGTCATCAAGTATATGAATGGACGCGGCTGTGACACTTCTTGGTCTTACTTGATCATTGAATGTTGGAAGTTGAATGTTGAAAGTTGAAATCCTCGGCGTGAAGAATGGTGTAGCTGCAGCTCTCCCGGTTGAGCCACACCGCTGTGGCCAAATCCCGGCGCTTACTGCGGCCGGACCATCGTCCGGTCCGTCGCCGGGGTCCCGGTTCTCAGAGGCGTACACGCCGCGAGACGGACCGTGCCTCACGGGAACGCCGACGCTCTAACGGTTTAGCCACAGCGGTGTGGCGGGCTGCGCCCTTCCCAACGCACTCCATACTTTGGCTTGCGCAGATGCGGTGCAGTTATGGAGTGGGGACTTGGATCGAACCATCTGGCCAGGGCGGCCGGTCACGGGGTGCCCACCGTCCAGCCGAGGGCGGTGAGTTCGCTGCGGGTGCGCTCGCTGGCACCACCGGCAAGCAACAACACCGGCCGGCGTCCCAGCAGGTCATCCCGATGCGCGAATTCAGCAACCTCAAGTGTCCAACTCAGATAGTCCACCGGCGCGGGGATGGAGAGCACTCCGGCGACATCGACCGCGCCGGGAAGCCGACCGATGATTTCGAGCGCAGCCCATGCCGCTTGGCCGGCTGGTTGGCGCCGCGCCAGCAGGGCGAGGGCCTGGTCGAGAAACTCCATCTGTCGGCGGCTTTCGCACTCGGCGGCAACCCCGATGACTGAGGCGCGGCCCTTGACGCCTCCCAGCGCTTGCAGCGAGCGGATGATGGAACGGCGCAACGTGATCGAGAGCGCCGCATTCGACGAGAACTTCCTGCTGACTTTCTCGGGAACTCCCATGGCCTCCATCGCCTGCTGGTTGCGCATGGTCAGTTCTGCGGGTGTCAGGGCATAGATCTCATCCGGCAGCCCGACCACCTTGGCGGCCGTGAGCGCCACCGAGGCCCCGCCGGAGGCAACGGCGGCCCCGACCCGCAGCGGCAGCCCACCCGAAAAGAACACCCACGAGACTTTCTCAATCTCTTGTTGGAGTCGCTCGTTGTCGGTGTAAGGATCCACCCCGAGTTGTTTCGAGCATTCGAGTTTCGCGTTGTCAAACCCGATCACACCCTTGGCCGTGCGGCTGAGGTCGGCACCGGTCCCGGCGGCCTCACCGCCTTCGCTACGATCCCGGACGTTGGCGGCGGCATTGCCGACCGACTTGCCGACTTTCTTGAAAAAGTGGCCCACGGATTTGGGCACTGCCTTGGCCGAAGCCACCGGATCCTTGGCGATGTTCTTCACCGCGTCGATCGGTTGTTCGATGGAGCGTTTCACCGCCTCCGCGAAGAGGTCGCTCTTGCTCACCGCGACCAGCTTGCGGATGGCTTCGAGTTCCTTGATCCGGGCCTGGGCCTGGGCGGTTCCGACGCATTGGAACTCGCCGTAATCCGAGTCGATGGTGAAATGCGCCATGTAACCATCGGTCGGCACCTGTTCCCGCACCCGGTGCGCGGGACCCGCCGCGTCCTGCCCGAGCAGGCGTGCTGCGGAAAGCACGGCGGGGATTTCGTAAGCGGCGAGGGCCGCCCCGGGCTCCGCCGCTGGCCGGGCCGGCGGCGGATTGTCAGGCAGGGTGATTTCGGCGGTGGCTGAAGCCGCGAGGAGAAGCAGCCAGAGTGGTGATTTCATGATGGACTCGCTTTCGATGGATGGTGGGGGCTCACTGCTTGGCGAAGCTCAAGCTTGGATCACCGGACGGCCCGCTGGCAAGGACCAATTATCCTCATGCGGGGGCTGGTCCTCGGCGGCGGGTGCCGCCAGCGCAGCGACTCCCATGAAGACCAGGCCCAACTGGCTCAAATTCCGTCGCGAAGAGTGTTAGGCAAGCAAATCCACGCCGGTCGCCTGCACCTGCGAGCAGGCGCCGGCCTGGATGCCGGGCCTGCGGATGATGAATGGCACGCGCAGGCCGCCCTCCGCGACCGTGCCCTTGAGCAACTCGGCAATGGTCGTCTCGCTCGTCGCCAGTTCCGTCGAGACCGTCGGTGCGATCACATGTCCGTTCGGCTTGCCGCCACTTGCCGTTTTGCCCTCGCCCACAACCGTCATGGGCAACTGCGCCGGACTTTTGCCGGTGGATTCCGTGCCTGTTGACAGTCGTCCGAGCCAAGGACTGGTGAGCAAGTGCCTGCTCGCGCGTCCGCTCACGGCACCCGGCTGCCGGGGACTGCCAGCCGGACCCGATACAGGCCGGTGCGGCAGGTCATGTAGAGAGATTTCCAGTCGGCATCGCCGAACGCGCAGTTGGCCGGTTGTTCGGCCATGGTGAAGGTGCCGAGGTGCTTGCCGGTGGCATCGAATCCCATCACGCCCGTCGCGCTGGTGCAATACACGTTGCCTGCGGAATCGACTTTCATGCCGTCGGCGCTGGGTGTCTTGGCAAAGATGCGGCTGTTAGAAAGCGTGCCGTCGGGGGCGACATCAAACGCGCGGAGGTGGCCACCCTCGGTGTCGTTGACATACAGGATTTTTTCGTCCGGCGAGAATGCCAGTCCGTTGGGCTTGACGAAATCCTTGACCAGCAAGGTCAGCGCCTTGCCGTCGGGGGAGAGCCGATACACGCCTTGGAAATCCAGTTCCCGCTCTTCCTGTTTCACGCCATAGGGTGGATCGGTGAAATAGATCGCGCCGTCGCTTCTAACGACCACATCGTTCGGGCTATTGAGGCGCTTGCCCTCATAGCGTGCGGCGAGCACCGTGATCGTGCCGTCGGCTTCGGTGCGGGTGACGCGGCGCGAGCCGTGTTCGCAAGCGATCAGACGGCCTTGTTTGTCGAGCGTCAAGCCATTGGAGTTGCGGCTGGGCTCGCGGAAGGTGGTGAACTTGCCGTCTTGGAAGCGCACGATGCGGTTGGCAGGGATGTCGCTGAAGAGGAGTGCGCTCTTGGCGGCGACCCAGACTGGCCCCTCGGTGAACTGGAAGTCACCGCCGAGTTTCTCAACAGGCGCGTTGAAATCAAGGGCGCAGGCGCTGCTGGCAGTAACGAGGCATGCGGATAATAGCGTCATTTTCATCGGTGTCATCCATTCTTGGTGGGGTGGTTTGAAATCAGGAGGAGGGACCTGAGGAGGCGGGGACCTGCTGGCCCCCGCCAATCTCGCAGTGGTGGCCGGGAATGTCCACCCTCCTTTCGAACACGTCAAGACATCTTTCGAACACGTCCGAACACGCGTCAAGACATCCGAACCCGCGCCCGAACACGCGTCAAGACATCTTTTGACAATAGGAGTCTCCTGTTATTTGTGCTGTCGCAGTGGTGGCCGGGAATGTCCACCCTCCTTTCGGGCACGTCAAGACATCTTTGACAACAGGAGTCTCCTGTTATTTGCGGTTTCGTCCAGAGCGCCGCGGGATTTTTCCGCGCGGGATTTTTCCGCTGGCCAAACTCCCGCCGGCGATGCAGCGTGGGCGTGCCAAGGACGACGTCATCCAGGTGCAAGTCCGGGTCAGCTTGGCTCAAGTTCAACACCACCAACCAAAACAACATGAATATCCTCTCCAATGTGCTGTGGTCTGCCAAGGTCTCAGCCATCGATGTCGCGGTCATTGCGCTTTACCTCATCGGCATCACGGCCTTCGGGATCTGGATCGGCTACCGCCGCAACACCTCGTCCCAACAATACTTCCTGGCCAACAAGTCGCTCGGTTGGTTCACGGTCGGCGCGGCCGTGTTCACGTCCAACATTTCCACCTTGCACCTGGTGGGATTGGCGGCCGGCGGGGCCAAGGAGGGGATGGTGATTGGCAACTTCGAGTGGATGGCCTGTTTCACCCTGATGACGCTGGCGCTGATCTTCGCGCCGTTCTACATCAACTCGGGGGTCTCGACGCTGCCGGAGTTCATGGAGCGGCGCTATTGTCCGCAAGCCCGCACGTTTCTGGCCGTCATCGGCTTGCTCGGGGCGCTGCTGATTCACATCGGCATCAGCCTGTTTGCTGCGGCGAAAGTGTTTCAGAGTTTCCTCGGCGTGCCGATGGAGGTGACCATCGTGGTGCTCTCGTTGTTCACCGTGACTTATACCGTGCTGGGCGGCTTGAAGGCGGTGGTGATGACCGAGAACATCCAGGTCTGCCTGCTGCTCGGCGGCGCGACCCTGGTCACGGTGTTAGGCATCATGGCGATGCCGGGCGTCGGCGTGCATGACGTGGCCACCTTCAAGGCGGCGGTGGCCCCGGGGCAGATGAACATGCTCCAGCCCATCATCAATGCCAAGGGGCACCTCAACGAGTTCTCGTGGCTGAGCGTGTTGCTGGGCTATCCGATTCTGGGCATTTGGTATTGGTGTGCCGACCAGACGCACGTCCAGCGGGTGCTGGGGGCGAAGAGTCTCAAGGACGGGCAGAACGGGGCGTTGTTTGCCGGGTTTCTCAAGATCACGCCGGTGTTCCTGATGGTGTTGCCGGGGGTGATCGGCTACGTGCTGTGGCAAAAAGGGGTGATTGTGCTGGATAAGGTCCCCAGCACCGGCAAGTGGGATTACAACACCATGCTGCCAGCCTTGATCAACCACCTCATCCCCGTCGGCCTCAAGGGCTTGCTCGCCGCCAGCATGGCCGCCGCCTTGATGAGTTGCATGGCCGCCGCCCTCAACAGTTGCGCGACCCTGATTTCGTTAGACATCGTCAAGCGCGTGCGCCCCGACACCCCGGACCGGCGGGTGGTGCTCATCGGCCGGGTCGCCACCGGGGTGATCATGGTGCTGGCCATGCTGTGGTCCACCCAGGGTGACCAGTTCGGCACGATATTCGAGGCCATCAACAAGATTCCCATGACTTTTGCGCCGGCGGTGACGACGGTGTTTGTGTTGGGGGTGATGTGGAAACGGGGCACCAAGCAGGCCGCGATGACGACGCTCTATATCGGCTCGCTCATCGGCGTCAGCTACTTCCTGTTGGACATGCCGGGCATTGGGAAAATGATTCTCGGTGCCGGCCATGCGCCCGTGGATTTTTCCGGTTTGGTGACCGATCCCGAGCTTGGCTTGGGGGTGCCCTTCATGCTGGTCGGCCCGCTGCTCACGGTGTTCTGCGTTGCCATCTTCGTCATCACCAGCCTGATGACCCCGGCGATGTCGGCGGAGGCAGTCGCCAAGGTCTGTTGGGATCATCCGCTCGCCTTTCTTAAGGGCCGCATCACCGGCGCGAGCGACCCGCGGATGGTGACGTTGATCCTGCTGGCGGTGGTGGGCGTGCTATATGTCTGGTTGCATTGAGCAGGGTTGCAGATCACCGTACCGCCTCCATCATGTTCCGTGAGCTGATCAACGAGGGCTCTCCGAAGCAGGATTTGGCGGTGCCGTCGCTGGCTTGGTGCTTCGACTGCCAGACCGGCAAGGCCCGGGTGGAGTCTGCCTTGCCCGAGTGTCCTCCGGTGGTCCGCTTGCCATCAGCCCTGCGTGAGGCTCAGCCCTCACTCGGGCAAGATCTCCGGCAACGTCATGGTCAGATGCGGCGGCTTGGCCGTCGGCTCATCGGCAAGAGTCGCCGCCGGTCCAAGCGCCGGTTCCCGTACCTTTGGGGCCGCGATTCGGCAGCGGCTGAATCCAGCCCGCCGCAGCCAGGCGCAGGCGGTCCGTGGTCACCGGTGGCGCTTCGCAACGATCCGTGCCCGCGCGGCAGCGGACGAAAATTCAAGCAGTGTTGCGGCGCGGTGTGAGCCCCGCTGCCCCCCCAAAACAATATCGCCATGCAACGAAAGCTCGCCTCGATCCAGCCAGTGCTCGCGCTCGCGCCAATCCGCTCGCGCCAATCCCTAACGCCGATGTGATCGAATTGGCATCCATTCAAGGTTGGCAGTGCGTGGTCAAAAAGGGAGAGTTCCGGAGCGGTGACACCGGAGTCTTTTTCGAGATCGATGCGGTGCCGCCCGACGAGCCGCGCTACAGCTTCCTGTGGCAACCGAAAAACGACCTCACCGTGGCTGCGCAACCCGCGAACTTTCGGCTCCGCACCATTCGGCTCAGAGGCGTGCTATCCCAGGGCCTGCTCTTGCCGCGGGCTTTGTTTCCAGAGCTGCCCCCGGAACTGCCACCCGGTGCGGACGTGAGTGACGCACTCAAAATCACCAAGTGGGAACCCCCGGTTCCACTCAATGATGAAGTGGACGGCCCCTTCCTGCCGGGGGTGCCCAAGACGGATGAAGTCCGGGTGCAAAGCCTGCCCGAGGTGCTGCTTGAACTGAGTGGCCGCCCCTATGTGATCACGATCAAGTGTGATGGAACCTCGGCCACCTACCGGATTCACCGCCACACGGGGCGCTTCACCGTCTGCGGGAGAAACTGGAGCATCAAGCGGGGACAGAACGCCTACTGGCACGCGGCGGAGGTCTATCAGCTCGAAGCCTTGCTATCAAGGCAACCCGAGCTGGTGATCCAGGCGGAACTGGTGGGGCCCGGCATCCAAAAGAACCGTCTCGGTTTGAAGCGCATTCAGCTCGCGGCCTTTAACGTCTTCGACCAACGAGCCATGCGCTTCTTCGATCACGATGCGGCGGCGGCGTTCCTGGCTGCCTGCCAAGTGCCAATGGTTGAGGTGCTGGAGCGGGGCGAATCATTCGCACATGACCAGGCCTCGCTGCTGACCCTGGCAGAGGGTTGTTACGCCGGAACGCAAAATGAACGCGAGGGAATCGTCGTCCGCCCTCAAACCGAGAGCCTGAGTCAGGCGCTCGCCGGCCGGCTCTCCTTCAAGGTCATCAGCAATCGTTTCCTGCTGAAAGGAGGAGAGTGAAATCCGGGTGAGAACGGTGCACCGCCGGGTGAACCCTGCCAATTGTTAGGCCGGCGGCAAGCCGCTCGGATGAGAAGCAGCCATGCGGCAGGTGCGGGGCGATCCCGCGAGCGGCAGCGCGAGAACGGGGCGCCAAAACTCAAACATTGGATGTGCCGGGAAATTTTCTTGCCATCGCGCAGCGCACGGGTAGTCTCAAGGGCAAGGGATTTCCCAGCAGTCAGTCAATCAAACAAACAAACACGTCATGAACAACTCCGCTTGCCTCAGCCTCGCGCTGCTTGCCTTCGCCCCTGCTCTAACCGCCCAGAGCGACCGCATCACCTATCAGGGCCGTCTGGAGCGGGACGGGGTGGTGATGAACGGGTCCGTCAACCTGCGGCTCAGCATCAAGGACGCCGCCACCGTCGGCAACGAACTCTACTTCACCGCCGGCTTGCAGACGGTGAACAACGGGCAGTTCACGGCGCAACTCGGACCGTTTGCCGCCGGCGTGTTCAACGGCGACAACCGCTGGATCGAAATCGCCGTGGATGACCCTGCCACCCCCGCGCTTGACTACATCACCCTCAGCCCGCGCCAACCGATCAGCGCCGCCCCCTACGCCATGCGTGCCACCACGGCCACCACGGCCGGGACCATCACCGGGACCATCGCCGGCACTCAGATCACGGGCACGCTCAGTCCCAGCGTGTTGGCCTCCGGCAATGTGGCCAGCACGCTGACTTTTTCCGCGGCGGGGGTGCCCTTCGCCATCAGCAACGCCGCTTCCCCGGTCGTCACCAACCTCAACGCGGACAAGCTCGACGGCTTCGACTCCGCCGCCTTCCTGCGCACCACCGGCGGCACCCTCACCGGCGCACTGAACCTGCCCAGCCCGGCCACGCTCAACTTTGGCAACACCCCCCGCCAGATGGTCAACCTCTACAACGCTGACTACGGCATCGGCATCCAGACCGACACCTTCTATCAGCGTTCTGCCAACGATTTTTCCTGGTTCAAGGGTGGCACCCACAGCGACGCCCGCAACTATGCGGGGACGGGCGGCACGGAACTGCTGCGCCTCGGTACCGACAGCACCCTCTGGCTGGCACCGGAGCAGATCCCTGCCGCCGGTCACCTGAACCGCATCGTCATTGGCGACGTGAGCTTCGGCGACGGGCAGCCCTATGTCAGCCTGAGCGAAGCCCAGGATGACGTGCTGGAGATCACCGCCAAGCGCGTGCAAATCAGCACGAATTCGAGCCAGGCGTTTCAAGGCGTGAACTTTGGGGCCACGACCGGCCAGAAGCTGGTGCTGTTCCAGAATGCGGGAGACACTTACGGCCTTGGCGTGCAGGGCTCGACCGAGTACTTCCGCTCTGGCGAGCAGTTTGCCTGGTTCAAGGACGGCGTGCATAGCGACACGGCTAACAATGCCGGCACGGGCGGCACCACGCTGATGACCCTCAGCGGGTACGGCGAGCTGGAAACGAAGGGCACGCTCGCCGGTTACGGCATGCTCAACCGCGACAACAATGCACAACGGTGGGTGATGTATGCTCGCAATTCGGGTGGGGTGGGCCAGCTTGCTCTCTATAACAACTCCACCGGCGATGCCGCCGCCTTCTCGCCCAATGGCGACCTCTATCTCGTCGGCGCGCTCTCCACCACCGTCCTGACCATCCGCGGCGGGGCCGACGTGGCCGAGCCCTTCCCGATGACCCCCTCCGACGGGATGGAACCGGGCAGCGTCGTCGTCATTGATGAGGAAAACCCCGGAAAACTCAAACTCAGCACGACCGCCTATGACAAAAAGGTGGCCGGCATCATCAGCGGCGCCGGCGGCGTGCAGCCCGGCCTGCGCCTCCAACAGGACGGCGTCATGGAAGGCGATCAACAGGTGGCACTCAGCGGCCGCGTCTATGTGAAGGCCGACGCCACCACCGGTCCGATCACCCCGGGCGACCTGCTCACCACGTCCGGCACGCCCGGCCATGCCATGCGAGTCGGCCATCCCGCCGCAGCCCAGGGCGCGATCCTTGGCAAGGCCATGTCACGCCTCGATCACAGCACCGGCCTGGTGCTCGTGCTGGTCACCCTGCAGTAACTTCATCTATAACCCATTGCCACCATGCAACCGACATGCCTGCCACTGAGCGCCGCGCTGCTTGCGGGTGTCGCGCTCCCTGCCTCGGCCGTGCCAGACAGCTTCATCAAGGTGGATGTGGCGGTGAAGGTAATCGTGGATCCGGCCACCGGACAAACCCCGGCCACCATGGATGATGCCATGTTGCGGGAGAGCTTTGAGCTGATGAACCGCTGGCTGGCCAACACCTGGCGCGGCTACCGGGTGCGGCTGGTGGACCTTGATGCCAGCCAGAACTTCCGGCGCATCGGCGGTCTCAATGACAGCACCGGCCCGGGCCAGTGGTATGCCATTGACCTCAAGACCTACGACACCACGGCCAACCACGATTTTGAGGTGGCAGCCAAGGCGAACAAGTCGCTCTACGCCTGGAACGACTATGCCATCAACATCTACTTCAACAACAACGACTACTCGCGGGCGGGTTTCCCTTCCGAGAATAGCGACCTGGTCATCTCCTCCTACCGCCTGCTCACCGACGATCATCCGCCCGGTCAGATCCTCACGCAAAGCTACCAGGTGACCCGTTTTGTGGACTGGAGCGTGGCTAGCAGCGGCACCGGCACCAGCTCCTCGCCGCTCAAGGCCCTGGCCACCGCCATCACCATCGCTAACCCGGGGGGCAATGACATTCTCCTGCTGCGACCCGGCACCTACACCGCAGCCACCATCTCGAAACCCCTCACCATCCGTGCCACCCGCTACGGGGTGGCGCAAATCCAAAAGCCATGAAGCCATCCAGCATCAACCTGGTCGTTATTTCCGCCGTGGGAGTGACCGCCGCCTACGCCGCCTTGACCCTGCCGTGGAGCACGCTGGATGGTGGCGGCGGGCGGAGCACTGGCACCGCCACGGGTCGAACGGTGCTTGCAGTCACGGGCACCATCGGGCAGTTTGAGGCCTGCGCGGGCGGAGCGAGCGGCGGCGGCTTCTCGCTGAATGGCGGCTACTGGGCGGAGGCCCTGCCCGCCAGCACGCCCGACGGCCCCACCCTGACCCTCATCTTTGAATCCAGCAGATCGGCGCGCATCCAGTGGCAAAGCGACGCTGTCGGCTGGCAGGTCCAGCGTTCCACCGACCTCGCCGCGTGGAACGACGTCGGCGGCCTCATCACCGTCGCCGGCTCGCTGGCCATCGCGCCCATTGTTGGCGTGCCCAGGCAGTTCTACCGCCTCAGGCACCCGTGAGGGAAACGCCTTGCTGCCAGCAGCCGGGTGCATCCAATACGGTTCGTTGGGCATAAGGTTTGGCAAGCGACGGCGCCGGGCAGAACCGATGCGAGGCGGAGTTCAGCCCAACTGATTGTCTTCAACTGCTGTTCTGTCAAAGAATCTTCTGTCGTTACTACTCAGGTATGGCAGAATCATTTATGGCAGAATCATTTCAGAATTGGAAAAAGTGATTGGATCAACCCCTGTCGGTGCGCATCCGCACGCAGACAGGCCGACCAGTGATGAATCCCCCTCAAGACTCTTGAAAAATGATTCTGCCATCAATGATTCTGCCATGAATTCTTTGGAACCTGAGGAGTAACCTTCTGTCAAAGAATCTTCTTGCCGTTGCGGAACGGTCGGGCACTCTCTAGGGCAAGGACTTTACCAGCAGTTGGAAAGCCCGGTCAAACACGCCATGAAACCGCACCTTGCCTGTACTTTGCTCCCGCTGTTGCTGGGAGACACCGCCGCCGCCTATCGCACCTGGGATGGCGGGGATGTGGTCAACAACAACTGGACGGATGCGCACAATTGGGCCTCCGACATCGCGCCGG
>JAPLUI010000021.1 GCA_026397725.1 Verrucomicrobiota bacterium | reverse complement strand
TGTGCCCACGATCCGCAACACCGTGATGGAAGGGGACAAACCGCCATTGCGGATCATCGTCCTGGCCGGGCAGCCACCGCAAGTTGCACGGTTCCACTGGCGGACCATGGGCACCGGTGAATATGCCGTGGCGGATTTCCAACATGTTGCCCGTGGCGTCTATTCTATCAATCTGCCGCCGGTTTCCGCAGCAGGCATCGAATACTACATCGAAGCGACGACTGGCGACGGGCAACGTCTCGTGTTTCCGCTCACCGCGCCCCAACTAAGTCAAACCGTGACGTGCATGTCGCCATCGGTGCGGAGCGAACGATGATAACAAAACATGCTGCCGTCACCGGCCACGCCGCCGCGCAGAATCCCACCGTCCGTTTGAGCGCTTGCTTCGTCATCTTTTCTCATGCGCCGCCTCGGCGCGATCCAATGATCCATCACCGGCACCGCTTGTCGAGTGCCATTCTGCCAAAAATCCGATGATTTTCTGCCAAAAACCCCATAGACAGACGGAAATTTTTTGCTTGTTTGAACGCCTGTCCAAGCAATGCCTTCCACGGTTCGCGTCCAGCGCGCGCCCCGCAGATAGAACTTGCGCCAGTCATCCTGGTCAAACATAGTCGAACCCGCCAACGAACCGCCGCAACCGTGCGATCCCTTCTGACACCACGCTTCGGCCTTCAACGAGCCCTCCGCCTCAACCCATCCCATGAAATAACCCAACCATCCGTTCATCCTAGAACCAACAAACCAAACACCGGCCCCGCGTCTTACAAACAAAAACAACAGCAGTCACCATGAAGCAGACCACACCCCAAACCGAACCATCAACCTCAACCCGTCGTTCGTTTCTCAAGCAGGCGGCGGCTGTCGCCACCTTGTCACCGTTCATCCTGCCCTCGCGCATCCGTGCGGCGGAGACGGGTCCTAACAGTCTTGTGACCATGGCCTTCATCGGCATGGGGCTGCAGAACCGCATCCTCCTCGGCAATTTCCTCGGGCAGAACATCAAGGTCGTGGCGGTTTGTGATGTGGACACCACCCGCCGCGAGCACGCGCTCAAGATCGTGGCGGATTTCCACACCGGGAATCCCGGGAAAGGCGCCTTCGGCTGCAAGAGTTACGCTGATTTCCGCGAAATCATCGCCCGCAAGGACATCGATGCCGTGTGCATCGCCACGCCCGACCACTGGCATGCCCTCATCACTCTCGCCGCGTTGGAGTCGGGCAAGGATGTGTATTGCGAGAAGCCGCTCACCCACAACATCCATGAGGCGATCGAGGTGATGGCCGCCGTCAAGCGCCACCAGCGCGTTCTGCAAACCGGCTCGATGCAGCGCTCGATGAGCGAGTTCCGCATCGCCTGTGAACTCGTCCGCAACGGCGTCATCGGCAAACTCGAACGCGTCACCTGCAAGGTCGGCGATCCCAGCCGCCCCTGCGACCTGCCCGAGGATCCGATGGAACCGGGACTCGATTGGGACCGTTGGGTGGGCCCCGCACCCATGCGTCCCTATAACTCCGCACTCTGCCCGCGCGGCGTTTTCGATAGCTACCCGGCCTGGCGCTCGTATGCGGAATTCGGTGGCGGCGCCGTGTGCGACTTCGGCGCCCATCACATCGATATCGCGCAGTGGGGGCTCGGCATGGACGAGAGCGGCCCGGTGGAAGTGAGGCCACCAGAGAAGGCCGATGCCCTGAGCGGTGCCGTGATGGTCTATGCCAACGGCGTCACCGTCACCCAAACCGGCGGCGGTAACGGCATGCGCTTCGGTGGCCTGCGCTTTTACGGCACGGAGGGCGAGGTGGAGGTGGACCGCGGCAGTTTCGAGTTGGTGCGCGGGAAGGAGACCATGATTCAGGCGGCCCGCGCCGAAAAGGAATATCTAACAGACGCGAAGATCCGCCTCTATCACAGCAAATCCCATTACGCGGATTTCCTGGGGCGTGTTGCGGATCGCCAGCGCCCGGTTGCCAGTGAAATCGTCGGTGCCCACACCGCCATCTGCTGCCATCTGATCAATCTCGCGTACGCCCATCGCAAGACCATCAAGTGGGATCCCGCCAAACTGACCTTCGCCGACCCCTCGTGCGACGCCGCATGGCTCACCCGCAACTATCGCACGCCGTGGAAAGCATGACCGCGAATCCTGTTGGCCTCAAAAACAGCTTCCTAGCGAGGCTTCGCCTCAGACCCAAGACGCAAGACTTCAAGACGCAAGACGAAGAACTTGACCTAACGACGACATCTTTGGCCTTTCAAGTAATCTAATAATAATTCCATGACCAACCCCATTTTTCCCGCCATGAAAACTGCCGCATTCCACAACTCCATTCTCCCCGGCCTCCGGTGCGGCCACCGGCTCTTGCAGCGGTTCTCGCCCGCAAGCAAATTTCTAACAGTCATCTCGGGCGTCCTGTTCCTGTCGGTTGGAATGGTCCAGGCCGGGGACAAGGCGGCGAAACCCGGCGCGATCGTGTGCGCAACGGCTGGGCCGGCGCAGGAGGTTCTGGCGGCGCGCGAGCTGCGGCGATACTGGTATTTACGGACGGGCGACCTGTTGCCCATCGTCCCAACCATGGAACAACAAGCGTCGGGAGGTGGATTCGTGGTGGCGCGCAAGGATCGCGCCATGCTGCGCGAAATGGACGGCACACCCGCATGGAGCGCGACCCTGGCGGGCCTCGGTCCCCAGCAGTATCTCCTCAGAACGATCGAACGCGGCGGGAACCGATGGCTGCTGATCGCCGGCGGCGACGACGTTGGCACGCTTTACGGCGCATACCGCGTGGCGGAGCATCTGGGCGTGCGCTTTTACCTGCACGGCGACGTGATTCCCGATGAACGGATGCTCGCGGAATTGCCAAACCTCGACGAACCAGGCAAGCCTCTGTTCGCGCTCCGGGGGATCCAACCATTTAACAATTTTCCCTTCGGCCCCGACTGGTGGACCACGGAAGACTACAAGGCAACCATTTCCCAGCTTGCCAAAATGCGGATGAACTTCATCGGTTTCCATTGCTACCCCGAATACTACGGCCGAGCCCTTGGCGAGCCTACGGTCTGGGCCGGCATGAAAGACGGCTTTGACGATCAAGGCCGGGTGCGGGCCGGTTATCTGACGCGACAGAGCCACACGATGGAGAACCCGGCGATAGGCGGATTCGCAGTTCCCATGAAAACCAGCGACTATCGCTTTGGTGCGGCCATGTTGTTCGACCGGGATGACGCGGGCAGCGAAGCCATGGCCGCCGGCAGTTCCCAGCCAACCGATCTTGATAGGCAGAACGCCGTGTTCAACCACTGTGGCGCGATGTACCGCGAGGCGTTTGGTTATGCCCGCGCGTTGGGAGTCAAGACCTGCGTTGGCACCGAATTGCCCAGCAAGCAGCAGGGTTGTGGCTTGCCCCCTGCCGTGTTGGAACGGCTCAAAGCGCAGAACAAAGATCCGGCTGATCCGGTGGTCGTGCGGGAGATTTACGAGGCGATGTTTCAGCGGATCATGAAGACGCACCCGCTGGACTATTACTGGCTCTGGACTTGTGAAGGTTGGCGCAGCGGGAATACGGCCGAGGACCTCAAGGTGGTGGTCGAGCACTGCAATGCCGCCCACGAGGCGATCCGGCGCGTCGGTGCCCCGTTTCGACTGGCGACCTCCGGATGGGTGCTCGGTCCACAGGAGGACCGCGCGGCCTACGACCGGCTTTTGCCCAAGGACGTTGCGGTCAGTTCGATCAACCCGGAACTTGGGAACAATCCGGTAGAACCGGCCTACGCGCGCATCCAAGGCCGCGAGAAATGGGCGATCCCCTGGATGGAAGATGATATGGCGCTCGCCGACCCGCAGCTCTGGGTGGGCCGCACCCGCAAGGACGCCGCCGACGCCCTGGCCTACGGTTGCACGGGGTTGTTAGGCATTCATTGGCGCACGCAGATCATCGCGCCTAACTTCGCGGCGCTGGCTCAGGCGGGTTGGAGCCAGACACCATGGAACCCCGAACCAGGAAAAGTGCGCGAGCCGCGAACCCTGGGCACCGCCGATTTCTATGCCGACTGGGCACGGTCTAACTTCGGCAGCGAGGTCGCCGGGGAAGTCGCCGCCATCTACGAGCGGATCGACGGCAATCTGCCCCGCGTGGCAAGCGGTTGCCC
>JAPLUI010000116.1 GCA_026397725.1 Verrucomicrobiota bacterium | reverse complement strand
GCTGCATGGAGGCCTCATGGAGGTGGTGGCGGGCGATTCTTCCGGTGCGGGGATGGGGGCAGAGGGTGGGCCCCAGCGAGCGTGCCTGGTCGGCCAGTCCCTGCCAATCGAAGGCGGCGACCCAGGGGAGACCGGGAATCTCGTGCGCCAGAATCACACTTTCTGGGTTAGACCTTGAATTGACAAGGAATTGGCAATGAATCCCGGAACATGACTTGGCACCTTCCGGGGGTGCCTGGAGCGGCATCCGGTCGGAGATGTCAGGCCATGGTTTGTCACTGGCGGGTTCATTGGCGTGACAAGTGCAGTGGCATGGCGGAGTCTTCGGGGGTGAGAAAACAACCCCACCAGGGATCGCAACCCAAAGAGCTTCCACCATGCCACAGCTAATGTTGCCGGGATTTCCAGTCGGCACGGTCCGTCTCGCGGCGGGCACGCCTCCGGGAACCGGGACTCCGGCGACGGACCGGACGATGGTCCGGCCGCAGCAATTGATTCTCTGACACTCTGTGCGTGACACTCTGTGCGCTCAGTGCGGGGGGGGCGGCTTTCTTGCCTGCCCCGTCGCTTTCGGCTTTGCGCAGGCCTCCGCTCCGGCCAGTCTCGGGCCGTGCGTGTTCCACTGCCCCTTTCAATTCTGCTCGCCATCGCCGTGCCCATCGGCATCTGGTGGCTGGGCACCCGCCGGATGGATTTTCTAACACCACCGTCGGAGGCCAGGCTGGCCGCCATCCGCCAACAAACCGAAGCCTCGCTGCCGCCGCCGAGAATCCGGCCGCCGAGGTCTCTCCCCCAGGTCCCTGTGACTCCCGCTCCCGCCCCGATCCCGGAGAAAAAGCCCGAACCCGGCGTCGAGATTGGCGATCTTAACCCAAACCCCGGGCTCAACACCTACGCCGAACTGGCCCCAAAAGGTGCCCGCCACTTGATTGAGCTTGCCTCGCTGTTGGAAACCGCCGGAGAATTTCCGCGCACGCTCCTGGCTTGGGAACGGGTGCTCGATTCCACCCAACCGGAACCACCTCAGGCCACCGCCGCCATCGCGGCCATCAAACGCCTCCGCCCGACCGTGCCCGCTTGGAACGTCGAGGCTGCCGCTGCCATCCCCATCGTCATTCACGCCAGCACCGATACCCCACTTGAGAAAACCCTCAGGACCACCCTTGAACAAGCCGCCAACGACCTTCAGCGCAGTTCCTCCGGCATCCTGAAGGTCACTGCCAAGGTCACCATCATCCGCAAGCGCAGCCCTAGGAACACCCCGCCCGACGTCGCGCTCTGGCTCAGCGGGTCCGCCGAAAAATCCGCCGCCACCGAGACCCTCTCCTTCTCCGTCACCAAACCCGAGAATCTCCAGGCCGACATTCTGCGCAAGCTGTTCCGCCTTGTCAGCAAACACCTCGAGCATGACCATGCCTGCGCCCCGATCATCCCGGCCGCCGCAGACGAAGCCCCGCTCGACGTCCTCGAATTCCACCTCACCCGCCTCCACTGGCAAGACCTCGGCCGCTCACTCAACGCGGCCAAAGCCCCCGCCCCAAAAGTAATTCGCTAAGATTCACGGCGTTGATACGTTGCTTCACCGGTTTGTCCATCCCATGCCCCAACCCATGCTACTCCGCCGCCGCCTCATTGTGATCCTGCTCGGCACTGTCGCCGCGCATGCCGCCGCCCGGGAACCCGCCACGGCGGAGGCGACGTCGATGCCAACTCCGGACCCATCCGTCGCGGTGCCCGCCAAACCCGCCATCGAGCGCATCGATGACACCCACTTCCGCATTGGAGCCGTCACCTTCGACCACCAGACCCGCGAAATCCGTTTTCCTGCTGCCGTCAACATGACCGAGGGCAACCTCGAATATGCCATCGTCAAAAGCACCGGCAAGGTTCACGAATCCCTCTTGGTCAGCACCATCTCTGCCACTCACCTCAACCTCGCCTTCGCCCTCCTCAACTACCCCGGCAAAGACAACGACGATGACACCGTCTGGGTTCCCTTTCCCAAACGGGTGCCACCCGAAGGAACAAAAGTCTCCGTCCGCATCGCTCCCAATCCGGACACAACACCCTAGCCTCTCGCCAAACCATGAAAGCCACCACCGCACTTGTCATCCTCAGCGCCGGCCTCAGCGCCGCCGCCCCGGAAGCACCCAACCGTTACGAATCGCTCCAACAGGAAATGCGGCAGGCCATTGCCCGCGGCAACGCCTGGCTCAAGGAACAACAAAAGGCCACCGGCCAGTGGGATGACGAAGGGCTCCCGGCCTTCACCGCGCTAGCCCTCACCGCTGCTTCCCGCGATCCCAATCTCGACCGCAAGGCAGCCGCTCCCGCGCACCTCGAAAAAGGCTACACCTGGCTCCTGGCCCAGCAAAAGGAGGACGGCGGCATCTATAACCGCGGCCTTTCCGTCTATAACACCGCCACCGCCCTCACCGCCCTCATGGCTGCCGGCCGCTCCGACTACGAGGCCGCCGCCGTCAAGGCCCGCAAGCACCTCATCGACAACCAGTGGGACCTCGGTGAAAAAGGCAAAACCGACAACCCC
This sequence comes from Verrucomicrobiota bacterium, assembly GCA_026397725.1. GTDB lineage: Bacteria > Verrucomicrobiota > Verrucomicrobiia > Verrucomicrobiales > Akkermansiaceae > Luteolibacter. Next base: position 6,366 of record JAPLUI010000116.1, on the reverse strand, counting down.
AACGACGGCGGCATCGGCTACGGCTCCAAGAAAGACCGCTCCGACCTCTCCAACACCTATCTCGCCATCGAAGCCCTCGCCCTCTCCAAGAAAGTCATCGAGGACGGTAAATTCGGCACCCAGCCCGACCTCGATTGGGGTGCCGCCATCACGTTCATCTCGCGTTGCCAGAACCTCGAGGAAACCAACGACCAGGAATTCGCCTCCAGCGACCCGAAAAACAAGGGCGGCTTTATCTATTCCCCCACCGAATCCAAGGCCGGTGACGAAAAGCTCCCGAATGACCGCACCGCCCTGCGCTCATACGGCTCCATGTCATATGCCGGCCTGCTCTCCTTCATCTATGCCAAAGTCAGCGCCGATGACCCGCGCGTCGTGGCCGTCAAGGAATGGTTAGGCAAGAACTACACCGTCACCGAAAACCCCGGCATGGGCCCCGAGGGACTTTATTATTACTATCAAACCATGGCCAAGGCCCTCACCGCCGCCAACCTCAACACCCTCAAGCTCGAGAATGGCACCGAGGTGGACTGGCGCAACGACCTGGGCAAAAAGCTCCTCTCCCGCCAGCGCGAAAACGGCTCTTGGGTCAATGACGACGGCCGTTGGATGGAATCCAACCCGGTCCTCGTCACCGCCTACACCGTCCTCGCCCTCGAACAACTCGACGCCTCCATCCCGAAGTAGTCAACGGAGCGCCGGCTTCAGCCGGCGAGTCTGACCTCGCGCACCGCTCCTATCCAACAAGCTCGTCACTGCGAAGGACATGGCCAAATGCGCTATCGCACTCGGGGCCCAGGATAGGCAAGCTGACGGCATCCGGCCGTTCCCATCCGTCGATCCCATGTTGCTCGTTCCCGGATCGGAGCGCGGCACCACGCCGCCTTGAATCCACGCCGCCTCTCCTCTCCGTATGCCCACCGACGACGACGACGCTCAGGGTCTCTTCGATTTCGACACCGGCAACACCAATGGTTTCGACAACTGGCGGCGGCAACGCGAAGCACGCCTGCAAAGCATCCGCCGCGAGTGGGCCGTGCCCGTCGGCAAGCGCGTGTGCCTGAAACTGCGGGAGTTCGATCATGAGTTCGTCGGCATCCTCATGCTGGCCGAGGAACCGCAGAAAATCGACCGCCGCCTCCCGCTACTCCTCAAGATCCACAACCTCCCCCTCGGCCTGGCAGATATCGAACACTGCACCGTGCTGGACTGAAAATCAGGGCAGCGACGGCACCGGGCACCGCAGAAACAGGCACACTCTGGGCACCCCGAAAAACCGTTAGGGATGCAACCGGCTCCACTTTTCCGCCGTAACTCCTCAATTTCCAAGGAGAAGTGCCGAGAACAGGACTCGAACCTGCAAGGGTTACCCCACTTGATCCTAAATCAAGCGCGTCTACCAATTTCGCCATCCCGGCATGTGAAGGGCTGCGCCACTCAAATACCTCATTCTCAATGGGCTGGGCAAGCAATAATCGAACAAGTTGACGCCGGGGCCAGCGTCATGGAAGCCCCTGGCGACAAAATGGCGACAACTCACGCGGCACCCACTACCACGGCCACCCGCAAGCCTGCCCCCAAGCTGGGCAAGAACGGCAAACCCGCCGCCACGGCCAGATTCGGCTCGGCCAGCGTGCCGGTCTATCGCTGTGGCTCGGGCGGCAGGATCCACTTCGCCATCTCCCACTACCGGGACGGCAAACGCCTGCGCCAGTTCTTCACCACCCTTGAGGCAGCCAAGAAGGAGGCCCTGTTCGTGGCGCAGCGAATCCAGGCGGGCATGCAGCACGTGACCGACCTCAAGCCGCACGAGCGCGACAACTACGTCAAGGCGGTCGAGTTGCTGGGCAGCCTCAATATTCCGCTGGTCGCCGCCGTGGAGGATTATGTGCAGGCCCGCAAGCTGGCGGAAAGCGAATCGCTTACTGCCATGGCGACCGCTTACCGCAAGTTCTTCAAACCGCTCACGCGGCGAGTCACGGTGCCCGGACTGGTGGACGAGCTGTTAGCCGCTCGCCAGCAGGACGGTGCCAGCACGACCTACGTGTCACAACTCAGGACGATCCTGAGCCGGTTCGCGGAGGCGTTTCCCGGCGAGATCCTTGGCATCACATCCTCGGACCTCGACGCCTGGTTGCGCGGATTCAAGCTGTCGGCCGGTTCGCGCAATGCCATGCTGGCCTGCGTGAAAGTCCTCTTCTCTTACGCCCGCTCGCAAAACTGCCTGCCTGCCGAGCAGATGACGGCCCCCGAACAGCTCAAGAAGGTGAAGGTCACCCATGACGATGTGGCGGTCTTCAGCCCGGATGAAATGCAGTCAATTCTCCACGCGGCCCCCATGCACCTGATTCCGATCCTGGCCATCGGTGCGTTTGCCGGCATCCGCATGGACGAAATCAACCGGCTGGATTGGTCGGCCTTTGACCTGGAGCGCGGCATGATCGAACTGCGGGCCGGTCAGGCAAAAACCGCGTCCCGGCGCATCATCCCGATCACCGACAACCTGCGGGCCTGGATCTAGCCGCTCCCGCGCGAGGGCAAGGTGGTGCCGGTGAAAGAACTGCACCGCGAAGTTACCGCCCTGGCCAGATCGTTGGAAATGGAATGGCCGCGCAACGTGCTCCGGCATTCGTTCATCAGTTACCGCATCGCCAAAATCAAGAGCGCCGATCAGGTTGCCCTCGAAGCGGGCAACTCGCCGTCGATCATCTTCAAGCACTACCGGGAACTGACCACCGAGGAACAGGCGGACAAGTGGTTCGGCATTCTGCCCAAGCCCGGCCAATGGGAGAACACCGTGGCTTACGACACGCGCACCCGCACGGTGAATCTGGCGGCGGGGCAGGGGAGCAAGCCCCGTTCAATCCGCACGCCACGGAAGCAGAAATCAGCCTAACGGTGCGCCTAACCAACGCGGATGGCGCATGAGAGGGTCGGCCATATTCTCATACCTTGTGCGTGCGGAACGTGCTCCTACGCCTGATTACGCGGCAAATCCGGGGCAAGGAGCGGAGCCTCCACACCCCGGATTTGATTGTTATGCCCCAAAAATGGTGTCCGCTCAGCCCTTGAAGCTGGCGTTCGGCTGGCCGTCATCAAGCAAATCCCCGATGCGGTTCACGGCGTCCTTGAGGATCGAGGCGGCGGCGAACACGATCACCCCGACCGTGGGATCGACGAACGGAATGACGTTGAGGGCAGAGACAAGACCGGCGACCTTGCCGACGAAGCTGAGGTATTTGAGTGCTTTCATGGTGAACGGGGCGGGGTGTCAACGGTGGTCGAGTTGCAGAAAATAGGCTTGACGGTCCGTCCGGTTCTTGATATTCCGTGCGCCATGACAACGAGTTGGCCCAACGCCGGTAGACGAAGATCCGCACTTCCAGGCTGGTGTTCTACCTGTTATACAGCGGGTGATTGTTCTGGTGCAAATACAGCGTGCAACTCATTAGAACTGTTCGATTCCCGGAAAGACACACTATGAGTGACCAGAATCGTGTGGCGGTATTCGTTGATGCCGAGAACTTGACTCAGTGGATCAAACGTGGCGGCCTCGAGACCCTGCTTGAAGATCTCACATCCGTAGGTACAGTGGTCGTGCGCAAGGCTTACGCGAACTGGACCACCACTGGCGTGGCGGCGCACCAGGGCGCGCTAAACCGCCTCGGTTTTGAACTCATCCATACGTATCATCCTGTCAGCGGCAAGAACTCCGCTGACATCCAGATCGCCGTCGACGTGATGGAATACGCTTGGCGAGATAATCTTGAGTGCATCGCATTGGCAACTGGGGACTCCGATTTCAGCCCACTGTTCAGAAGACTTCGGGAAATGGGCAAGCAAGTAGTCGGCGTCGGTCCGAGATCAGCGCTCAGCGAATCCGTCAAGAGTTCGTGCTCCAGATTCCTATACACCCAGACAGAGACTGCATCACCGACAATTGACGAGGCATCCCGAGCGTCGGCATTCGATGATGCAGCCGACCTTCTCGAGACAACCATGCGGACGTTCGACGGGCCGGCCAACTGCGCCGCTCTGAAGAGCCGAATGCTGAATATTGACAGCGCATTCGACGAAAAGGCGTTAGGATTCAAGAGCTTCTCTGACTTCGTCAAAGCTGTGGATGGAGTCGTTCTTACTCAAGATGGCGGAGCATCGTATGCGTGCTTTGAGGATGCGACTCCACCAGCAGCGCAGCAGGACTCTTCAGATACCACAATCCCGATCAAGAGCGCCGATGCCGAAGTGACGGAGCAATACCGTCGCATTCTCCGGCAGAAGCACTGGCGTGTCGTCCCGGTTTCGGTGCTGATTGCGTGTTTCAGGAAGATGCACGACATCGGATCCTTGCCCCGCTCCGAGATACCGGAGACTACGGCCATGCTATGCGATGGCAATATCACGACGACGGACGTGCGGAAAGCTTCGAACATGCTGTTCAAGGCCGGACTGATGCTGTCCACGGAAACGAACGAATCTGGCGAGAACGTCTGGAACGTCGCCCAGGTTGCAGAGGGAGACATGCTAGACGCCGTCGACAAAGCAATGCTTGTTCGGTTGCTCGCCGGACTTGATGAGAACGGGCTTCCGGCTGATCCCGAGAAGCTTCGGCCGCTACTGTTAGCCGAGAGAGAAAATGAGGCCGCCGACGATCTCATCCAGGAAGCCAGGAAACTCTGTCGGAGTGGAAAGGAACAGGAACCATGAGAAAGGAAGCGAAAATGCCGAGCCCACCGTACCAGTGAAAGCCGCGCTAAGCGCGTCTTCCCCTGTCCGGTGATCCGCACGCTCCTCACCGCCGCCGCAGCTTCCGCACCATGGCGACGAGCGAGAGGATGCCGACGGCCAGGCCGACCAGCAGCGAGGCGAGCCGCAGGTGCCATTCGATCTGCTCCTGGATCTGCTCCTGATAGGACGTGATGACGCCCAGTACCGGCGAGGCGGTGCCGACGATGGCGGTGCGAACGTAGTCGAGGTCAATGGGCTGGCGCATGGTTCTTTTTTGGGGGTGGGTTACCCGTGGCAGGATTTCAACAAGCCAATCAGCGCTGTCGCAATCCCAGTCAGGTTGAGGGTCGCAATGGAACCGCACGAATATACGGCGAAGTAGCTGCAAGCCGGCTGCGAGCCAACGGTCAGGCTCATCAGCGCACTGCAATAACTGATCAGACAACTGTTGTTGCCAGGGGGGACGGTGAGTGACGTGAGGTTCGCGCAACTGTTGAGAGTGAGGTTCGTCACATTGGCACTGCCGAAATTCATGGCGGTAAATCCGCCTACCGTTTGAAAGTTCACAGAGTAGGTACCGGACGAAGGCAGCGTGAGGGTGCCGCTGAGCGTCATGCTGGTGAATGCAATGGTGCCGGTGATTGTGACGCCGGTGAAGCTGACGGTAGAGAACATCACAGAGCCCCAACTTAGCGAGTTGATAGTCTTCCCGGTCAGGGCAGGGGCAGACGCCAGCAAATTGCAGGTTTGGAGCGTGAACCATCCCGTGATTGACGCCAGCGAGGAAATGTTCAACGTGGTGAGCGCGGATAGGGATTGGAGATTGAGGTGCTGCACGGTCGTCAGAGTCCCCATGTTCAACGACGTCTGTGCCGTGTTGCCGATGCACTCGACGACGGTGGCGCTGCCGGTCAGGCCGGTCAGGTCGAGGCCGGTCATGAGTTTTTGATACTGGATGCTCAGCGTGCCGATGCTGGTCAGGCCGGGGAACGTCAGCGTGCCGGTAGCCCCGGTGTTTGTAGGTGATGCCGTCGCAACTGTTGCCGCTCGCATCGCACGGATAGATGCCAAACCCCTTCGTCAGGCGCCCGTTGTAGGGCGACGCGATGGCAGTGCCAAAGCTCGGGGTGATGTTCGTGCCGGGAGCACCACCGGAGGTCGGGGCCTTCGCCCCCATCGTGCCGTCCCAGCGCATCGCCTTGGCGTAGCCGGTCGAGGTCCTGACGGTCAGGCTCGGGGAGGCCGCGTCACAGAACAGGCCGTGGAACGCCTTTTCCCACACGGCGGCCGTGTAGGTGAGGGGGTTGGATCGAGAACGACGGGGTCGAGCCTCGGCTCGTCGCCAAAGTTGGCGTTCGCCATAATCAACTCGGCGGGGGTGAGCGGTCGGCTCGTGTCGATGCGCGGGGCGCGTGCCGACAACCAAGCCTCGGGGTCGGGTTGCGCTTGCGGCGTCCCCTCGGTGCCGCGATTCACATCGTTCTCGACCACGATGGCAAAGGTGCGGGTGCTGGTGGGTTCCCCGGCCCCCTCGCGCCAGGTGATCTCGCCCATCAGGGTGAGCGAGGAGAGTTCAGTGTCGCCGCCGACACCCAGGGCGTCATTGAGAGCCACGGTGTTGAAGCTCGGGGCGCATTC
>JAPLUI010000163.1 GCA_026397725.1 Verrucomicrobiota bacterium | reverse complement strand
GAGTGAAGTTCTTGAAGCAGACGACCCCTAACACCATGCCCTTTTCAAACCGCCCGTTTCATACGCTTTTTCAAATCGCCGTCCTCACCTCACCCCGCCCGCCCTACGAAATGAAAAATCCCCCTATGTCAAGAGATCTGAAAGGAGACTCCTCTTGTCAAAGTGAGTGACGCGTTGAAGTGAGTGACGCGTTGTAAGTGAGTGACGCGTTGTTATCTAGGGAGCAGCTATCTACAACAAGCGAAGCAATTAGAAGTCCATGCTATAGCAACGACAATAAGGACGACTTTTGCCACTGGCTCAGGGACGACAAGTACGCCGGCCCAAAGAACTGCCGAGGTGATGCCACAACATGTAATACAAGCCCATTTGGGCCATCGAGGACAGGGACAGGAAGGACCGCGACCATCCGGGTCCCCATGGGACCACGGATTGTTGCCAACGTATGCGAAGCCGTTACCCATGTTTCCCTGATCGCCCCAGATGCCGATCGTGTCGCGCGTGGTGAATCGTCCCGCCGTCGGATCGAGATAGCGGGTGCGGTAACAGTAAAGTCCCGTTTCGGCATCGTAGCGGCGACCGGTGAAAAGAGTGGAGTTGCCGATCTGTGTGCCAGCCAGCGCCACTCCGCTCCCGTCAAGGAACGATGGTTCGCCGTAGTCACCATAACGGTATTGCTCGACGATACAGCCTGTCGCTCCGGTGACCTTGCGAATGCTGCCCAGGTCGTCGGCATGGTAGAAAAACTCCTGGCCACCGCGGTCCATATAGAGCAGTTCGTCAATTTGCACGCCCCAGACATAGGAGGCCACGGTCATGTTGCTGTCATCCTGTTCTTCGATCTCCACCTCACCGGTGTGGTAATAGCGCGTTGCGGCCGTAGCAGTGGCCTTCTCGACGCGGCGCCCGAAGCAGTCATACTTGAACGATGTGGTCTCGCCGGAGGAGGACTTCCACACCCGGACCAGCCTGTTGCGGAAGTCATAATGGAACTCCTGCGGCCCGGCACTCGTCAGGTTGCCGTTGGCGTCACTTTCGCGCGTGTCGAACGGGGTGGCGGTGTATTGATTCACCTGGGCATCTGCGGGTGGTATGGTGGCACTCATGGAATAGGCACCGGCATGGCTGCCGCCGGTCACGGCAAGGCGATTGCCGACCCCGTCCAAGGTGTAGGCGATGGTCGGGCCGACAACGGCAGTCTGCGAGGTGACGAGCCGGTTCACCGAATCATAGGTGAATGATTTGGAATCCAGCGCCGGTGCCAGCAGGTCATTCATGGCGGTTTTGTTGCCTGCGGCGTCCCAGACGTAAGAGCGGAAATCGATTTCCGTGAAGTCGATGAGATTCTCGTGCTGTGCTCCGGTCATCCGGCCGAGCAAGTCATAGCTGTTGGTGGCGCTGGTGCCGTTGCCGTAATCGCGAATCATCAACGTGCGATCGACATAGGTGTAGTTCGCGAGGTAGGTGAGTGGCGAGGACGGCATTGTGATTCTCAACGGGCGTCTGATGGGGTCGAAGGTGGAGTTGACCACCCGCCCCGATGGATAGGTGCAGGCGAGCCGGTTGCCCACTCCATCGTGAGTGGAGGTCACCGTCCGGACCGGACCGGCGGGCAGGATCTGCTGGGTTTCGGTGCTGACCTTGGATAGTGAATCAAAGGCCCTTGTCGCGACCGTGTCATCATTCGCGGCGCGGACGACCCGGGACTGGCCGTCATATTGGTAGTCCTCGAAGGTGTTCCCCTCAATGCCCACGGCTCTCGTGACCGTGCGGCCCGTGGCGCGGTTGAGCAAATCATAGCTGGTATTGACGACCGTGCCGTTGGCATCGGTTTGGGTGGCCGGGTTGCCATGCACGTCATAGGTTGTCGAATTCGCGGTGCCGTCGGCAAACACCTGCCGGATGCGGCGATCGAGCGCGTCATACACATAACTGGTCGAGTGCGCGTTGTCGTCGGCCTGGCTGGTGAGGCGTGAGGAATCGTCCCAGGTTTGCCGGGTGGTGATGGTGCCTATGAGCGTGCCGCCGCCTTCGCCGGTGTTGGTCAGGTTGCGGGTGGTCTGGAGCATCCGATTCAGCCCGTCGTAGGTATAGCTCACCCGATTGCCGCGCTCATCCACCGCGGCCACGCGATTGTTGAGCGAATCGTAGCCGGCTTGGGTCGGGTACCCGAGGGGGTTCACAGTCCCGACTTGGCGGTTCAGGGGGTCGTAGGTGAAGAACGAGGTGGCAATGATCGAAGCACCGTGATCGCGCTCGATGAGTGTGGTGACATTGCCGTTGGGATCATAGGTGAAGCTGACGGTGTCGCCGACAGCGTCGGTTTTCGTCGCGGGGCGGCCGGCGGTGTCGTAGGCGGTGCTGGTGGTGTGGCCGTTGTCATCCTGAACGGCGGTGACTTGGGAATTGCCGTCGTAGGAGGTAAGGGTGGTGGCCTGGCCATCGCCGATGGGGGCTTGGGTCTGCGGGGTAAAATGGGCCACGTCGCTGCGGGTCTGCCGGTTCATGGCATCGTAGGTGTAAGTGGCTGCCGCGAGGCGGATGTTTCCGGCGCTTCCCGGGACGTCATTCAACTCGCCATCCACGCGGGTGCTGAGGAGGTTGCCATTGGGATCGAAGTGATTGGTGGTCACGTTGCCCATGGGGTCGGTGACGGCCGTGCGTCGCTGGAAGCCGTCGAAGGCGGCGGCGGTGATGCGCGGGCAGCTTTCGAGTCCGGCGCTGGTGCGGACGAGGTTGCGGTTGGCGTCGTAGTCGGATTGGGTGGTGGCTTGCGACGGGCTGCCCTGGGCGCGGATCTCGCGGAAGACCAGGTTCCGTTCGTCGTAAAGGAGCGTGACCGTGTTGAACGGGTCCGCGCCCGAGGTCGCCTGGCCATCGCGCACGAGGATCGGGTTGCGGTTCGCATCGTAGGCGGTCTCGGTGACCACATTGTGGCTGGGGTCCACTTCCCGGGTGGTGCGGACGAGGGTGTTGAGGATGTCGTAATCATGGGTGGTGGTGAAGGTGGGGTTGGTGGTTGATAGATTTCCGTTCTCGTCCACATTCTGCACCTCGCCGCGCACCAGGTTGTTGTTGGCATCGTAGAAGAAGTCCTTCGTGTAGCGGACGGTGCTGCCGTTGGCGAACACCGGCGAGCGTTCGCGGACGAGCTGGTTCAAGGTGTTCACCGTGTAGAGCGTGTCGTAGCCGCGCGGATCGACGACCCGGTTGACGTTGCCAGCGGAGTCGTATTCATACGCGGTGGTCAGGGCGGAGCCTGCGGCGTCGGTGACCTGCTGCTGGAGATAGCCCGTCTGCGGCCCGCTGGCATGGTAAGTGAAGGTGTCGCGCCGCCGGAAGCCGTCGCCTCTATCAGGATGGACATGGGCGGTCATTTGGCCGGCGGCGTTGTATTCGAGGTCCTCCTTGAGGGACGTGATGGGGTGGGTGGTGGTGAGCCGGTTGCCGTGGCTGTCGTAGGTGTGGCGGGTGATGTTGCCGCGGGCATCGGTGGCCGCAGTCACGAAGTTGAAGCCGCAACAGCCGCCGCCGAAGCTGGTGTCGTAAACCCACGATTCGACGAGCGACGCCTGGTCGCCGCCCAAGGGACCCGGCAGCAGTTTCCGTTCGCGGAGGCTGCTGCGGAGGCGGGGCGGGGCCGCCGGATTGAGGTCCAGTTCGTAGGTGTTGACCACGCTGCTGCCATTGGGGAGGAGGGTGCGGGTCAGATGCGAATCGACATTCCATTCCTGGATGGTTTCGAAGAAGACGGGGTCGCCGGGGCGCAGCTTGCCGGTCGGCCGGTTTTGCGTTTCGGTGGTGGTGACGCCGGGCACCGCGCGGCCGGTGAACTCGCGGAGCCGCACCAGGCGGTTCATGGCATCGAAGAGCAGTTCCGAGACGTTGCCGGTGCCGTCATTGACGATGGCTTTATTGACGGCGAAGCGGTTGGAGGCAGTGGGACTCACCGCAGCGTACCAGAAGGTGGTCACTTCGTTGGGATTGCCGCGAACCTGCCGCAGGAGCTTGTCGAAGTCGGGATCGGCCGGGTTGGTGGTGGTGGCGTAGGTGTTATGTAACCAGGTCTGGCCTTTGGCATCGGTGATGGTGAGCAGGTTGTGGTTGAGGCGCTCATCGGTGAAGCCCTTGGAGTAGGTGTAGGTGACGGTCTTGCCGGCGGGGAAATCATTGCCGTTGGGCGTGCCGGTGACGGCAGGCCAGGTGACCGATTTCAAATCGCAGGCCGAGCCGCCGGTATCGCCGTTCTGATAGTAGGCATAACTGACGACCCGTCCGGCAAAGTCGGTGACCGATTGGACCAGCCCGTCGGCGTTGTAGGCGATTTGTATATTTCGTCCCAGGGTATCGACGACGGTGGCCAGCCTGCCGTCGGTGGCATACTGGAAGGTCAGGGCGTTGCCGTTGCGGTCGATGCTTTGATCAATCTTGCCTTGGTTGGCGCTGCCGTCGAAGGCACGGAACACCCAGCGGCCGGTATCGGCGAACTTGAGGGTGAAGACGTTGTTCACAAAGGTGCCTTCATGTGCCAGTTGGTCGGCACCGTAAGTGCCGTCGGGCCGCAGTTGATAGGTATCCTTGCGGCCGTTGCCGTTGAAGACATCGAACCCGGAGCCCTGCGCCAGCACGGCAGGCTCGACGCGGATGTTGCAGGAGAAATCCCAGCCGCTGCCCTGTGCCGTGACGGGGCCGATTTTCGAGCGGTAGCTGCGCGTCAGGACGAAGTCCGTGCCGCGGCCGCGAATCGAGAGGTCCGTGGTGGTGGTGTGGAATTCGCCGGAGAACAAGTACGGCAGGCCGTCACCCGGCGGCGAGGTGCCGGGCACCGGCTGCCGCGTCGCGGCCCACTGGGCTGATGGCGAGGCCGCGCACTGGGGCCATGCGGCGCCGGTGGGTTGGCTCTGGCCGCCCGGCTGGCCGGGCGGGTTCTGTGGGGGCTCCAACTGCGTCAATGCCCCGGTCAGCGGGCCCTGACAAGACACGCGATAAAAGCGCTGCGGCGTCATCGCATAGTAATCGGTGACCGTGGTGGGAGTGGTGGCGGCCACCACCGACTCCAGAAGGGACCAGGAAGCGTTCGCCAACGTGGTGCTGAACTCAACGTTGTAGATGAAACCCACCCGGCTTTCAAACGTGAGCGTCGCGGTGTTTGCGGCATGGTCGAAGTCGGTGACGACTGGCAGGATGGTGCCGGTGACGGTGCTGAGCGTGAGCACGCCGGAGGCCTCGGAGAAGGTCCAGGTCTTGGCCCCTTCGAGCTTGGTCCAGACGTTGGCGGTTTCCGTCCAATCCGCCCCGGCCACCGCGAAAGTGGGGCCGAAGGAGGCGGCCAGGGTCGCGGTATCGACCAAGGTCCAGGAGCCGGTGGTGGCGGTCACGGCGGAGGTGTCAATGGTGCAGAAGCCATTCAAGGTGACCGCACCGCTGCCGGCGATCCGGTTGTTGGAAGCGTTGCCGACGACGAAGTTCATGGCAGCATTGTCGGCGAGAACCAGGGTGCCGGTGGCGGCGACGGAAACGGCGGAACTTGCGGACAGGGAACCAGTCACCACCAGCGTGCCGGTGGACACGGTGGTGGGGCCGCTGAAAGTATTGACCCCCGTAAGCGTGAGCGTGCCGGTGCCGACCTTGGTGAACGTGCCGGGGCCACTGATGGTGCCGGCGAATGCCACTGCATCCGTGCGGTTCCAGATCAGCGTGCCACGGTCGATGATGTTACCGGTGAGCGAACCCGTCGTGCCGCCATTACCAAGCTGTAGGGCACCGCCATCAATGATGGTGCCGCCGGTGAAATCATTGGCGGTCAGGACCGTGAGGACGCCCGTGCCGCTCTTGTTTAGACCGCCGGGGCCGGTGAGCTTGCCGGGGCCGGTGAAAGTATAATTCAAGAAGATGTTGTCCACCGTCACCATTCCCGGCGAAAGTGCCGTGGTGAGATTCACCGTGGTTTCTATGGCGGAATCATCGAACAAGACCGCCTCGCCGTCGTGGAAGGTAGCCTCGTTACCAAAGGCAGCGGTCCAGTTGGGGGTGGTGCCGAGATCCCAGTCCCCGCTGTACAAGCCAAACCAGGTCGCCGCAACCGTGAACGTCTCGCTGGTGAGGGTGAGAGAGGGGATTTGCGAGGCCAGAAGCCGCACTGCGGAGAACGCACTCACCCCGAAGGCCACGACGGGCGTCACCACCACGCGGTCACCCGATACCGATTCGCAGTCCATCACCATGCTGGTGTTTGCCGGGTACGTCCAGGTCCATTTCATGCGGGGTGGCAACGGCCAAAATTTAAATTCCACATGCGCGTCGGTGGGCCACTTCACGGCCGTCAGCAGATTCGTGAAAACCCCGCCGCCCGGCGTCGCTTCAGTCGCCGTTTTCTGCGCCACCAAGTTGTTGCCGCTATAGACCTCCACCGTAACGCTGCTCGCTCCGAGCGGTGAAAAATCGGCACTGGCCACATAGTCGCCGGTCCCGGCCTTGGTCACGGTCGTCGTCCCTAACACCCCTTGGGTCACCGGACCCGCGGTGCCGATGATTTGCTCCTGCAAAAACAGCGGCACGTCGTCGCCCCTAGGCGGAAACGCATCGAGCGGCGCAAGCGTTCCCTGCCAGCCGGTGGCGTTGGCGGGCATTGCCATTTCCACTCCGTCGTTGCCGCTGGTGCCCAGATTGCCAACGATCAGTTGGTTCGATTGCACACACAAGGTCGCACTGCCCAGCGCGGTATGCAGCAACCCGGCGTAGTTGACCGGGTTGGTTGAGCCGACGGTGACCGTCACGGTATAGTCCTTGGTGGTGATGCCATCCTGGGCGGTGACGAGGTAATGCAGCGGACTGCTGAAGTCATGGGTCGAGCCGGAAGCCGGCGCACCCGTGGCACCCGGGGACATGGTGTAGGTGGGCGAGAGACTGGTCACGTCCGTGCCGCACGGCACGCTCACGGTGATGGCGGTTCCGGTAATCATGGTGGCGGGTAAGCCTGGGAAAACGAAGGTCAGGATGTCGGCCGCACTGCTGGGCGGGCCGACTTGGATCTTGCCGCTGCCGGTGATGGTGCCGCCGGTGTTGGTGGAGTCATACAGGCCGGTGGGCTGAGTTACGCCGGCGATGACCAGCGTGCCGACAATGTCGGTGTCTCCGTGGGTCAGGTTGAGCACGGCCCCGCTGGCGATAGTGAGGGTGGCGGCATCGTTCAGAGAGGCGTTGGCAAGGGACAAGGTGCCGCTGTTTACCGTGGTGTTGCCCGTGTAGGTGTTGGCGGCGGTGAGCGTCATCGGGCCGGTGCCAGTTTTGGCGAGGCTTGAAGTGGAGTTGTCGGCGATGACGGAATTGATCGTGAGGTGGTTCGCGGTGTTGTTGACAAGCGCCAGCTCGCCGCCTGCGGTGGCCGTGCTCAACGTGCCGTTGTTGATCCCGGTGCCGATGGTCAGTGCGCCCGCGCCGGTGCCCACAAGGATGCTGTTGGTGCGGAGCGTCTGGCCGGCGGGGTCGATCGTGGCGGCGCTGTTGCCGCCGCTGGCGCTCTGGTTGAGCGTGTTGATTGTGGTCGTGGCGGCGGCGAGCGTGATGTTTCCGGGGAAGCCGCTGCCTTCGACGATGCGGACGTTGGTGGCCGAACCGTCGGTGATGGTGCCGGGGTCGAGGCGTTGGACATCCGTGTAGCCGGTGAAGGCGGTGATCAGGCCAGCGGAATTGATCGCCCAATCGGTCCCGCCGATCGTTGCCCATGCGCCGAGGATGCCGAGGGCGTTATTGGGGTTGTCGGTGGTGGCGATCCCGGCGGCTCCGAAGTCGATGGAGGCACCGGCACCGGGCGTGATGGTATTCATCTGCAACATGGAGGTGCCGCTACTGCTGGTCACGCGGGAAGCCGTGCCGGCCGTGAGCGTGGTCGAGGCCACGATTTCCGTGTGCGAGCCGCCTTTGAGATCGAGGGTGCCGCCGGCGAGCGTCAGGATGGCGGAGTCGTTGATCTTGCTGGTGCTATCTGTGGAGTAGTCCAACTGCAAAGTGCCGCCGTTGTTGACCGTGACCGCACCGTTACCCGTCGGCGAGCCGGAGATGGCGAGCGTGCCGCCGCTGACGGTCGTGATGCCGGTGTAGGTGTTCGCCCCGGTGAGCGCCATCGTGCCGGTGCCCGCCTTGGTCAGGCTGAAGGCGCCGCCGATGGCACCCCCAACCGTCAAAGTGCCTGCACTCACAGTGACCTGGCGGTTGGCGCTCAGCGTGACGGTACCCGTGCCGAGGTCGAGATTCCGGGTTCCGACAAAAGTGAAGTTGGCGTTCCATGCCTGCACGTTGTTGTTCGCGTTGACGAGGTTCACGACGGAACTGTCCAGATTGCCGCCGCTGAGGGTGAGCGTCCCGGTGCCGAGAGCGCCCGCATTGCCGAGGGTCACCGTGCCACCGGCGAGAGTCGTCCCGCCGGCGCAGGTGTTGGCGGCGGACAACACCAGCGTGCCGGCACCGGCCTTGGTGAGCGAGCCGAGGCCGCTGATGGTGCCGTTGACGATGATATTCCCGGTGCCGTTGGCGGTGAGTGGATAGCTGCCAGCGGAGACGGCATTATAAATCGTGAACCCGTTCGCCGAGTTGTTCGTCCAAGTCTGGGCCGCCGCGAGGATGATTGCCACGTTTTGTCCAGCCGTCGCGGACCCGATGGTCACCGCTCCCGCCCCGCCATCGACCTGGATGCCGCTGGCACCGAGGGTGAGGGTCCGGTTCGTCCCGCCGCCCTGTAGCGCGGTCGTCGCGGGGTTGGTGCCATGGAAAACCAGGCCCTGGGCGGACTGTTGGGCGTTCAGATTGACGGTCTGCGCGGAAGTGACCGTACTGACGCTGAAATTCGCGACATCCGCCGCGCCGGGAACAACCGCAGTGTCCCAAGAACTCGCCATGTTCCATCCAATGCCGATGCCGTCCCAGTAAACGGCGGCGGCGAGTGCCGACTGAGCGGCGAAGAGTGCGGCAAGGAGTGCGGCAAGGGTGCCGGCGGCGATGGAACGGGTGCGCACAGGGCGGAGAATGGATGACGAGTTCATGGTTGTTAGGGGTGGCTTGAGCTTGCGGCGGGAGTGCCAACGAGTGGAAAACCCCAACGCACGGGATCAATGTAGGCCAACCGTCGGCAGTCGTGCAATTGCGAATCCTTTGGTTTTGGTTTCACGATCCTTTGGTTTTTTGGCCCGGAGCCGCCGGAAACCGCCACACTCGGCCTTGCCGGAATGCCCCAAAAGGCGCGGGTGATGGCACCCCGCGCCTTGATTGATTCAGGATTCCAACCGACTTACGGCACCGTCACGCGCAAGTGCCCGAAGAGCTTGGGGTTGGCCCCACGCGGGAGATACACCCGCACGCGGTCGGTGGGGGCGGTGGCTGGCGGCACGAACGAGGCGTAGTTGTCATCCACTTGAATGACCACACCCGGCGCTCCGGTAGCAGGTGTCCATGGAGCGACCAGGTCGGTGTCGGTCTCACAATTGGCGCTCACTCCCGCGGCCACCGAGAGATCGCTGCGGCGGTAGGTGAAGAGCAGGTAGCCGCCGGCGGGCAAACCTACCGGATCTTTTACCAACTCGATGGTCGGCAGCAAGGCGGCGTCCATGACGTTCTCAGGATTGCCGCCGAGCACCATCTCCACACCGTTCGGAATGCCGTCGTGGTCAGGATCGGCGCCGGGCAGAGCGTCCGCCCCCGTCAGGCCGTAACCGGCGACCCAGGTGTCGTAAGCGCTGGTGCCGGAACCGGTGGTGACGGTGAGGGTGCCGGGGCCCGCGAAATGCACGTCATCCTCGTGAGCCGCGCCTGACCCGGTGGCACCGTAAGTGCCGACCGGCATTTGCACGCCGCCGATGATGAGTTTGTGTACGGTGTCGGTGCCGGCGAAGGTCAGGTTCAGCTTGGCCCCGGTGGCGATGGTGACAGTGGAGGCATCGTCCAGATAGGCGTTGACTAGGGCCAAGGTGCCCGCGCTGACGGTGGTGTTGCCGGTGTAGGTATTGGCCTCCGTGAGCGTGAGGGTGCCGATGCCGTTCTTGATGACCGTGCCAGAGCCGCTGATGGTGCCGGCGAAAGTCGCGCTATCCGTGCGGTACCAGATCAGCGTGCCCCGGTCGATAATGTTGCTGGTGACCGAACCACTCGTGCCGCCATCGCCAAGTTGCAGGGTGCCGCCATCGATGATGGTGCCGCCGGTGAAGTCGTTGGCAGTCAGGACCGTGAGGACGCCCGTGCCGTTCTTGGTGAGGCCGGTGGGGCCGGTGAGCTTGCCGGAGCCGGTGAACGTATAATTCAGGGCGCTGTTGGTCACCGTCACGCCACCCGGCGCGAGCGTCGTGGTGAGATTCACCGTGGTGGTGCCAGTGGCCGAATCGTCAAACATCACCCAGTCCGTCTCCGCGAAATTGGCAGGCAAGCCACCGGCGGTCCAGTTGGCGGTGGTGTTGATGTCCCAGTCGTTGCTGACGGTGCCGGCCCAAATGTCGTAAGGAATGGCTTCGCTGACCGTTACTCCGATCTCCTGACCCTCGCTCACCGCTCCACCCGGCCCGAAGGCCACGACCTGCAGCATGTATTCGCCAAGAGGCAGCGTCACACTCGACGGTTCCCCTGGCCCGGGCAGCGTCGCCACGGTCGTGCCATTGGCCCGGAGCACCACGCTGGTGATGCCGGTGACTCCCGGTGCCACGGAGTAACTCACGGGAATCGCCGCCCCAACGGGGAACGAGGCATAGTTAGCCGGCGTCGTCAGCGTCACCACCGGTGCGACCATAAAGGCGGCATATTCGACGGTGCTATTGCCCGCGGCATCCGTGGCGGTGATCTGGACTTCGTGAAGCCCCTGGCCCACGCTGGTCCCGGCGGGAATGTTCTGCGTCACCACTGGGGGCGGATCGGCGGGGTCGTTCGGATCGTAGGCAAAGACAATGGGGATGTAATCCGGAATCAACGCGCTGAATGCCGCCACCGACTGCATTCCGACCGGAACAAAAACCGGCGGCGTGTGGTCGCCGACCTCCACCGTGGTGGTCGTCTCGCTGATCTGATCACCGGCGGTCACGCGCAGCATCACTTCATGGATGCCGTCGCCGAAGGCATGCCACAGTTCCACCGGACCGGGAGAGACCGTCTGCGTGGCGACCACGACTCCATCCACCAGCCACTCCGCCGCCACCGGCCACTCGGGCGAAGCCAGCAGCGTGAAGTTGATGGGCAATAACACCGGAAGCGGACCGGGATCATGCAGGTGCAGCGACCCATCCTCTCCATTGGTCGGCCAAACCGCAAGACTGGCGCTGGCATAGGGGTTGCGGTTGTCGCAACACTCCACCCGCAGCCAGCACAGCCGCAGATCACAGTTCGACGTGCATCCTGGCGGCCGCTGGAACTCCACCTTGACCTGGAGATACCGCCCGGTGACGCTCCTGTGAGGCCCAAAGGGCAAACAATGCCATTGGCCGTTGCGCCACGGCACCCAGCGTTTGGTGCCGAGTGCCAGTTGATCGTCAGCCGCGCGGACATACACCTTGATCGTGCATTCGGTGGTGGTTCCCTGCTCCCCCCACGAGACCCGGCCCCAATTGCTACCGGCGCGGCCTGAGTCGTGCAGCACCTGCAGGAATCCGAAAGCACCCGTGGAACTGATGCCGATATACCCCGTCTTGTCGCTGTAGTTGTAGGGCCCGGAGCCAACCAGCAGGGGCACCTGCATGTCCGGCTGCAAGGTAACACCATTGATGCGGATTGCGCTGTCGCTCTTCAAGTCGGACACCCAGATATTCTCGTTGGAATCCACGGCAGTGCCCGTGGAGCCTTGGATCTTGATGGTGCCGGTTTGTTGGATGAAGGTGGAAGTGCCGGTCAGGATGTGGGACTGCGAATCGGCATTGTAAACGGTTACCCCGGGATTTGTAACGATATTTTGGCGCGACACCCATGCCCGCCCGGCGTGATCCACACACAAACCCTGCGCGGCATTTTTCCCGAATGCTTCGATTTCCTTGAGCTTTACTCCAGCCGCACTGTGCTGGCGCACCATCATCGAACCGCTGATAGTCGATGACGTCACAATCCCCGTGCAAGGGTCGATACCGATCCCGTAGATGCCATCCGCGTAGAGATTACCGCCGATCTTCGCCGTGGTCCCGGCATTGAGGGCGTTGATATTCCAGCGGGTGATGTAAGATTGCCGTCTTACCAGCCAGAGTTCGTTGTTGGGATTGATGAGCGCCCCGTAGGCGGAGGATGCGGTGCGGGAGAACAGCCATCGCCCCGTAGCGCCTGACACCTTGTCGATAAAGCTATTCGTACCGTCGTTATAGTGTCCGTTTCCCCCGACCCACAAATCATTGTTCCGATCCACGGCCAGAGCACGCACCCCAGTCGCCTTCACGCGCACGAAGTGGGTGATCAATTCATCCTCGGCGCCGCTCTGGGCTCCCGTATCCGCATTGGCCTGGCCGGCCCAGCCGAGCGCCGGGAACTGATTGGGGGCGGCGGCGGTGGGCATCGCCGTATGAATATATCCATCGTGATCGCGATCAACCACACTCGGGCTGAGATAGGCGAAGGGTCCCTTCAGGTACTGGCCGTTCGTGGGGTTGGAGACGAAAGTGCTTCCGTTCTTGTCCCAGCGGGTGCCACCGATGACCAAGCCGACGCGAGTGACCGAGCCTTCGTTGCCACGCGGACCCGTGCCATCCGGATCATTGTAGTCATAGCGATTTCCCACCCAGCATTCGCCATAGCGATCCACAGTGGTGCGGGAAGGACTGGGATAGGTGTTGGCGCTGGGTGCGGTGCGGTAGCGTCCCATGATTTCCCCGGTATTCACGTCGATGCGCACTATGGTGCCTCCAGAGGCTGGTTTTCCATAGGTACCCGACTCCGCCATCCACACGTATGGGAATGGCCGCGGGCGATTATCCGCATCGAAGCCCAGGCAGCACAGTTTGCGCGTGAGATTCATGGTGATCATGTTGTCGGGCAGGGGAGCCTCGGGGTTGACGCTCTCCTGGAAGCTGTAGGTCTTGTCACACACGCGTGGCGGCGGCGGTGACACGGTCACGGTGCCAGTGGCCGTCGCGCGGCAGCCGGTTACGCCGTTGGTCACCGTTACCGTGTAGATGGTTGTGGCACCGGGCGAGACGGTGAGCGTGGCCGTGGTCGCCCCGTCGGGACTCCACAGGTACGTCGGCGCGGACGCGTCGGTCGTGGCGACGAGGGTCGCCGAATCTCCAGCGGAAATTGTCACCGAGTTCACCCTCACGGTCGGCAGGGGGTTCACGGTGACCGTGCCGCTGGCGCTGTTGGTGCAACCGGTCACGCCGTCGGTCACCGTTACCGTGTAGGTCGTGGTGGCATCCGGATAGACGGTGATCGAAGCCGTGGTCTCGCCGCGCGGGCTCCACGAGTATGTCGGAGCGGACGCGTTGGTCGTGGCGGTTAGGGTTGTCTGGGTACTGCCGTCACAAGCCGCCGCCGAGTTCACGGTCACGGTGGGCCGCGGATTCACGGTCACCGTGCCGCTGGCGCTGTTGGTGCAACCGGTCACGCCGTCGGTCACCGTCACCGTATAAGTCGTGGTGGTAGCCGGCGAGACGGTGAGCGAAGGGGTGGTCGCACCGCCCGGGCTCCACGAGTATGTCGGAGCGGACGCGTTGGTCGTGGCGGTCAGGGTTGTCGAACTGCCGGGGCAAGCCGCCGCCGAGTTCACGGTCACGGTGGGCAGCGTGTTCACGGTCACCGTCTGGCTGCAGGTCGCGCTGTTGCCGCAGGCGTCCGTCGCCTGCCAGGTGCGGGTGATGACCTGCGGGCAAGTGCCGTTGGTCACCGTGCTCAGGACGCTGGGGGTGACGTTGGTGCCGCTGCAGGCATCGGCGGCGGTGGGGTCGTCGAAGCTCCACGGGGTGCCGAATTCCACCGTCTTGTCGGGGGCGCAGGTCAATGTCGGCGGGGTGGTGTCCACCACCGTCACGGTCTGGCTGCAGGTTGCGCTGTTGCCGCAGGCGTCCGTCACCTGCCAGGTGCGGGTGATGACCCGGGGGCAGGTGCCGGTGGTCACCGTACTCAGGACGCTGACGGTGACATTGTTGCCGCCGCAGGCGTCGCTGGCCGTCGGCGGGTCGAAGCGCCAAGACTCGCACGGAGTGGTGGAGCATGACACGGAGGTGATCACCCCATGCAGGCTGGAGCCCATGGGCCCGCCCATCGACTGAAGCATGAAGTGGGCGGTTGTGAAGTCGGCCAGGTTCACGCACAGCGGCAGCTCGTCCGTATTCCAAACGGTAGCGGGATCTACGCCGAATTGGAAGTAGGCCATCATGTAGTTGGAACCATCCATCCAGTTGAAATGGCCGTCGTATTGGTCGTAGGGCGGAGGTTGATTGTTGAACACATTGAGGGTGCTTGAAGCGGGGCCAACGGTTTGCGTGGTCGAGGCCGGTCCGGCCGTCACACTGAATTTGGACACCGCCGAGGGATAACTCCCGAGAGTTGACGGAGAATATGCCGGCGGGACATGAGCGTCCGGGGCGGCGGGATCGAAGGTATAGGTTAGACTCCACGCGTCACCCACGAGCACCGTGTCCCATGGCGGCGGCAGCGGATCCATGCCAAACGGGTCAGCCTCAACCCGATCCACCACACCGTTGAACGTCATGGTGGCCGGACAGCATTCCACCGTCTTGTCGGGGGCGCAAGTCAATACCGGCGGCGTGGTGTCCACCACCGTCACGGTCTGGCTGCAGGTTGCGCTGTTGCCGCAGGCGTCCGTCACCTGCCAGGTGCGGGTGATGACCCGGGGGCAGGTGCCGGTGGTCACCGTGCTCAGGACGCTGACGGTGACGTTGTTGCCGCCGCAGGCGTCGCTGACCGTCGGCGGGTCGAAGCGCCAAGACCCGCACGGAGTGGTGGGGCATGACACGGCGGTGATCACCCCATGCAGGCTGGAGCCCATGGGCCAGCCGCCGCCCATCGACTGAAGGGTGAAGTGGGCGGTTGTGAAGTCCGCGAGGTTCACGCACAGCGGCAGCTCGTCCGTATTCCAAACGGTAGCGGGCTCTACGCCGAATTGGAAGTAGGCCGTCATGTAGTCGGAACCTTCCATCCAGTTGAAATAGCCTTCGTATTGGTCGTAGGGCGGGGGTTGATTGTTGTACACGCGGAGGTCGGCCGAAGCGGGGCCGACGGTTTGCGTGGTCGAGGCCGGTCCGGCCGTCACGCTGAATTTGGACACCGCCGAGGGATAATACCCGAGAGTCGACGGAGAAAATTCCGGCGGGACATGAGCGTCCGGAGCGGCGGGATCGAAGGTATAGGTTAGACTCCACGCGTCACCCACTAGCACCGTGTCCCATGGCGGCGGCAGCGGATCCATGCCAAACGGGTCAACCTCAACCTGATCCACCACACCGCTGAACGTCATGGTTGCCGGACAGCATTCCACCGTCTTGTCGGGGGCGCAGGTCAATACCGGCGGGGTGGTGTCCACCACGGTGACCGTCTGGCTGCACGTACTGCTGTTGCCGCGCGAATCCGTGGCCCGCCAAGTGCGGGTGATCACTTCCGGGCAGGTGCCGGTGGTCACCGTACTGACGAGCACGACGGGCAGGGTGGCACCGCTGCAAGCGTCGCTGGCGGTGGGCGTGTCGAAGGTCCACGCCGTGCCGCACTCGACCGTCTTGTCAGTCGGTCCGCAGCAGATGACCACTTCGAGAGTCAGGTAGTCCACCGCCGAGTCATCCTGGCAGGAGAAGTCCACGAAGCCGTGGGTGTTCAAGTAAGGCAGGAGGTTCACCGGAGCGCCGGTCGGCTGCGGGAGAGCGGCAAGGTCGAGCGTGAAGATCTCGCCGGAGGTGTGATCGCACCAATTATCCGGCATCAGGCCGGGCGTCGAATTCCGGGAGTCGGTGCCGAGAAAGCGGCCCCAGCCGCCGGTCAACACCGTGCCGTCAGGAGCGGTGAATGAGAGGTTCATGGTGTCATTGTAGCAGACGGTGCCGCAGGATTTGAGACGCGCCGTGAGCTGCGCCGCCGTGACCGTGCAATTGGCCGGCAACGTGAAGCTATGCGCTACAAACTGATCGACGTTGAGGTCATCAAACCCTTTCAATACTGCACCCGCCGCGGTCAACCGTGTTACGAGGCCAGCACTCGGCGAAGCCGGTTCGGGCCCCGCGAAGTTGTCGGTGATACCGCCTGCGGACATCACGTTGGGCACACAATCAAACGCGGGCGGCGGCAGGGTGACGGTCACGGTATAGACCTGGGTGGAGCCATCCTCGGCGGTGACGGTATAGGTCTGCGGGGTGGTGAAATCCCGGGTGGTGCCGGAAACCGGAGCACCCGAGGCCCCTGCGGACACCGTGTAGGTGGGTGCCAACGCAGTCACATCCGTGCCACAGGGCAGGGACCAGACAATGTCGGTGCCGGTAATGACGGCACCGGGGCCGAAGGTAAGAATGTCCTTGGCCGAACTCAGCGTGTTGACCAACCGGAAGACATAGGCGCTGCCGGCAGCAGACCCGCCGGCCGTCGTGTCGCCGTTAGCCCCGACCAGCGCAGTGTTTGCATCGGCGCTCAAGGAGACGGCCACGCCGAATTGGTCCATCGCCGCGCCGTCGTCAGCGGTCAGTTTGGCATGCTGACTCCAACTACTCCCGCTGCGCACAAACCCGTACGCGCTCCCCGCATTTGCCCCCGCCGTCGTGTCATCGTACACAGCCCCCACCAGCGCGGTGTTCCCATCCCCGCTCAGGCTAACGGAGTAGCCGAAATAGTCACCGGCCCCACCGTCGTCCGCCGTCAATTTAGCCTGTTGATTCCAGGAACCCCCGCTAAGCGCAAACACATACGCGCTTCCGGCATCCGCCCCTGCCGCCGTGTCATCTCCGTAAGTCCCCACCAGCGCCGTGTTCCCGTCCCCGCTCACGCTGACGGCAGAGCCGAAATAGGCACGGATCGCGCCGTCGCCCGCCGTCAGTTTCGCCTGCTGACTCCAAGTGCTTCCGGTGCGCACAAACGCATACACACTCCCGGCGTCCGTCCCCGCCGTCGTGTCATCCCGAGAGGCCCCCACCAGCGCGGTGTTCCCATCCCCGGTCACGCTCACGGAACTGCCAAACGAGTCACTGGCGGCACCATCGCCTGCGGTTATTTTGGCCTGCTGACTCCAACTGCTCCCGCTGCGCACAAACACATATGCGCTTCCCGCATCCGCCCCAGCCGCCGTGTCATCCCCGTAAGCTCCCACCAACGCCGTGTTGCCATTTCCGCTCATGCTGACCGAAACGCCGAAATAGTCATTGGCCGCACCGTCGCCCGCCGTCAGTTTCGCCTGCTGACTCCAAGCGCTCCCGCTGCGCACAAACACATACGTGCTCCCCGCATCCGTCCCCGCCGACGTGTCATCGTAGTAAGCCCCGACCAGCGCCGTGTTTCCGTCACCGCTCAGCGAAACCTGCACTCCAAAGCGGTCACGCAGCGCCCCATCGGCCGCCGTAAGCTTGGCTTGGAGGCTCCAGGTGCTCCCGCTGTGCATAAACACATACGCGCTCCCCGGGGCCTCTCCCGCCGGTGCGGCAGGCTGTAAAACCCCCACCAGCGCGGTGTTCCCATCGCCACTCAGGGAAACCGAGTAGCCGAAATTGTCATTGGTCGCGCCATCGCCTGCCGTCAGTTTGGCTTCCTGGGTGGTGATGAGCGGGTCGATGGTGACCGGGTAGGTGGCGTCGCGATCATCGACCACGAGGGCCAGTTGCTTTCCTTGCACCTCGAGGTGGGCCGGCAGTTCCCGTTGTGTGGCATCCCAAACTTTCAACCCGCTGTAGCGCAGGGCCGTCTGGCCATCAAGGGTCACGAACTTCGCGGCGGTGGCTCCTGGTTCCAATTCCGGCCGCAGGTCTCCATCAGCCTCTAGCAGGAGGCGCAACGATCCGGTGCCGCCCGGCGGCGCGCTGCGCACGGTGAAGCCCTGTTCCAGCCCCGCCGCTTTGTTTTCATACCACTCGACCACCGCGCCGTCGGCCCGCGACAATTCCACGCGGTTCTGGCAGGCACTCACGCCGTCCACGTCCGCTGCCTGCAGGGTCTCGCGGCCGTAGCCGCGCAGCCGCAGCTTGAGTTGCCACTGGGCTTGCGTGGTTCCGGCGGATTGCAGTTCCAAGCCGTCGGCGCGGAACCAGCAACGCAGGGCGTGGGCCGGATTGCCCGCATAAACCCCGCCGGCGGGGCCAGTGGCCAGAGCGTCCGGAACGGTTTCCATCGCATAGCGTGCCGCTTGCACCGCTTGCATCAGGGTTTCGGAATGGCCCTGCCGCTGCAGCAGCGCGGTGGCCGCGTCGCCTTGGCGCATGGCTGCGGCGGGAATGTTCTCACGGGCCTGCCCGGTGAGCAGGCCATTGCCGGTGAACGCGGGCCAGGCGGGCTCCGCGCCGCTGGCGGAATGGCTGGCCAAAAGGGCGGCGAGGGAGCCGCTGCAGAACAGGTGGAGGATGGATGACGAGTTCATGGTTGTTAGGGGTGGCTTGAGCTTGCGGAGGGAGGGCCAACGAGTGGAAAACCCCAACGCACGGGATCAATATCGGCCAACCGGTGGCATTCGTGCAATTGCGAATCCTTTGGTTTTTTCCTTCACGATCCTTTGGTTTTTGGCCCGGAACCGCCGGAAACCGCCGCACTCGGCCTTGCCGGAACGGCGGAATGCCGGGGGTGCCGGCTGGCCGGCCGGACGCTTGGAAGGAACCAACTCTGCTTACCCTTGCCAGCAGGTTGAGAACCGCGGATTACGCGGATTTCACGGATTGTCAGCAGATCGTGACGACGGCATAACTCACCTCCCGGGTGAAGCAACATTCTGCAACTGTTTTCCTCCAAACCATTTTTCTGTCCCCAGATATGCGGGGGGCGGGGCGGAGCAGCCGCCAGCCCGGAACACGGATCGAATATGGAACCGGCTGAGATCAGGGTGAACCAGACGGCAAGCGAAAAGGCCGGGAGTCAGACTCCCGGCCTTTGGTTGATTGCCTCAGGTGGCGATCGGGGCGTGACCCCATATCTCCCCCCTCCCGCCGCTGAGCGTGCTTTCGTCGTTACGGTGTGACCGACAAGCGGCAGAACTGCTGCGCCGCGCCGCTTGGCATGGTGTAGGTCACCAGGCCCGGGTCGGTCGTCGTATCAACGTCGGCCGGGTTGGCAGGCCGCCAGTCGGCAAGGTTGTCGGAAACCTGAACCTCGAAGGATGCGACCACTCCCACATGCGGCCAGTTGACCTTGCCATTGATGACGCCCGGATTGGTGGCAAGGTCATTCATGCCCATGAAGTAGGCGATGCCGTTAGCCACGCCGTCATTGTTGTAATCCAAGTTAGCCGCCTGGCCGCCCGCGTGGAGGGCGGCCCAGGCGTCGTAGGCCGATAATGCCGGCGGGATGACGTTCTGCACTTCCATGGAGGCGAGCGGTTCAAACTCCCCATCACCGTCGGTGTCCGCCTCGAGCAGGAGCGTGAACGCCTGCCCGGGAGCGAAGGTCATGAACTGAACCTCGAGGGGCAATTGCAACTGGCCGTTGAGCGGCAGGATGGTGCCCGGCGCCATGAGGACCGGAACCCCCGGCGGCAGGCCGTTGAGGCTGAGGACGCGCGTATCGGGCTGCATGTCCGGCCCCCACGCGCTGAACCGCGCCCCGGTCAGGTCAATGGCAGCCGCGCTGGTGTTCACGAGCGTCCACGGCCCGACGCCAACCACGACGCAGTCAACGAGAGTCGCAACGGCCACGCTCGGGTTCGCCAGGATATTGCAGCTACTATAGAGCGACCCCTCGCAACCGAACCGCTCCCCGGTGCCCACGGGGATGACGACCATCTGGAAGCAAGCGATGGCGCCGCACGGCATTCCGGCAGGCTTGCCGACCGTGACCGGGAACGAGACGTTGCCGCCAGCGGGGACGCTGATGGTGCCTGAGGCTGGCGAGAAGCTCGTCGGGCCGGGGAAGTTACAATGCGGCCCGACGGGCAGCCCCTGGAACGAATACTGGTAGGTCTGAGCCGTCGGGTTCGGGTTGTAAATGGTGGCGGTGGTTACGGCCGAGCTGGCACCCGCGCCGATCGGCGTGTCCCACGGCACGGTGCAACGATGTTTGCACTTGCCTGCGGACCGGGCGTTGTAAACCGCCTGAATTTCCGTCGCCGCCAGGCTGCGGTTGAACAACTCCACCTCGTCGATGCAGCCGTTGAAAATGCCGTCGGGCGAGAATGACCTTGCGCCGACGCGCAGCGGGAAATTGGCTGCGGGCGTCACCGAACCGGGGAAGGGAGTCGTGTCACGCTGCAGGATGCCGGCCACGCCGTCGAGGTAGAAGGTGATGCCTTTGGTGTCGTTGCGATGCACGGTCACGGCGACCAGATGCCACTGGCCGTCCGCCGGCACGCTGAGGGTGGACGGATAGTTGATGTAATTGCCGTCGCCGATCTGGAAGCCGATGGTGTTGTTGCCGCCCAGGAACAGGCTGTAGCCGATGACGCCATTGTTGGACGACTCGCGATGATCCACGATGACCCGGATCGTGCTTTCGAGCGCCGCCGGCTTCACCCAGGCATCCACCGTAAAGTCGCCCGTGCCGAAACCGATGGCCGGATACGACGCCACTTGCACGTAATCATCCAAGCCGTCGAAGCACAGGCTGTTCCAGACATAGCCCACTGGGGTGAAGGGATGCGTGAGGCCATTGAGCAGGGTGCCGTTGTTGCCGCCGGCGGCGTTCATGGCGGACGGCCCGGCCCGCTCGTCAAACGGCAGCCAGAGAACCAGGCCGCCGGGTGGCGTGGTGCAGCATGGCTGCACGCTGATGGGGCGCTGGCAGGTGGCGACGTTGCCGGAGGCGTCCGTGACGGTGAAGACCACCGTGCCGCCGCTGACGATGGTGCCCGGGGGCGGATTCTGGGTGATGGTCAGTTGCGGATACGGCGTGCAGTTGTCCGTGGCCACGACCTGGGTGGTGAGGTTCGGCAGGACGCCGGACGCGCTGTCGCCGCCCATGCAAGCGATCACCGTGCTCGGACAGGAGGTGATGACCGGCGGGGTGGTGTCCACCACGGTGACCTTGAACACACAGCGCCCTTGCTGGCCGAACGTGTCGGTCCCGACACAGGTCACGACCGTCGTGCCGATGGGGAAGCAGGTGCCCGGTGGTGGCGTGCAAACCACCGTCACGGCGCCGCACTGGCTGGTGAAGACCGGTTGCGTGTAATTGACGACCGCGCAACAGGCATTGGTCGGCGTCACCACCACGATATCGGAGTGGCAGCAGCAGCTCATGATCTGCAGCTCGGCGAAGTCAATGGCGGTGTCATCCTGCATGGCGAGGTCGAGGAAGCCATACTGGTTGAGTTTCGGGAGCAGGTCGGTTTTCGTGCCGTCCGCATTGGTCAGGTCGGCGAGATTGAGGGTGATTTCCCGCACGGTGCCAGCACTCCAGACCGTGTTGAAAAGGCCGACCCCGCCACCAGGATTGCCGTTGCCCAGATAACGGCCCCAGGCCGGGACATAGGCACCGGAGGGCAGCGTGAATTGCAAATTGAACGAGTCGTTCTCGCAGTAGTCGCCGCAGGCTTTGAGGCGGATGCGCAAGCGGGCGTCCACGATGCAGGGCGGGAGGTTGGCAAAGGTGTGCGCGAAGTAGGTGTTGACGGTGCAATCGTCAAAGCCCTTGAAGCGGGTGATTCCCGCCGCAGCCAGTCGTTGGACCAAGGCGGCGCTGGGTTGGGCCGGCTCGGGGCCGGCGAAGTCGTCGGTCGTGGTGCCGGCGGAATAGACCGCCACCGTCGGATTGGCGCAGGCCGCCGGCGGCGGGCTGGTGCATGGCTTGAAACAAATGCTCAACCAACCGCTCGTCAGCGGTTGCGTCGCGCCCGCGATGCAGAGCCGGGCCACGCCGTCGCCCAGATCGTCCACCGTGGTGACGATGGCGATGCTGGACTGGCGGATGAACTCACCGGTCAGGATGGCCGCCAGCCGCCGCGCGCAATCCAACGGCGTGCTGCCGGGGGCGGGGTAGATGCCGACGCCTGCGGAGGTGTCGCCGCCCTGGCCGGCGGCGTTGTGGCCGCGTGCGATGATGCACATCTGCGCGTTCGCCGGCCAGGGGTTGTCTAGCAACAGGCAGAACCTGCCATCGACGAATTGGGCGCTGATGCAGGACTGGCCGGCAATGACACCGGGAAGCGCGACGAAGTCAAGGGGTGCCATGGCTGCGTCGCCGACCTTGCCCCAGGCCCAGAACGGCCCGCCGAGTTGCACGTCGGGGAACGGGATCACCGGCGGGTTCGGATCGGCGTTGCCCAGCGCCACCATGACGCGCCCGAGGCACCCGCTCGGACACATATCAACGGGGACGAAGGATAGCTCGGCGGTGATCAGGTCGTCCTGCGCGGTGAGGACTTGCAGCGGCAGCAATTGCGTGCCGGTTTGGATCACGGCACAGATGCTGGCCGGATTGTTGCCGAAGTTGGCGCCAAGAATCGTGATGACATCTCCGGCCGTGCCGGTAAGCGGGAACACGTCGAAGATCACGGGCGTGGGCCGCGTCGGGGGCGGCGTGAGACAGACGCCCACATAGCCGTAGTTGAAGGTTCCGTTAGGGACGCTGAAGGTGACCTTGGCCACGCCACCGGGCAGGGAAGCAACCTCGCAAATCAAGCGGACCCCGAGCTTGGCCGAGAGACCGCAGGTCACGAGATCACAGACGCGCTTCGCGCAGTCCAGCGCGGTGCCGCCGCGGGTCCAAACCGTGCCGTTGAGCACCTCGTCCACCGACTGGGTGCCGCCGCTCGACGTGATGCTGAAGTCGGCCTGAATGTCTAGCACCGTGCCGGCCGGGCAGGGATTGCTAAAGGAGATGCTGTATCTGCCGCCCACCAACTCGCCAGTGAGGCAGTTGGGCCGCGGCGGCAGGGAGAAGTTCGGCGTCAGGCTGCCGCCATCCACCGCCTGCCCGATGCCACGGAAGAACCAGCCATCGGCCCCCGGCACCAAATCGTCCCACACCACCGGAATGGCCGGGCCGCGCACTCCCTGGCCGCCCATGACCATGACCGGTCCGGCTTGCGCGCCTGCAGGAATGGGAGCGGTGCGTGCGGTGATCTGCGTGCCGGACGCCAGCGTGGCGCGCAGCGGCCAGACCACCCCGTTCGTGCCGACCTGCATGAGGCAGAGGTCGTCCGGGTTGGTGCCCAGGTTGCTGCCGCTGACCACGACGTCCTGAAGCGAACCGGCGGTGGACGGGCTGACGCCGCTGACCTGCGCCCCGGTGCCCAAGGGACCGGCCGGCGGACAGTAGTTGACCCGCACCCAGCTTGCCACGATGCAGCACGGGCACGCGGGGTCGCCGCTATCACAGGCCAGGTTCAAACGGTCCTTGCCGGTGGTCGGATCGGTGTCAATCCAAGTGGTGATTGGAAACCCCGCCGTGGAGATGCCAGTGCGGTAAAAGCGTGCGTTGAGGGCATTCTCAATGACTTGCGCGCAGGTGCCGTCGGCGGTGTGATAGGTGAACGGTGCCAGCCAGGCGTCCACATGGGTGCGCTTGCCGTTGCAGTCCTGAATTTCCCAATGGCCGTCGATTTTCAGAATGGTCCCCTCCACGCACTCGGCGTGATCCAGCGTGATGGACACCACGCCGCCGTCGTTGCAGGGCGTCGGTCCTGTGCTGTCGTCAAACTTGTCGCCCGCTCCTAGGGGAGTCTCCTCCAGCGTGACCGTTTCCGGCGCCATCGCCGGATCGCCGGTGCCGGCGAAGGTGACGCCCGGCAAATCGCCCGGGGCATTCGTCGTCGGCGAGAAATTGCCGGTGCCGGTCACCAGCATGCCCCGCCAGCCGGGACCGCCTTTGGCTGCGGTCACGATGTCCATTTGCACCGTGAGCTGGGTTTCCGTGGCCGTCATGACGCGGCTGCCCTGCAGGGTCCCGTCCTCCCGCCCGAACATGAAGCAATTGTTCTGCGCGCCCTTGGCGAAACCGCTCCCCGTCACCGTGAAGATCGTGCCCCGCCCGCCGGTGAGCGGGCTGATGCTCGTGATGACCGGGCGCGGGAGGCTCGGCTCCGTGACACAGACGCAGAAGCTGCTGCCCGGATTGATGGTGCCGCCGGGTACGGTGAGGGTGATTCGCGCCGCGCCGCCGGGCAGTGGGGTCACCGTGCAGGTCACCTCAACACCGCTATTCTGAAGGGCGGCACAGGCGATCATGTCACAGATGCGCCGGGCACATTCATAGGCGCTGCCGCCCGGCTGAAACACCGCATTGCGCACCTGAACATCAATGTCCGTCAATCCATTCGGCCCTCCCATCCGCAGGCTGGTGGCCGCAGTGATTTGCGCGTTCACGCCGCAGCTTCCCGTGAGGACGAGCGATATGGTGCCAAGGCTGGCCGGTTCGTTGAAGAACCAACGCGTGTTCGTCGGCGGCGGACTGTAAACCAGCGTCACCTGCCCGGTGCTGACCACGGCGGAATTGGTGCTGGTCAGCGTCCACGCGGGAGTGGTGACCGCCAGATCGCGAAACGCAGACTGGAAACCACTGGTGACGCCGGTGCCCGGCGCGAACATCAGCGGCCCGGTGCCCCCGCCCGGCGGCACGCAGCCGACGACCGCGACCACTTGCGTATCGGTGGCGGTCAGCACCCGCAAGGGCACGGAGCCACCGGACACCGGCACCACCATGCATAGGTTCTCCGGACAATCGCCGAAACCGGCGCCGGTGATGACCACCTGGTCGCCGGTGGTGAGCCGGTCGGGCGTGGCACTGTCCAAGCGGTAAGGCGCTTTGTCGATGATGGTGGCGATGACCTGCTGGGTGCCGTCCTCCAGTCCGTTGATCACCGAGTCGATGTCCACAATGATGGTTTCGTTAGCGGGTTCATACACCGTGTCCGCCACCGCCGTCAGCGTGATCGAGCCGTTGGTTTGGCCCGCCGGGATGACGATGCTGGTGCCGGAGGGCGTGTAGTCGATGGTCAGCGTGGCGGTGCCCGCAAACGCCAGGTTCACGATCACGTCCTGTGAAGTCGGCCCCGACAGCGTCGCGGTCACCGTTGCCACGCCGCCGTCTTCCGCCAGCGGGCTGCCAGTTAGACCGAGCGTCACGGTCGGTGCCACGGTGACGTGGACCACGGCCGAGGTGGTTGTTAGCCCGCCATTGTCCTGAGCCACCGCTGTTAGCGCATGACTTCCCGCCGGGGCTCCGCTCCAAGCGTAGCTGTAGGGACTGGTGGTGACGGTGCCGAGCAGGTTGGCACCGTCATAGAAAGCCACACTGGCGATGGTCCCGTCGCCATCCGCGGCGGTGGCGTCAATCGTGAAACTGCTGCCCACGCTCGCGTTGTCGGCGGGACTCGTGATGGCAACCGTCGGCGGCTGGTTGCCGCTGGGGCCGACTTGGATCTTGCCGGTGCCGGTGATGGCGCCGCCGGTGTTGGTGGAGCCATACAGGCCGTTGGGCTGAGTTACGCCGGCGATGACCAGCGTGCCGACAATGTCGGTGTTGCCGTGGGTCAAGTTGAGCACGCCCCCGCTCGCAATGGTAAGCGTGGCGGTATCGTTCAAATAAGCGTTGGCAAGGGCCAAGGTGCCCACACTGACCGTGGTGTTGCCAGTGTAGGCATTGGCCCCCGTGAGCGTGAGGGTGCCGGTGCCCGCCTTGGTGAGCCCGCCGGAGCCGCTGATGATGCCGGCATAGGTGGTGGAGGAATTGTCGCCACCGGTGGTCAGGGTGGCGCTGCCGAGCGCCACGTTGCCGCCACTGCCGCCGCCGCCGGCCAGTGAACCGATGGTTTCATTGGTGCCGAAGAGGTTGAGGATGGCACCCGCAGTATTGCTGAGTGTCACGGGGGAAGTGTCGGGAATGGCAGCACCGCCGGACGGGCGGAGCGTTCCGGCGGAGATCGTGGTGCCGCCGGTATAGGTGTTGGCACCCGTGAGCGTGAGAGTGCCGGTGCCCGCCTTGGTGAGCCCGCCGAAGCCGCTGATGAGGCCGGCGAAAGTCACGGAATTCGAGCGGTTGAAGATCAGCGTGCCATTGTCCACCAGGTTGCCGGTGATCGATCCACTCGTGCCGCCATTGCCAAGTTGCAGGCTGCCCGCATGGATCGTGGTGCCGCCGCTGTAGGTGTTGGCGGTGAGTATCGTCAGCAAGCCCGCGCCGGATTTGTGGAGGGGTCCGGTCCCGACAATTCCACCGCTGCCCGCAAAGGAGTAAGTCAACGCGCTGTTGTTCACCGTGACCGATCCCGGCGTCACCACGCCCCCCAGAGTCACCGCCGAGGTGGTGGCGGAATCATCGAAGGTGACGTTGTCGGAGGTGGTGAAGACGGCGGGCACCGCACCGTTCAACCAGTTGGCGGTGGTAGCATCCCAGTTTGCCGAGAGGTTGCCCTTCCAGATGAGATCGGCAGCGCGGATGGTCTGACCGGAGCCTATGAGGCCGCCGACGAGAATCCCGGTGCGGACCAGGCGGAGGATGGCTGAAGAGTTCATGATTGTGGTGGTGGCTGTGGTTGCGGTGGTGGTTATGAGCTTACCCAGGCTGCCCCACCGTGGGGACGCTTGGGCAGGCTGTGACGTTGCCCTCAGCGCCAGCCAGGCCGGGAGGCTCAGCAACGGTGAGGATGGCAGGGCGGAGGTTCGTGGTGCTCGTTTTCATTGCGGTAATCTTTTAGTTTTATTTCTCGGATTATCCCGAGATCGGAGTACTGGAGCACACGCCAACCGGCCGCGCAACTCGTTTTCTGAAAAATTTCTGAAAAAAGTTTTCAGAATGGCTCCGGAGGCTTGATTCAAGCGGTCCTCAAGAAGAATCTCCCGGTTGCGCGGTGTGGTTCGCATGAAGTTGGTCATATTTGAGCAAATTCAATCGCCGAACGCCGAATCAATGAGAAAACAAACGATTGTTGTCAAAAAGAATCACTATTTGACGAGAATATGATTGCAACGGGTTCTCCTTGTGATTGGATTTTGCGCATGAAACTTTCGCTTGGAGTCAAATCCGACCCGTTAGAGTTGCGCGATGCCGTCAAGCGCACCGCCGATCCGGACATCGCTGCAGACAAAAGGAAATCCTCAAAGTAAAGAAGAGTAATCAGAAGAGAATGCTATGAATAGAATATGTTCGGGACTGGTATGGATGGGTGCGGTGCTGATGGCTGATGTGCTAAGCGCCTTGGCGGAAGTGCCGCGCCCGGAACATCCGCGGCCGGATCTTTGCCGCGAAAACTGGCTGACGCTCAACGGCGAGTGGCAGTTCGAGATCGACAAGGCGGCGGACGGAGAGTCCCGCGGCTTGACGTATGGCAAAGCTCTGAACGCGAAGATCACGGTGCCGTTCTGCCCTGAAAGCAAGCTGTCGGGCCTGGGCCTGGGCAATAGCGAGAAGCTCAAGGACGTCTGGTACCGCCGCACCTTCGAGGTGCCGCCTGCCATGCAAGACAAACGGGTGCGGATCCATTTCGGCGGCGTGGATTACAAGGCCTGGGTTTATCTCAACGGCCAACTGGCAGGAGCCCACGTCGGCGGAAGTGCCGCGTTCACTTTCGACATCACCAAACTGCTCAAGGACGGGATCAACGAAGTGGTGGTCAAGGTGTTCGACGACATGTGGTCGGGGCTCCAGCCGCGCGGCAAGCAGACCCCCGATCGCAGTGATGGCTGCATCTACACCCGCACCACAGGCATCTGGCAACCGGTGTGGCTGGAGGCGGTCGGACGGTCATTCGTCGAGACGCTTGCCGTGGTTCCCGACCCCGATCATGCGCGGGCGCTCATCACCGCCAAGATCAACGGCACGAGCAACGAGCCGCTCACGCTCAAGGCGCAAGCCTTCGCCGATGGCAAACTGGTGGGCTCCGACACAGCGACCGGCCCATGGCAGCAGACCCTGGTGCTAAACCTAACGGAGAAGAAGCTTTGGGAGCCCGGTTCTCCCTTCCTGTATGATTTGAAGGTCACGCTCTCCAGCGGCAATACGATCATCGATGAGCTGAAGAGTTATTTCGGCCTGCGCAAGCTCACTATCGATGGTCGTAAGATATTGATCAACGGCAAGCCGTTCTTCCAACGCCTGATCCTCGACCAGGGATTCTATCCTGAGGGTCTGTGGACGGCACCCTCCGAAGAGGCGCTCAAGCAGGACATCGAAATGAGCCTGGCCTGCGGCTACAATGGCGCGCGCCTCCATCAAAAGGTCTTCGAGCCGCGCTTCCTCTACTGGGCCGACAAGCTCGGCTACATGGTGTGGGGCGAGTATCCGGATTGGGGTTACGAGTTCCACCCCGAGAGCTACGCGGCATGCGTCAATGAATGGATCGAGATCCTGCTGCGCGACCGGAACCATCCGGCCATCGTCGGCTGGTGCCCGTTCAACGAGGAGGACCAGCGGGCGAAAGATCTTTCGCAGATGATTTGGAACGTCACCAAGGCCGTCGATCCCACCCGGCCGGCCCTGGAAACCAGCGGCTGGACGCACACGCTGCCCAATCCTGAAGTCCTGGATGCCCATGATTATGAAGGCAGTCCGGGCGTCCTCCGCAACCGCTGGCTGGAGCGGCTCTCGGCCACAATCGAAGACCTGCCCGCTCCCCCGCGCTATGGCAACAGGCCGGCACCGACTCCCTCGCGCATCATCCCCTACATGGTGAGCGAAATCGGCGGCGTCGCCTGGGAGACCCAAGGGGGGCAGCGGAATGGTGAGGAGCCGAGGAAACTCGAAGAATTCTACACCCGCTATCAGGGCACCATCGACGCCATGCTCGACAACCCGCACCTCTTCGGCTTCTGCTACACGCAGCTCACCGACGTGGAGCAGGAGCGGAACGGCCTCTATTTCTATGATAACCGCAAGCCGAAGTTCGACATCGCCAGGCTGCGTGCCATCACCTCACGGCAGGCGGCCTATGAGCGTAACGATTCGACCATCGCCAAGTCCACCGCCCCTCTGCCCAAACCCGTCTGGAAGGTCCTGGTGGGCGCGGTGCAGGACGGGGACCTGAGCACCCCGTATGCATACGTTACGGAGCAACCTGCGGACACTTGGACCGAGAACTCCTTCGACGACCGTGCGTGGAAGACCGGCCGCGCTCCCTTCGGCCATGGTCCGCAGAATGTGCGGACGGATTGGAGCACCCCGGACATCTACCTCAGGAAGAAATTCGAATACGACGGCGCCACCTTGAAGCATGGTGCCGTGGTGATCAACTATGACGAGGACACCGAGATCTATGTGAACGGCGAGAAGATCCTGAGTCTTTGCGGATATATCACCTGCTATCAATTGACCAGCGTGACCGATGCGCTGAAGAAGGCGCTGAAGAAGGGGACCAACACCCTCGCGGTGCATACCCACCAGGCCGTCGGTGGCCAGTATATCGACCTGGCCCTCTTGGTGGAAAATTAACGAACAACATGATGATGATCCGACAAATTTGTTATTGGACCCTGCTGCTGACAAGCGCATCCGCCCTGCTGCAGCATGCGGAGGCGGCGACCCTTGAAATGGATTTCAGCAATCCGCCCGTCACGGTCCGGCCATACGTGTGGTGGCATTGGATGGGACCCAACATCAGCAAAGACGGCATCACCCGGGATCTGGAAGCCATGAAGGAAGCCGGCATCGGCGGCGCAACGATTTTCCACATCACCTCCGCGGTGACCGTCGGTGCCAAACCGACCGGCAATTGTCCCTGGCCCGAAATCACCTACCGCAGTCCGCAGTGGTGGGAGCTGATGAAACACGCCGCAGCGGAGGCCAATCGCCTGGGGCTTGAGCTTGGCATGCATAACTGCGTGGGCTACGCGACGACCGGCGGCCCGTGGATCACTCCCGCACGCGGCATGCAGCAACTCGTGCGCAAGATGCAGGCGGTCCAGGGCGGTAAGCAGGTCATGATCGACCTGCCGCTCCCCGGATCCAACCCGGTCGACCTCGGGGTGTTTGCCGTGCCTGCCGAAGGCGTCATCCCGCTGGATAAGATCATCGACTTGAGCGCCAAGATGGACGCGAAGGGCCACCTCGTCTGGGACGCCCCGGCGGGCGCGTGGAACGTCTATCGGATCGGCTATGCCTTTAGCGGACGCCAGCCGAGCCCGATGCCCGACGACGTGCTCAACAAGGCCTTCGAGGTGGACAAGATGTCGGTCGGATCTAACCGTTATCCGCCCTTCCGCATGGATGTCACGGCCGCCCTGAAAGCCGGCGCGAACATGCTAGAGATCCGGGTGACCAACACCTGGGCCAACCGTCTGATCGGCGACGAGCAGGAGCCCGAGGATTCCCAGTGGACCGAGTGGGAGACCTTCCGGGACTTCGGTGGGTACGCGATGAAAGCCTATCCGGATTGGTTTGTGAAGAACCAGCCGCGGCCGTCGCCGGGTCGCAAGTGCTTTGTGACCTATAACTATTTCAAGAAAGACACCCCGTTGTTCCCTGCCGGCCTGCTCGGACCCGTGCAATGGATCGTTGAAAACGAAGTGAAATGTGAGGGCCCAGCGAATCCGTAGAGCCTCACGGGTTGGAACTGAATATCGAACGAAAAGAAAGAGTCATGAATCAATGGGTTAACATAACAGCGGCGCTGGGATTTTGCTGGAGCTGCATGGGGCTGATGGCCAGCGATCTGAAAAAAGAATTTGCCGCCCCGCCGGATGCGGCGCGGATGTGGACGTGGTGGTTCTGGCTGGGCGACAAGGTGGACCGCGCAAGCATCACCGCCGACCTGGAAGCGATGAAGGCCCAGGGTGTCGGCGGTG
The DNA here is from genome assembly GCA_026397725.1 of Verrucomicrobiota bacterium. Taxonomy (GTDB): domain Bacteria; phylum Verrucomicrobiota; class Verrucomicrobiia; order Verrucomicrobiales; family Akkermansiaceae; genus Luteolibacter. The sequence continues at coordinate 4,674 of JAPLUI010000163.1, read as the reverse complement.
TGACGGTTTACAGCATCAGCGGTCCCGGGGTGAATGGCAAAGGCCCCGATTATATGAGCCCGGAGTGGCGAGTTCTGTTCAAGCACACGGTACAAGAAGCCGAGCGGCTCGGCCTCGGCGTCAGCGCGATCCTGTGCAGCGGCTGGAATGCCGGCGGACCATGGATCAAACCGGAGCATGCCTGCAAGAAACAGGTCAGTTCTGAAGTGGTCGTCACCGGACCCAAACACTTCAAAGAGAAGCTGTCCCAGCCTGGCGACGCGCGTTTCTATCGCGATATCGCCATCCAAGCCTTCCCCAATGTCTCGACCAAATCCAGCCCGGAGAGGCAGCAGCAGTTGACGTATAAGCTCGTGCAGGCATCCTTCGGCGATGCGGTCAAAACACCGATCAAGGAAGTCTGTGCCGAACCGATGAAGCCGCTGCTGCCGGCTGAAGCAGGTGCCACCGTGGCCCTGAAATCCATCATCGATCTAACCGCCAAATGCACGGCCGACGGCGTGCTGGAGTGGGATGTCCCGGAAGGCAAATGGACCATCTTGCGCACCGGCTACACCATGACCGGCGACGTGACCAACTGGTCGTCGCCGACCGGGGCAGGGCTGGAATCCGACCCATTGGATTCCGCGGCCATGGATTTCCACTTCGCCAATGCCGGCGCACCGCTCATCGGGGAAGCCGGCTCCTTGACGGGCAAGGTCTTCCGCTCCGTGCAGATTGACAGTTGGGAAATGAAGATGCCTAACTGGTCGGCCGGTTTCCGCGACGATTTCAAGAAATACCGCAGCTATGATCCCCTGCCCTACCTGCCAGCCCTGGCAGGCTGGGAACTGGGCGATGCCGGGTTCACCGACCGTTTCCTCTATGACTACCGCAGGACCGTGGCCGATTGCGTGGCCGAGCATTATTTCGGCCGCCTCACCCAGTTGGCGGAAGCCAAGGGCATCATCCAGCAGAGCGAGGCCGGCGGCGTGTGTTGTCCGAAGGTGATGTCGCTGGACGCCCTCAAGAACCTGGGCCGCACCGCCATTCCCATGGGTGAATTCTGGCAGAGCAACCTGTGGCGGGAGGCCAACGATCAGAACAAGAACGGCAAGCAGACCGCCTCGGCGGGTCACCTCTATGGCAAACCCATCATCGCCGCAGAAGCGTTCTCCTCCCTGGAAAACTTCCACTGGATGGATTATCCCGCCTCGCTCAAGCCCACCGCCGACCGGGCGTTCTGCGAGGGCTACAACAGCTTCTTCATCTTCTCCAGCGCCACGCGCAGCGATGAAGGCTACCCCGGCGAGGAATTCTGCTCCGGGACCTATTTCAACCGCAAGGTCACCTGGTGGAGCCAGGTGCGTGCCTTCAATGATTACATCGCGCGTTGCAGCCACCTGCTGCGCCAGGGGCTTTTTGCGGCCGATGTGTTGTTCTATAACGGCGATCAGTGCCCCAATTTCGTGCCCCCCAAGCATGTCGATCCGGCGCTCGGGTCTGGCTATGATTATGATGTCTGCAATACGGAGATCATTCTAACACGAATTGGTGTTAGAAACAACGGAATCGTGCTGCCCGATGGCATGAGTTACCGCATGATGGTGCTTCCCGACAGCCCGACCATGACCGTCGAGGTGCTGCGCAAACTCAAGAAGCTGGTGAGCGACGGCATGACCCTGGTCGGACCGAAGCCTGAGGCCGCACCGGGGTTGACCGACTATCCGCGCTGCGATCAGGAAGTGAAGGACTTGGCTGCGGAATTGTGGGGCGCTTGCGATGGCAAGACGGTGACGGAACACGCCGTCGGCAAAGGGCGCGTGGTGTGGGGCATCACACCGAGAGAGCTTCTGGCAAAGGCAGGGGTGAAACCTGATTTCGGTTATGCCGGCGAAAAACCTGATGGCTTTATCGATTGGATCCACCGCAGCGTCAAAGGAGGGGAAATCTATTTTATTGCCAACCGGCTGAACCGCGTGGAGAAGACTGCCTGCACCTTCCGCGTGAGCGGCATGCGTCCTGAGTTATGGGATCCGGTGACTGGCACGGTGCGCGACCTGCCGGAGTTTGAGGACCAGGACGGGCTCACGAGCGTGCCCATGCAGTTAGAGCCGTATGAGAGCCTGTTCGTGGTGTTCCAGCAGAAAAGTCAGAAGAACGAAGTCAAGCGCCCGAATTTCCCTGTCTTGACCACGGCGCAGGAGATCACCGGGGCGTGGCAGGTGACGTTCGACCCGAAGTGGGGTGGCCCCGGCCAGGTGAATTTCGAGAAGCTCGATGATTGGATCAAGCGGCCCGAGCAAGGGATCAAGTTATACTCTGGCACGGCGACCTACCGGAAGGTTTTCAACCTTCCGGCAGAAGTCAGAGGTCAGAAGTCAGAAGTCAGTAAGAGCGGTTCGTCAGCATCTGACAAAGCATCCCGTCTGTTTCTTGACCTGGGTTCCGTGAAATACATCGCACGGGTGAAACTCAACGGCAAGGATCTGGGGATCGTGTGGACGGCACCCTGGCGCGTGGAGATCACCGGCGCGGCGAAGACGGGTCCTAACGAATTGGAAATTGAGGTGATCAATCTGTGGCCGAACCGGCGGATCGGCGACGCCTCGTTGCCCGAGGAGAAGCGCTACACCCACAGCAATATCGCTTTCAGCCCGATTAATCCCGCCAATCCTCCTGATAGATCCGGTCTGTTCCCGTCCGGCCTGCTGGGGCCGGTCATGGTTCAGTCGGTGATACCAGAGAGATCCAATTAGTTCATCCGCATAAGTTCACAGGCTTTCTTCACCCGCGTCATTCCGCTCGCGGTGTTTAAGCCCATCCGCGACAGCCAACATTGAACCATAGGAGAAAATATGAAAAACATGAGTCAGATGAAGATGAAAATGGGAAACCTTGTTTTCGGGATCAGCCTGCTGCTGGGTTCCGGCGTCATGGCGCAACAGGCTGTCCAACCTCCGGAGTCCGCCCAAGGCCGTTTCTTTGCGAAGAAACAATATGTGCCGAGCCCGTTACCCAAGTTCGATGATTTGCGCGGCCAGTTGCCGTCGCCGATCTTCGACGAGAGGCCGGAGTGGGTGCCGATGTATTGGAAGGCTTGGGAACTGGGCTTCAGAAACTTCAACGAACCCAAGCCGGGCAGCGGATTTGTCTCCCAGTTCATTGACGCGGCGTTCAGCGAGAATATTTACCTGTGGGACACCTGCTTCATGACGATGTTCTGCAACGTGGCACACCCGCTGGTGCCGGGCATCAGCTCGCTGGATAATTTCTACGCCAGACAGTACGCCGACGGTGAAATCGGCCGCGAGATCAACCGGACCACGGGCGTGGAGTTCGCTGACTGGGTGAACCGCGAACACAAACCGCTCTTCAGCCGCTGGGGCTGGACGTTCAATTTCGAGCCTATCCAAAGCGACGCGGTGATCTACGTTGGGCGAGCCGAACCACAGCCGCCGCCGCACCTGACGCTCGATTCCCTGAATCATCCGATTTTCGCCTGGGCTGAAATGGAGAGCTATCGGTTCACCGGCGATAGGGAACGGCTCCGGATGGTTTACGATCCGTTGGTGGGCTATTACCGCGTGCTGGAGAAATACCTCCAGCAGGGCAACGGCCTGTATATCACTGACTGGGCCAGCATGGACAACTCCCCGCGCAATCTCTATCTGAAAGGCGGCGGGTGCGGCGTGGACATCTCCTGCGAGATGGCTATGTTCGCGCGACAACTCGCCACCATGGCCGGGATGTTAGGTAAGCCTGAAGATGCCAAGGCGTTCACCCGTGACGCTGACCGCCTGAAACAGTTGGTCAACAGCCTGATGTGGGACGAGCAACGGAAATTCTACTTTGACCTTACCCTGAAGGGGGAGCGGGCTCCGGTCAAAACCGTCGCGGCCTACTGGACACTGCTGGCCCGGGTGGCGTCGCCGTCACAAGCAAGCGCCCTCGTGGCCGAGCTGAAAAATCCCGCCACCTTCGCCCGCATGCACCGTGTGCCCACGCTGGCCGCAGATGAGAAGTTCTACGACCCGGCGGGCGGCTACTGGCGCGGCGCGGTCTGGGCGCCCACCACCACCATGGTAATCCGCGGCTTGGATAACTATGGCTACGACGCGCTGGCGCGGGAGATTGCGCTGAACCATCTCGACATCATGGGCCGCGTGTTCAAGGAAACCGGAACCATCTGGGAGAACTATGCTCCCGACACGGCAGCGCCGGGAAAACCAGCCGGCAAGGATTTTGTCGGCTGGAGCGGGCTCGGGCCGATCCTTTACCTGCTTGAATACGGGATAGGCCTGAAACCCAATGCGCCGGAAAACGAGTTGACCTGGAACCTGCGCTCCAACGCGCGCCAGGGTTGCGAGCGCTTCCATTTCGGAGGACACGTGGTCTCGCTGGTGGCGGAAGCCGACCCCCTCGACGCGAAGCGGCTCCGCGTTACGGTGAAGTCTGACGGCGATTTCGAGTTGCGGCTGGTCCGCGACGGACGGACTCAGACCATCCGTGTCAAAGCCGGAGAACAGGTGTTATCCATGCACTGATCCCGGGGTGTGAGCGGCGTTATGGAAAGCCGATGAAATGGGCGACTTGAACGTCGGATGGCGCTTGCGTTAGATCTTCTTCGAAAGCTTCTAGCAAAACTCTTCTTCCTGCGTCTTCTTCCCGGTCTTCTTCGCGGAGGGTGGCGGG
>JAPLUI010000064.1 GCA_026397725.1 Verrucomicrobiota bacterium | reverse complement strand
GGCGGTGATCCGTCTGGCACGCTCGTCTAAATGCGGCCAAATCGCTTGAAACTTTTGCATAAGGGCATCGTCTTCTTTCACGGGAAAACACTTAAGAGTTCTTAATCACTTTGTCAAGGTTATTTATTTACACCGCCTAACGCGCAACTTGTCCATACTTAGCCAGTTTGTCAGCTTATTTGCGATCGCATTCGGCAAGGAGTCGACGAATGGGGTCCTTGGCCTCAATGTTACTCCCAATCCCGCTACGGCATCACGCCTGTCCCCGACTTCATTCCAAGGGGTAATCTCAGCAAACTCAATCAGCTGAAACCATAGACTGCCCGCTCGCTCATGTTTCTCATCCAATAGCGCAAAAACGATGTTGATTCGCACGTCAATATCGACGTCGGTAGTGGCAAGTTCAACCAGACGAGCCGCAACAGCGGGCACGTCGCAAAAACGCCAAAGAACCGAACACACTTCTGCCCGAATCTCAGAGTCATCCGCTGACAGGCGAGACAAGAGATACTCAACGACTCTCTGGTCCCTATGCACACCCAATGTACATGCCGCTGCAAATGTGACATGTTCGTCGCTGTCATTGGCGAACAAATCAAAGACTCTGTCTGCGACCTGCTGATCGCCGGCGCCCCACCACAACCCATCAACCGCCAATTTGCGAATCTTGGAATCTCGTTCTCCTAGTAGTTTCACAATTGCTTCGCGCGCGGCACCGACCTCTTCGTACGTCGCAACTCTCATTGCGGCTTTTCGGCTTGACCAGTTGTCGGACAAAATCTGTTCACTTATGAACTCCGAGAGACTTTGGTTATTTAAGTCGGCGAGTACCTTCGCCGCAAATCCAGAAACGACTGGAGTCAGGGAGCGGTAGGCTTCGCCTATCTCCTGGCACATGGGTCGAATGAACAACCTCCGTAACTCGCCGTGCTTATCAGGCATACCCCATCGCCTAAGTAATTCAAGGTACTCCAGAGTAACCACTTCACTCCGGGGCGTGCGGAACAATTTCTGGAGTGCTTTCTGAAAGGCATTGCGCTGTTCGATATTGTCGACACGTTCCACCACGTTGCGTACACAAGCTCGTATACTCGGAATAGCTTCAATGAACAAATACTCCATTTGGCTCAAGTCAAATGGAAACTTATCAGCCTGGGTTGCGAGCCTTCGTTCGAGTGCCAGACGAATAACTTCCACAGATGGATCTTTGAGCGCCGCGCCGGACGACAAGTAAGTCTCGATGATCCGGCTGCTCGATTCAAATTCCTCCGCTAAGTGAAATACGTCACGCATTAGCGAACGGAATTGATACCGACACCCCCGCCAATCGGGCACGGCGCGTTGGGTAATGAGGCCTAGCTGAAGGCTTCGGTCCAGATTGTGCACTTGATTTCCTCCGAGCATGTCGGTCGTCCACCTTACGGTTGCTCCCGAGATTGCGTGTGCTGGCAAGGCCGCCAAAGCGCAGAGAACACGTCGCTCCGCCGGATCGAGGCAGTTAAAGCTCCCCCAAACGAGTTGGGCTATGTGAACTTCTTCCCTGTCAAAAGTTCTTCCTTTTAGCAACAATGTTCCTTTTGTGCCACATTCCTCGATCAGATCCTCAATGGTCGATGTTTGCAGTCGGAGGCGTCTGCCAGCGAGTTCCAACTGAATTGGATAGTGCTCCAATATGTCGCAAAGCTGACTTACTGCGTTCCGATCCACGTGCTCACCAGAGTATGAAAGCATGAGTTGACGCGAAGCAGATTGGGGGAGTTCAGCGAGCCGGATTGTCGGATTGCACGGTGGAAGCGCGCCAGCGTCCCAAGTGAGAAAGAATGCAGGCACTTGTCCAAGTCGTGTCACAATCCAAGCAATGTCGGCCGGATTTGCCTGAACATTGTCGAACACGAAAACAGCACGAGGTCGGCGGCGTTTCTCGTCTTCTAGGCGTTCGAGCAGACCATGTCGTGACCACTTCAGAACTCCAGGTGCGTCTGCACCCGTACGTGATTTTCCGAAGAGGTCGTCAACTCGAAGCCAAATTGGATCATACAAATCCGATTGTTGTTTGCACTGCCAGAAGAAATGCTGGACCGTCCGCGTTTTCCCAATGCCAGGGGGACCCCAGATTCCAATGCGTACAATGTCTCGTTTGACGGCAAGATGCAGTGCGCTTAAGATGTCCTCTCGACCGACAAAGTTACCCACGTCAGAAATAGTCGGGGGCACGTCAATTGCCCAGTCCTGTTGTCGGGCACGCATCTCTGCAGGCTCGATGACTGCACCGAGTTGAAAGAACTCAGAGACTATCTCGGGGTGCCGTTTAACTCGTTCATCGAGTTCAGTGAGACACCAAAACCTGGTTGTGAAATTGGGGGAAGCATTCCGTGCATGCACGCGCGCGCGATCTCGAGTCGTTGTGGAGACAATGCACGTTACGAGAAATACAATACCAACCGGTCTATCTGCAGGCGGTAGCGAGAGAACTTTATTAAGCTCGTTGATCGCATCAGACGAGCTGAAGGCCTTAACCCTCTTGCACTGAAATGCCAATTGCTGTCCGTTTTCGTTTGCTACAATATCTCGACCCTGCTCGTTTCCAGCTGTTCCCAAGTGTTCTGCTTCTTCAAATCCTTCCCGCACGATAAGCCAGAAACACAACCGTTCAAAATCGGAAGGAGACAATCTGTCGAACGGCAGGACGTGAGCAGTCCGCGTAATGTCAGGTTTATTGCTCAATTTGGTCCGCTCCTACTGCTGAGAGATTGTTTTTGAGGCTGGCACGCATGAGGCGGCGCGTGGTTCGCAGAGGGGGAAAAATGAGACGGTTGGGTACATGCTGAAGCGCTGAACCGGGTGTAATCCTTACCGAACATGGAGAATCATTACAAAGTCGAAACCGGATTGGCCAAAGGACAAAACTGAAACGCTGAAAGGAAGAATTAGAAAAACTCCCGTGTGACACGGTAGCTTTTGGGAAGGGGCAGTAGTTTGAAGTGACTTTCATGGCGGAAACGTCAAGCGCGACGATAGCTTACGAAGCCGCTTTGGCAAGGGTACTCTTGGAGATCCTTGGGTAGCGGTTCCCGCAGGTGGATGCCTGCGGGGAAAGATGTGCCTGCCAGCGTCTTTGATTGCCATGTCAGATCGGGTCATGGGGCACCTCCTTTGACAGGCTTCCCGAAGACGCTCGGAAACCGCGAGACGATGGACTCCCAATCCGCCGCATGGTGGAAGCGGATGACGGTGATGCCTTCTGCAGTGAGCGCGGCGGTCTGCGCGGTATCGCGTGTCTGCCGGTCCGGGTAATCGTGCGGCGGGCCGTCCACGTAGATGAAGGCGGGGTTTTCGCCGGTGTAGCTGAAGTCGGGGCGGGTGCCGAACCGCTCGTAATAATGCTGGGCGCGCTCGGGGAGCCGGAGGTTATGCGGATCCAGGAAGTCGAGGAACTGGCGTTCGAGGCCGGAGTCGCAAAGGCGTTTCAAGCGGGCGAGGTGCTCGGCGCGCGGAATTTCGACCGGCGACGGTTCCATGGTGCCCGACATGATTTGTTGCAGGAGTTCCACGATGCAGTGCCGGTCCAGCGATTCGTGATCGGACTGGTTGAAATAGCTGAGCATGCAGTCGTAACAGGCGGCCTGGCACTTTTCCTCGGCGTGTTCCGCCTTGCCCAAATCATTGCCGGTATCAGGATCGAAGTGGCAAAGTTTCAAGGCCCTCCGGGCGACGCGGGTCCATGCGGATGGGTCTTCGACCAACTGGCGCAGCACGCCGGCTCCGCCTTCGGCCGCCTCGTAGAAGAGCAGGTGACGCCGCTTGTGTCGTGTCGGGAGGGGCTCGGTCGCCAACTCGGAATCCTCGAGTTGGTATTCGAGCTGGATGGCGCGCTTCAGGGCTGCCTCAAGCGAAGCCATGAGCTTCAAGTTGTTCGGGTCCCATTCAGCGGCCAGCGCGATGACCAGGCTGTTGCGCCGGTCCTTGACATAGGGGATGACTTTCTGAACGCGTGCGGCCCGGCCGTTGTTCTCTTCCTCGTCGTCTGGGTCGATGGCCCGCTTCGACCAGCGGCGCTGTTCAACATCGAGCCAGAAACCGAGGTCTTCCTTTTTCTCGCGGCGCGACCAGCCGAGATTCACGCGCCACAACTCTGCGGCGTCGCCGTATTGCAGTTCGGCAAAGAGCTGTCCGCCGATGAGCAGGCGGGCGGTGCGGAAGAGGGGCCGCCCGTCGCGCTCGGCGAAGCGCACGCCGGTCTTGATCTCGTAACCGAGGCGCAGGCGCTCCTCCTCATCGCAATTGATGCGCTCGCGGCGGCGGGTGATGACGTTTTGCTGGCGGAACATGTTGGACCAGATGTCCTTCGCCTCGAACGCCTGCTTGCAGCGCTCGCAGTTCGACGGGCCGGGTTCCGTCACCACGGGATGCAGGTAGCCGCAGGCGTTGCACACGATGAGCTTCGAGGTTGGCAGGTCGCCCGTGGCGCCTTCCTGCATCGGCATCATCACGCGGGTCACCTGATAGCGCGCGCCTTCATGATAGATGAGCGCGCCGGGACCAAACTCGGTGATGGCAAGGAAGCGCGGGCGGGAGATGAACTCCTCGGCTTCCTGCGCCGTGCGGCGTCCGGGGATGAAGGCGGAGAGCGGGAGACGCGGGAAGTTGTAGCCGGGCAGGAAGCCTTCGCTCGCGAAATACCTATAACTGTAAAAGTCCGACTGGACGGCGCTTTGCTTGTCGGTGAGGAGCTTGAGTTGGGCTTCCGCTTCCTGCCGCAGACGCTTCGCTTGTTCGTGGTCTTGCGGGCGCGAGTGGTCGAGGATGATGCGGTTCTGATCGTCAGCTTGTTTGCGGGCGGTTTGATAGAGGAAACGCCAGCGCTCCAGCGCGGCCTCGAAGGCGCGGGGGATGCCGCGAATCACTTCGTCGAGCCAGCCTGCGGAATACCACGGTGCGCTGGCGAGATACGGGCTGAGCGCATCCAGCAGATCCTTGGCACGAATGCGAGCTTGTTGGGCGGCGGCCTTGCTGCGGACTTTGTCCCTCACGTCCGGGAGCAACTCCAGCGTGGGTGGCTCACCGCCGAGGGCAATGAGGTCGCCGGGCGTATTGCCGAGGTCGAGATCGGACTCGCGCAACCAGACGGCGTGAATGTGGGAACGGATGAGGTCCTCGTTCGCCACATCAAGGCGCGGCGTTTGCACCTGGCCGGAAACCATCAACTCGGGGTGCTTGAAGAAGTATTGGTCGTGCGGGCTGCCGAACGAGCAGTAGGTGAACACCAGAGCAGGCTGGCCGCTGCGGCCGGCGCGACCGCTGCGCTGAGCGTAGTTGGCAGGGGTGGGCGGGACATTGCGCAGATTGACCGCGTTCAAATCCTTGATGTCGATGCCCAGTTCCATCGTGGGCGAACAGAAGAGGATGGGTAGCTTCGCGGAGCGGAAGTCAATTTCGCGTCGCACCCGAAGATCGGACGGCACCTGCGCGGTGTGCTCGCGTGAGGAAACGCCCCGCAATTCCCGGATGCGCGAGCGGAACAGCTCGACGAAGTATTTGTTGGGGGTGCTGCCCGTGGCCGATGCCGTGGGCATGCGGATGCGGTCGTGGTAGGCCTTGGTGCCGTCGCCCGCCCGCCAGATGAGCGAACCGGAGTTGATGCGATAACCGGGCACCGGCGCACGTTCGCCTTTCGGCACGCATTCGCGGACGATGTTTGCCTGCCGCAGTCCCTCGAACAGCACCTCGATGATTTCCTTGGTGGCGGCGACGTCGGGCTTGGGTTGGCCGGAGAAAGTGTTCGCCGAGCGCAGAAACAGGCCGAAACCGCCGAGCGCGGAAATGTAGATGGCCTCCAGCTCGGGAGAGTCTGCAATTTTGGAGCAGGGAAATGCCAGTTTCCGTTGGTCGAGTTTTTCGACCGGATCAAAGGCCCATGGGTCGCGAAGTTCGTTGAAGCTGTTGCGTTTGATGCGGTCCTGCGTTCGGTGAAATCGTTGAGATGGCCGGATTGGAGCGAGGCATCCTGGCGATTGTCGGTGAAGCTGAGCAGCTTGCGCGCTTCCGGTAGGATCGTCTCCTCACGCTGGAGTCCGGCCACGGCCGAAGTCGTTAGGATGGTGGTGGCGGTGCTGCGGCCCTCGGAGCCGAGCGTGCCGAGTTTGGGGAAATCCGAACGTTGCCGCGCCGTATGTGAAACGCCACAACCGAGGCAAAACATGAAGGGCACCGGGATGAAGGCGGCATCCAGGCCGTCCGCCCCGATCGCGCCATCCGGCTTCACCGCGTAGTGTCGCGGCATGCGTTCGCGACGTGAGGGAATGACCTGGCGCTTGCCGCCGCGCTCTTCGACCCAGTCCGTTGGCAGCCAGGCAAGCTGCGCTTCCATTTCAGTGTCGCGCGGCCATGGCTTCTGCGGATTGAGATAGAGCAGGCCTTGTTTTTGGCCGACGACCTCCGTGCGTTCGTGGGCGTCGCGGCTGAGGAACTTTTGCACGCCGGTCTGCGGATCATTGGCGAGATAGACCGAGTAGTATTTCCTGTCCGCACTCGCGGCAGAAGCAGAGTGGCAGCAGAACCTTGTCGCGGTCCTCCGGCGAAAAGAGCTGGCCGTGAATGGTCAGGTAGCGTTGCTCGGGCGCTTCGACGGTGGCGTAGAGCGTGTCGCCGCGGCTGATGAACTGATGCAAGCGGAATGCGAAGACCGGGAATCCCGTGCGCGGATGCCGGATGCGGGTCGCACCCGCGAGCAGGGTCTCGGCAATGACGTCCTTGCAGTGGTCCGGGGAAGCGCCGGTGAGATTGGCGAGACGCTCGGCGGCACCATGCTTGCCGGTTAGGGGGATGGACGGAGAACGAACCAAGCGGCCAGCCAGGGGGCCGATTCCAAAAGTTCCCTCGACCCAGCGAGCAATGGGATCCGCCGCGAGTTGATCGAAGGTTTCCGGCAGGCATCTTGCGCCGGGCACTAGAACCGCGCGCAGGGCCGCGACATCGGCAGCGTTGGTCTCGTCGATGGGATGGGTGGCTCGCTCCAGGGTCTCACCGATGAAGCAACCAAGCCTCCAGATTCCCTCGGACGATGAGGGTGAGCCTGCCGCCTTCCTTCTCACTTCGCCCCGAACACGGTCACTCGCTTGAGCACCAACGGCCTGGGGGATTCGCCTCGCGTTTCCAGCTTGATGAACCTCGCCTTGCGCCCCGCTTTCACGGTGCCGCCAGAGGACTGTGTCACCCGCGCAATCCAGGTCGTGACCCAGTTCTTCGCCTGCCAGACTTCCTCCCACTTCTCTCCGTCCTCGGAGATGGACATGATGAGGCCTTTGGTCCGCTCTTCCTCGCCCTCGCGGTTCTCGATCTCGACGGTACGCACGGTCCTAACAGCACCGAGATCGATCCTCGCCCACGGGTTCTTTTCGTTGTCGGTATGGAACGCAAAGGGAACTTTATCGCCTGAAAACAGCCGCGCGTGGTTTGCGGCAACATCATGTCCACATGTTGAGCTGATCTCCAGCTTCGCATTCTCGCTAAGCAACACACCCGGCTCGAATGCAGGTCCCACCTTCAACTCGATCACCGTGTCCACCGGATCCCATTTCACATCTCCGGGCAACGACAACTCAAGAGCTTCCTCCGACTGTTTGAATTTCACTTCCTTGCCGCCTAACAGAAGCGAAGCGGAGATGATCTTCCGGCCATCGTTCAACGGGGGCAGGTGGATCGTCTGTCCAGCGGGGGGAATCATCACGTGTACGTAAACAATCTTGCCATCGGCGGAATCGGTGGCCACGATTTCCCATGGGTTGCTCTTCTGCTCAAGCTGGAGGATCTTGCTGGGTCTGGTGTTGAGCAGCGACACCTTGCGCTCACGCCAAAGTTTTCCGAAATCATCCATCATCTGCTTCACCGGGGGAGCATAAGCGTCCGCGTAGGGCGTCAGGGCCACGTGGACGCCGCCTTTCTGGCCGGGGGTGCCGGCGCAGCGGACCACGCCGCGGAAGACCTCCGGCGCAGGGATCTGCACTTTTTTGCCCAGGAACCAGGCGTTATCCGTCGGCAGGATACAGCATTGATCCTTCTCGCCTTTGCTGGGATCGCCGCCCTCGCAGGCGGGCCACGCGCTCTCTAACGACAGCCCGGCCGGCACATAGGCGCCCGCGTTCTGCCAGATCACCGCCTCCGGGTTGCCGGCTCGCAAGGCCACGGCCAAGCGTCCGGCATCAGGAAACAACTTGCCCGAATGCTGATCGATCCAGTAGCCGGAGACCCGCTTTCCGTACCGCAGGCTGATTTCCTTGAACAGCCCTAACAGGAAATCATCCCATTTCGGATTCGGCCACTGCCCAAGCTTCTCACCGGGCAAGCCGTTCACTTCGGGCCCCCAGCCGAACAAGGCACGTTCCGCCTGTGATAGGTCATGCTGGTCGGTGGGATGAACGTAGAGGCACAGCGCGATGCCGCGCTTGTTGAGTTCGTCAGCCACTTCGCCTAGCAGGTCGCGCTTGGATTGATGCTTGGACAAGCCGGCATCGACCATGACCTTGCTCGGTGCCAGCAGGTACATCGCCGCATGAAATGATGTTAGAGTAACATATTGCGCGCCCATACCCTCGACCGCGTCGGCAAAGGCCTTGACGTCGAAGGCGTCGGCCTTCGCATCCAGATCCCAGACCGCCGGCTCGGGTTTCCCTTGAAGATGGGCATACTCCACGGTGTAGTGGACGAAAATGCCGAACTTGGCGTTGGTGATGAACTCCTTCCCAAGGTTTTGGGGGCGGGTGACAAACTCCGCCGCTGCGGCATGCATCGGGGTGATGGCGGTAAGGGCTGCAGCAATGAGCGCAGCGAGGACGTATACGTTTGTTTTATTCATGGGATGTGTTGCTTTCTTTCAGATATTGCGGTGAAATCATTTGGATGCTTTGGCTCATTTTCTACGGGATCCCGTGGCAAGGGGGAAGAGTTGGCAAATGACATCGGCATAGACGCGGTGGCCGAAATCGTTAGGATGGTTGATGTTGTTACCGCTCAGATCGGAGAACGGCTTGCGCTTGAGCAACTCCAACCAGGGCGATGTCACATCGGCCAGCGCCACGTTAGGGCCTGTCAGGTTGCGCAGCGCGTCGCGATAGCCGGTGAAGCGTTCGGGGGGAAACCCGCACGGATTGCCGGTCATGGGTGCGACCAGCACGATGTCCGCCTCGGGGCATGCGGCCTGGACGGCATCGCGGAGTTTGCGCATCACCGCCTCGAAGCCGGCCGTCGGCTCGCCGTGATTCATGCCAAAGGCGAGGATGACGAGATCGGGTTTCTCGGCCGCCACCTTGGCGACCATTTCAAGGCCCCACCCGGCACCGGTTCCGGCACGGCCAAGGTTCGCCAAGGTCACCGTCGCGCCGAAGCGTTGCTGCAGCGTGTTGGCAACCAACTGCGGGTAAGGCGGCTGATGGGGCGGGGCCGCGGCCCCCGCGAAACCGGAGGCGTTGTAGCCCTCGGTGATGCTATCGCCAAGCGCCACCAGCTTGAGCGCTTGTTTGGCTTTGAGTTTGGCATCACTGCGGGTCAGACGCAGCGCTTGCGGCGCATCCTGCAATGGCCAGTCATCGGCGTGTGGATAGCTGACCTGTACCTGCAGATCATGGAAGAAGCGGCCTTCCGAGAAAAGCACGCCCATGAGGGTATTGGGACTGCCGGGCGGCGGGACCATCTCGGTTGACGTCTTGAACGGTATGCGCGTACCGGCGGTCAATTCAATTGTGTTAGATCCCGGTTTCCAGACATAGTCCTTTCCCTCCTCATATTTCATCACGAGATCGGGGGCCATGACGGTGGGTTTCGCGCTGGGCACGAAGAGCAGCTTGCCCGTGGCCGCAGGTTTTCCCTCGTCCCGGATAAAGAGCACCGGTTCGTTTTCCATCACCTTGCTGCTCCAGCAGGGTTGCCCTTGGGGACTCCTGGCTGCGGATGCGGGCGATGTTGTCTGTCCGTGGCTCGCTATGGTCAATGTCGCGATCATCATCGCGGTTGTTACTATGGTCTTCATTTTGATGGTGTGTTTTCGATGCTTTCTTCTGATTTCACTTAACTCCGAAATCCGTCACGCGCTTGAACTCCAGCGGCCTGGGGGATTCACCTCTCGTTTCCAACTTGATGAACCTCGCCTTCCGCCCCGATTTCACGGAGCCGCCAGTCAGGCGTGACGGCCGGACCGTTTATGCCAAGGGGTTGCGAATCGACCGTAAAAAAGTACTGCCGTTGAACTTGATGGGATAGATCGAACGGCCGGCGCAGGCCTGCATGTACCGTTGGAGCGTGTGAGCCTTGCCCATGGTCATCGGATGCTTTAGCGTAACACATCGCTCCAGCCAGCAGTCCTGTCGTCACGATCGATCGAATTGTTGTCATATTCTTCTCATTGCCGTTCATGGTTCTTTACTATCTGATTTGCGAATGCCTTTCTCGAAATCCAGCAGATACAGCACCACGCCCGCGTGGCAACTGTACCACCATTGGTTGTATTGGAACCCGACCACGATGCGGCTGTCAGGCTGGAGATAATAGGTGATGTAATTCGCAGTCTGCATCGCCCGCTGACGCAGCTTCTCGTCGCCGGTGGCATTGGCAAGGTCCAGCAACATCGAGGCCCAGTTCAGGCTGTGGATGCCCATGACCACATTGCACTGCAACTGCTCGCGGATGCCCTCGGCCGGCTCGAAGTCTTTGATCTTGTCCATGAAAGTCTTCTCGATCCATAAATTGAGATCTTTCGCCATTTCGATATAGCCGTTGGTGTCGGTGCGGTTGGCGAGCAGATAGCGGATCGTGTCGAGACAGTCGTAATTGGTGCGCCCATCCTGGCTGGCAGGAATATCCTCGTAGAACCCGCGAAACTCCTTGGTCTTGATTGGACCGTTGAGTAGCCAGTTCCACGTCTTGTCGCGGTTGGCGCGATAGCGGTCGTTGCCGTTGAGCTTGTCGAGCGACTCGAACAGCCGGACGGCGTAGATCACGCTGCTCGTGTATTCCTCAATCACCTGCTCGGTCTGAGGATCGACGCGAAATGGCCATGTGCCATTGGGCCGCTGCCGTGCAGCAAGCGTCCTGGCAATTGCATCCGCAGCCTGAAGGAAACGTTTCTCGCCGGTGGCCTCGTGGAGCTGCAGATACGCCAATGCCATGATGGCGGCTTTGTCCGGCATCAATCCGGTCTTGTCGAGGAAACCGCCCGGCTTCTTCTCCTGGAAGGTGCTCCACGGGAAATTGCCGTAGGGCCAGTCCGCCGGCGTGCTATGGGCGATGTCCCAGTCCGCAAGTTTGACGGCTTCCGCAAGCGCCCGTTCATCCTTGGCGTAGCGCCAGTAGCCGAGGAAGGTCCGGATCAGTAGAGCATGGTGAAACGCCGGATAGGAGACAAACCCGTCCACAGCTTTCGGGAAGGGCGTCCCGTCCTGCTGGAGATTTGAGTAATACACCCAGGGCATTTGCGTCCGGCCTTTCTCATCAAGCAAAGTTTCCGTCGGCCCCTTGAACCATTTCAGGTGGTCTTTGAGCAGGAAATCCATCCCGCGCCGGATTGTCTCGTCATATGACTGGAGCGGGAGAAGATTACCCTGCGCGTCCCGTTTCCGTTCCGCGACAGTCATCATCTTCTTCCAAGCCACTTCCGCATGGTTTGCGGCAACATCATGTCCACATGTTGAGCTG
This sequence comes from Verrucomicrobiota bacterium, assembly GCA_026397725.1. Taxonomy (GTDB): domain Bacteria; phylum Verrucomicrobiota; class Verrucomicrobiia; order Verrucomicrobiales; family Akkermansiaceae; genus Luteolibacter. Next base: position 24,034 of record JAPLUI010000064.1, on the reverse strand, counting down.
ATCTCCAGCTTCGCATTCTCGCTGAGAAGCACACCAGGCTCGAATGCCGGCCCCACCTTCAACACGATCACCGTGTCCACCGGATCCCATTTCACATCCTCGGGCAGCGACAGTTCAACAGCTTCTTCCGTCTGTTTGAATTTCACTTCGTTGCCGCCCAACAGAAGTGAAGAGGAGATGATCTTCCGGCCATCGGCGAGCGCGGGGAGCTTGATTGATTTTCCGGTCGGCGGAATCAGCACATGGACATAGACCGTTGAACCATCGAGAGAGTCCGTCGCCACTATCGGCCAGGGTACTGCCTTCTGCTCGATCTTCAGGATCGTGCTGGGTCTGGTGTTGAGAAGCGACACCTTGCGCTCACGCCACAGTTTCCCGAACTCAGCCATCATCGCCTTCACTTTAGGCGCATAACCGGTGGCGTAGGGCGTCAACCCAATGTCGACGCCGCACTTCTTGCCTGGACAGCCGTTGTGCCGCGCAACCGCCCGGAAGAGTTCCTCCACTGGCACCACAACTTCATCGCTTTGAAACCACCAGCCTTTCAAGGGAAGGAGACAATGCTGGTCATCTGCCCCATGCGCAAACTGCCCGCCCTCGGGGGCACACCAAGCGTCCTCAAGGGAGAGTCCGGCCGGGACGTACGCACCCGAGTTCTGCCAGATCACCGCATCCGGATTGCCGGACCGCAAGGCCACCGCCAGCCGTCCGGCCTCTGGAAACAGCTTGCCCGTATGTTGATCGATCCAATAGCCCGAAACCCGTTTCCCGTAGCGCTGGCTGATTTCCTTGAACAGCCCCAGCAGGAAAGCATCCCATTTGGGATTCGGCCACTGGCCGAGCTTCTCACCGGGCAGGCCGTCCACTTCCGGCCCCCAGCCGAACAGCGCACGTTCCTCTTGCGACAGGTCGTGCTGGTCGGTCGGATGGACGTAGAGGCAGAGCGCGATGTTGCGCCTGTTCAGTTCATCTGCAAGGTCGCCGAGCATGTCGCGCTTGGACTGATGCGTGGGCATGCCGATGTCGACCATGACCTTGCTGGGCCCCAGCAGTCTCATCGCCGCATGAAAGGAGGTCATGATCACATATTGCGCCCCCATATCCTCGACCGCGTCAGCGAAGGCCTTGACGTCAAAAGCATCGGCATGCGCATCCAGGTCCCAGGGCTGTGGATTGGGTTTCCCGTACGCGAAATCAGACTGGCCCGCGGTGTAGTGGACGAAAACGCCGATCTTCGCATTCATCATGAACGCGTGCCCCGGGTCCGTCGGGAGGATGGCCCGGGCGGTGTCGGGCTTGGGTTCAGCGCCCAGGAGGGTTGTCGCAGTTAGCAGCGCGGCGAAGCCGGCAAGCAGGTTGTGTTTCGGGGTGTTTTTCATGGGATTCATTTCTCCAGCATATTCACGACATCCTTCCGGCGTGATTCCGGGGTGACGGTCAGTTTTTCGAGTTTACCCGCTTTGAACTTGCCTTCCACCGTCGTGTTGTACGGCGCGTGAAGCTCTGAACGAGACGTCCCAGTTCTTGGGCCAGGCCGGCAGGACATATATCTTCTGCCCGTCGGATTGGAGCAGCATGGTTTGCAGCGTGGTCAGGATATTGCAGCCGTGGTTCTGGTCAGGAATCCAGTCAAAGCCCAACCACATCGCAGGAAAGCGATAGGCCCGATGGCTCCTGGCACGGAGGGCGACCTGTCGGCCGGCCTCATCGCCGAGCCCGAGGCAGGCGGCCTGGATGCTGTCATGGCACCAGCCGTAGTTGTTGCGATCGGAGCGCTTCTCGTAGGTCACGCGGGCCAAGTCCAGATCAGGCTTTCCGACACCGAACAGCCGGTAGGGGAAAACGGCATATAGTTCGGGATGCTCACCATTATTGCCAGCTCCCGATTGACTCGATGGACGCAAAAGCTTCACACCGTCCACCACGGCGACGGGCAGCGGAGGGAGTTCCTGCAAGATCCGCGTCCAACGCGTGCGTTGTGCCTCTGTGGTGAGGGTTTTGAGCAGGGCTAACAGTCGTGGCAGAATGCAGCGCAACCCGGCGATATCCGGCATGGGATTGACCGTGTTCGGCATACACTCCGTCGCTTGGGCGGGATCGAAAAGGATCTTGCCGTCGCTGTCGCGTTTCGGCCAGTACTGGTCAAAGAAGGCGATGATCGGATCGGCCAGCGGCACCAGCGTGTCGCGAGCGAACGCCTCGTCCTGGGTAAAGTCGTAGCGGTCGAGCATGTAGGCCGTCAACTCGAGGCCTCCGCTCCAGTAGCGGTGGATGCAGGCGCTTCCCGGCTCGGGCCCGGGGTGTCCCCAGCCATAATCCCGGTTGGTCGGCATTCCCCAGAAATGCATCGTCTCCTGAAAGGAGGCGGCGTCCTTGAAGTTGTAAATCGCTTCCATGCGGGCCTTGCTGAGCGGCAGCGCCTCGCGGTACATGCGGAACCACGGCTCCATCATCTCGAAATCCCCCGTAGCCAGCATCGGCCAATAGGACAGGCGCGTGTTTTGGAACCAGTATGGCCCGCCCCAGCAGCGCCAGTCGGGATTCCCGTCAGGCGTCTCCGGCGACGCGCCCGGAACTTTTTCCACGGTGAAGATCGAGCCGTTGAATTTGATCGGCGAAGCGCCGCGGCCGGAACAGGCATTCATAAAACGTTGCAACACGTAACCGTTCGTCACTTCCGAGGGCGGTGCCGTTTCGGTATCGCGCTTGGCGACGACTTTCCCATCCACATAGATGATCCACCCGCCGGATTGGGGCCGGCCGAGCGTCACCGCGACGTGCTGCCACTGGCCGGTTTTCAGGCAATTGTTAGCTGACAGGCTCTCTTGGCCGAGAAACAAGCGCAGCGAAGACCCGTTGGTATCCAAAAGAAATCCGTCAGCGTGCCCCGGCGTGCATTTGTCGAAGATCCGCCCGAGGTCTTTCAGCCAGGCGTCGGGCGTCTCAGCGCGCTCCGCCAACACACACACCGACAATTGCTGCCGCTTGGCCGGCTTGGTGGATTTCAGGGCCTTGGTGCCGTCGGGAACCATGTCCACGCCGCGCATGCTGGCACCGAAGGTGTGATTCAACAGCGGATCCGTGAACTTGCCTTTAAGCGCCTCGAGGTGCTGGACTTCCAGACCAACGGGGTACGCCGACCGCGTGTTGCGGTGATACCAGACCAGCCGCGGCCCGGCGTCGGGCACGACCACATCCGTCAGCGTCTTGAGGTTGTATGATTGCGCCACCGGGTTCTTGCCGTCACCGTGACTGTATTCATCAATGTCGCTCAAGGGCAACTCGCGCAGACGCCATAACTCCACCTCCGCCCGGCAAGTGACCGGCACGGCTGATTCCGCCTCAACCCGCACCACCGGCTGATCCGAGTCGACCCAAATTCTGATCTGACCTCCGCCCCCTGCCCTCTGACCTCCGACCTCTGACCTCTGACCTCCGATCTCTATGCACCCTTCCCGCAATTTCAGTTCCTGGCGGAAGCCATCCTTGGGCGCCAGCGGCGGATCGAACTTTACCCGCACCCGGCCGATTTTGCATAGGCGGGCGTTCTCATCCCAAGCGTTGGTCTTGCTGACATAGAATATCAGATCGCCGTTCGCTTCCACCCACGCATTGATGCCGACATCGCCATTGCCCAAGGGCATGGAGCCGTGCGCATTCTCGCTGGGTGTAGTCCAGACGACGTTGTAACTGTCCAATGGATCCGGCGCAAGCCCAACCATCGGCTCCGCATGGCCGGATATCATGCCGGCCAGCAGCACCACCATATTCGTGACAATTATTTCTATCATGATTGTTCTGGTTCCAGATCATTTCCTTGTGCCATGTCTGAAGATCCTTCCGCAGGATGCGGAAGGCAGCACGCTGGAAGCGTGCGCCCCCCGCTATTCAGAATGGTTCTCAGGCCGGTGATCATTTCAAAGTCAGTTTGCCTTCTGCCGGGTCGTCGGGGCCACCGGTTGACTATTGGACGGCTGCGGATACGCCGTTTTGATGCCATATTTGGCCGCCAGATAGCCGCCGACCAAGGCTTCCTCCGGGGCTGTCAGCGTTCTTGAATAGCCAAGGATCTCGGCCACGTCGAATTTGCACTGCCACTGTTGATCGATGCCCCCGATCTGATAGATCGTCGCCTTCGTGTCGCTGTCATTCGCGGTGATCTTGAGGACCATGAAGTCGGTGATGGTCCCGAGGCTGTAGCCAACCCGGCCCGATCTCTCCAACGCAATCGGTGATCCATTCTTGTAAACAGCCGCCGGGAATTGATCCTCATCAAATCCGGTGGACACGCCCGCGAGCATATAACTTGAAGCCCTGCCCGACGCACGGCCGAGAAACGAGCCCAAGCCGCTCCAGAGCGGTGATGGTGAACGCACCACGACGTATTGCTCCTTGACAAAAAACTTGCCGCCAACGTTGAAGCTGCATTCCCCCCCGAAGCGCACGGCGGGTCTCGAGCCGAGCTGGTTGGAGAGTTGTGCCGGGTGGTTGTGTTCCGCGAATACGCCGTGATGTCCGTTGCCGGAACGGTCATGCCAGATGCGGACCTGCGCGTTGGCATCCGTGTTGACGCCAAAGGACGCATCATACCAACAAGCCAGGCCGGAAGTAACGGGAACCGTGTCGCCATCCACCGTGATGACCACCACGGTGGACGTGCCGACCTGGCCGTTGCCGCCCGCGGCCTTGGCTGTTAGCCGGTAGGAACCTGCCGGCACGTTCTTCCATTCCACGGAATACGGCGGCGTGGTGGCGGACCCGATGAGCGTGTCGCCGTTATAGAAGGCCACTTTGGTCGCCTTGCCGGGCACGTCCGCGGTGTCGGCCGTGAGCGTGACGGTTGCTGGCGGGCCGAAGCTGGCGCCGTTGGACGGTGAGGTCAGGATCACGCCCATCACCGGATAGAGCAACTCCTGCGGGATGATCGAGCAGGCCTTGCGGGATGGCATATACCAATAGAGGCGTGCCGTGGCTGGACCCGCCGCATGATAACACTCCAGCTTCAGACTGTATCTCTGGCCGGCGGTCAGGGTGATTTCAGCGCTGTCGTTCCACAGTTTGGTCGTGTGGTCGTTCCAGTCGTCGATGATCTGCACGCCGTTGATCCACAAGCGGACCCCGTCGCCGGTGCGGGTGGAAAACCGATAGGTCCCGCTCTCCGGCGCCAGCACCTGCCCGGTCCAGCGCACACCGAAGGCGCCCGCGCCGAGCGCCTTGGCGGGTGGTGCCGAACCCCAGTCAAAATCCACAGCCGGATCCAGTTGGGTCGCCTTGAGCGCGGTGAGCTCCTTGCTGTCATAATAGTACCCCTTCAGCCCGGTGCCGCCGGTGCCCACGAGCAGGTCCACCGCCGCGGGCGGCGAAGTGGTCAGGCTGTCGGTGGCAGTGAACGTGAAGCGGTCCATACCCTGATAGCCTTTCGCGGGGGTGTAGGTCAGGTTGGGCGCGGTGCCTGTGAGGGTGCCGTGTGCCGGTTGGGTAGCAACCTTGCAGGTGACCTTGTCCGACCGGAACGAGGATCCTGATAGAACGACCGCCTTAACCGTGTTCGGAGGGGCGACCACGATTTGCGGACTGGCGACTGGTAACGCGTTGACCAGTTTCGGCGTGGTGGTGGCACTTTCGATTGCGCCGATGGTCTTGATGATGATGGGGGCATTGTTATCGCCTGGCGTCCACGCGGCGAGATAGGCACGCAAATCCGGCAGCGCCCGTCTGGCCGCCTCGCCATAACCCGGCAGGCTGCCAAGAGCACTTTTGCCCAGTTCTCCCCAATACGTCACATTGCCGAGGCTGATGTCGATGCCCTCATCAATCTTGTCTTTGGAGAGGGCCGCCATGGCCGCTCCCGCCGGCAAGGAGGTGAACATCCGGTCACACGGTCCCTCGTTTTGCGCATCGACGAACAGGTCCGGGGCCAGCGCCACAATATCCACCAGTTCCAACCGGTCCTGCACAAAACCGCTGAGGATATCGCGCCACATGCCGGCGGGATGTTTGATGCCGGCCCGGACCGCCGGATAGAGCAAGCTCCTGTCGGCCTTGATGGTTTCGCCTCCCAATTGTTTGAACAAGGCCTCTGACAGGTAGCCGTTGGCGATTTGCAAGGGATCGCTCCAATTGAAACCCTTCTCAAACGGATAGGTGGGAGCCACATTCCTGACAAAGGCGCCCAGCATGTCGGGCACTGCCGGGCCGGCCGCCGCGCTGGTCTGGCCGAGCGCCTTGGCGGCTTTGGCACGCACCCAGATTTCGGGGTCGGAAAGGCGGCGGGTCAGCGCGGGCACGGCGTCGGCGGCTTTCAGGCAGCCCAGGGCGGTGCAGGCCGCCTCGCGCTGGTTGGCATTGGACGGGTCTTCCGCCATGGTGATGAGCATCGGGATGAGCGACGGGCCATCGGAGCGCACACTCAACTCGGTGGCGGCATTGTATCTGACAATCGGATCCCAATCGCCCAAGGCGGCAACCAGTTGATCCTTGGTATAACTGCCGCAGCGCTCGGTGAATTCCGCGGCCCAGGTGGCGTCGCTAACAGCCTTGGGGGATAGATGGTTGGCCTGGGTCAGATGTTTCCCGGTGATGCAAAGTTTCTTGAGTGGCAGGGCGGCGTGCAGGAGGTAATAGGCGGTCGGATAGCCCCAGTAGATATGACTATCATCCCAGTAGTCATTGCCCTTGCCGGTCCCCCACTGCTCGGCACCTTCATACACAAACGATCCGTCGCAGCGGCGTTTCATGTCGCGGTCCCACCGTACTTGTTTGAGGTATTCCGTCGCCGCCTGCGGACCGCCCATGGCGGCGCCCAGCGCCGTCCACAGGTAACTGAACCCCTGGCCGGTATGCCCGTACGCCTCGCCCTTGAATCCGGCCAGAGACATGCGTGCGAAGTATTCCGTCTGCAACGGCTTGTCACCCATGTTGGCGAACATGACCGCGGCCAGCCCGTCCTTGCCGTTGCTACAGTGGTCATAGTAGGTCCGGCTCTGCCCCTGGAGTTGGTGCTCGCCATAATACGGTTGGTGTTCGCCGTAGGGAATGGACCCACGATTCACATAGTAGCCGAAAAAATTGGCGGCCCGCGCGATCGCCGGGGCAATCTCCGGATTTTTCACGCCGGCCTTCTTGCCCAGCACGATCGTGAGTTGGGCGGCCAGCCCGGCCTGGTTCACCGGGCCATACCAACTCATCGAGCCATGGGTGCCGCCGGCGGCCCAGCCGCCGGGCGGCGGGATATTGGAAAACCCGTGGCCGGATGTGCCGAACATGCTGGTGTGTTTGGCCGCATAGATGACATATTCGCTCAGCCCGTGAAACACCTCGGCGTCCTTGGTAAGCATGTAGTATTCTGCCAGGAAGATGCTGTTATAACAACTCCATGCGGAAACCCCGGTGCGCTCAAGATCAAGATCCTTGGGCGCGAGCGAGCGGGCATAAGTCTGCAACATCGGCAGGTACTCCGGGTTGCCGGTTGCCAGCAGGGCCAGAGCGCTGATGGCCCCTGCCCCACCGCCCTCGCCCCAACCATCTTTCAGGATCTTCTGTTGGAGACTCTTGGCGGCGTTGGCCATGATCTTGGCGGACTTGGGGCAATCGTAGGGCGCGGTGTCGGAGTAGGCACCCGTGACGGGCAGGGTGATGGACACATCAGTGGTAGCCCCCGCGCGCCAACGCTTGAGCTTGAGAATCCCATTGTTAGCCTCGGCCGCGCCGATCGCCCAACCCAGGCTTTTGCGGGCATCGGCGGTGAAGAGCGGCACCGCGCCGCCACCCGCACTCGCGCCCAGAATCACGTCGTCGGCTGCCATGACCCCGGCGGCCGGGGTCTTATCGGCCACGGTGGTCACCAGAATCTGATAGGGAGCAAATGCCGTGGTCCCATCCCGCCCGGGGATCTTTGACCATGCGTGATAGATCCACCCGCGCATTCCGGTGGGTCCCAGGTTGTAGGTCTCTTTGCGATCCACCCCTGCGGCTCCGCCTTTGGTGAGATCCGGCGGCCCCTCGACCGCCATGACCGGCAGGCCCAGCAACATGGCCATGGCCAGCAGGGCGGACCCAGCCCGCTTGTCCAGTTGTGTTAGTTTTCTCATGTGATTGTGGTTCTAGTGGTTCTTCCTATTTGAAACGCGGTTTCTCCGGCAGGACCGGCACATCGCAGAACGTCAGTGCGGCGATGCCGTTCTTGCCGAATATCAGGTCGTTCTGGTTCCAGTTGAGTTCCTTGAGATAGGTGATCTTGCCGGCTGTGGCGGGTGCCTTCAGTTGCAGGGTGATCACGTTTCCATTCACACTTCCCTTGGCCACCATGTCCTTGGCATCATCCAGATAGAACTGGCCGGCCAACGAATCCAACCAGATGACCGGTTGATCGAACTCGAGGATGATCGCGTCCTTCGCGCTGCTTGCATAATACACTTGCTTGAGATCCGGTGCGGTGATCGGTTCGGGCACCTTGCTGCCGTAGAAATCCCGCTCGATGAGCGGTTGCATCAAGCGGGCGAATTCGGACCAACCGGTCAGCGGGTAATGACAACCTCCACCCGGCTTGATGCCGAGCGTGGACATGACGTCCATGTTCGAGTAGAGCCGCGACAGGGTCCGCTGCTTCTCGCGCAGCAGGTCGCCGTGGCCGCCACCCTGGCTGCAGCCGTTGGGCCAGATCTGGAACACATAGTAGTGGCGGATGTTTGGCATGTCCTGTTTCCATGCCGCCGACAGATCCAGGAAGTACTGCTGATAGACCGCCGAGTCATATCCGTTGTCCGGGCCATCCGACCCTTGGTCGGCTTCGCCTTGATGCCACAACACGGCGCGGATGCCGTGGGTCAGCCTGGCGTTCTTCAGCCTCCAGAGCATGTGCCCGTAGAGCGTTTTCAAATCGACGGGATCGCTTGCATTCGGCATGTGTTCGTCGATGCGGGTGCCGCCTTCCGCGGCCTGGATGATGCAGATCGGCAGCTTCTGGCTGGCTAACAATTTCTTGGCGAGTTCCATACCCCACCAGCCGAGTGCGGCCTTGTCCGGCCCGCGCCAGAACGGGGAGCACCACAGGTTCTCCCGCTTGCCATTGGCAAAACGGTCGCGAACCCAATCATTGCAATCGCCCCGCCCACCCGGACCGCCATAACTGCGGATCCACTCGCTCGTTTCATTCGGGGACTGGTCGCTCGTATCCAGTGCCAACGCGTTGGATTGCCCGTCGATCAGGTAGGCATCACCGCAGACGAGGTTGTTGATCGTCTGCACCAGCTTTTCGCTGCCGCCCGATTTTGTCACGAACTCCACCTTGTATTTGATCAGGCCCGCCTTGAGTTTTGCGGTTAGAGAATAGGAATGGTCCGCCGCAGGTTTTGCGGTCTCGGTCTTGATGAGCTTGTCGTCGGCATAGACTTTTAGAAACACCTCGCCGGCCGCCTGGTCCAAGGTCCCGTTGTAATAAAGCGTGCCTTCATTGTTGTCATCACGGGCATAGAACTGGCCGTCTTCCGGCTTCTCGTCCAGCTCCGGAATCCGCTGCACCCATGGATCGTTCTTCGGTTCAGTCACCTGGACCGACACCGTGGCAATCGTGGCTACTCCGCCATTGTCGATCACCGCCTTGACGGTGATCGGCCCGGTGTATTGCGAGCGCTTGAGAATCAATTTTCCAGGGGCGACTTCCTTGCTCACGGCACCGCCGGAGACGCTCCATTGGTAGCGCAATTCGCCGGCACCTTTGGCGGTCATCGCCGGGAGATTGCGGATCTCTGGCGCCACTTCGATGGTGTCCCGGCCATTCCAATTCGAGGGTGCCTTCAGGGCAAGCACCGGTTCGGGTATCGTTTCCTTGACAGTCACCGGGATGTCCTTGGTCTTGACCTCATTGGCATACACCGCCTTCAGGCGCAGCGAATACGAGGTGTCGCCCACGACGCGTCCGGCGTCCAACGTGTACGAGTACTGGTCCACTGCGGCGATCGACTCGGAGCCATCCTTCTTGACAATCCAGTATATCTTCTGTGCGCCACCCGCATGGGCCGTGACCGTAATGCTCTTGCCTTCCTCCACCGTGATCGAAGCTGGCGAAACTGCAAACGCATTCCCCGTTTGCACCAGCGGTCCGACCAGTGTTTGCAGCGGCTTCTGGTTTTCGTATTCCATCTTCACCCAGTCGGCGGAACGCGTCACCTTGGATACCCGCACCTCATCCATATCACCTTTGAAACAACCGAGGAAATACCTTCCATATTCGACCCCGATCCACATCGGCTCGGGGGTGACTATATTCATCGGCGTGCCGCCGGTCGTGGTGCCAGCAAGAACGCCGTTGACATACAGCCGGCCTTCGCCTTTCTGATAGGTATGCACGACATGATACCACTGGCCCATTGTAACCGGGCTCGCGCCACTGACGCTTGCCTCGGAGGCCCAGCAATCCGTCCAGAAACGGAATGGCGGGTTGGAATACATGAGCTGGATCGGGCCCAGAGGCTGGGTGCCGTATCCCCACATGATAATCCGGTGGTTCCCACCTAACGGTCTGATCCAGGCCTCGGTGGAATGCGGATTGGAACCGGTGGGAAACTTCGCGGGGTTTTCCCCGCATTCAATTCCGCTTTTTCCATCGAAATGAAGACCGTTGCCGATAGGCGCGGGGCAGGCCGTGGTGCCGACATTCTTGGGCGTGAGCGTGCCCACATCATCCTTCGCCGGATTGGCCGGATCGCTCATGTGCATGGCGACCACGTAGCCGTTGGACTCATTGAACACGGCCGGCCCTTTGGATTCCGCCGCCGCATCGGCCTTGCCCCAATACAGCTTGATCTCCTGACGCGCATTGCCCTTGATGACCGGGATGCGAACCCAAATGCTGGCGGTCCCGTTGGCCGCGTCCCATTCCTCAATCTGATAGGCCAGCGATGCGCCGGCGGCACTGGCGAAACGAAGGTCATCGCCGTTGGCTTTCGCCTGGCTGAAATCGAACCAGTCCTTGTTCAAGCGTACCAGCATGGGGAAGTTCTCTTCCGATGCGGTGGCCGGCAGGTTCGCACCCTCCGGAGTTGTTAGAGCACAGAGCGAGCCCGAGTGTTGCCACCCCTGGTATTGGGCCGAAGCCGACGCCAACATGGCGAAATACACGATTGCACGGATTGTCAGTTTTCTTGTCATGGTGTTGTTAGGTTGAATTATTTCGTCTTGACCGTGAAGGTACGCTTCACGCCCTGGATGGTGACCTCGGCGGTGGCGGATTGGCCTGCGGCCGGGTTCGCTTTCATGCGGAAGAACAGAGCGTCGCCCCGGATGACCTCGGTCGGTGCCGATGACCAGGCCGATGAATAGATCCGATACTCGCAGCCCTGCACCGTGAGCTTCGACGTTTGCCGCTGCCCGGACACCAGCATGGGCTTCGACTCAACCATCTGCCCCGGCTCGGCGTTGTCGACCGCAGGGATGACAAACCAGCCGAAGTCGTCCGGGGGCAGATTCACCTGGATTTGCTTCAGGTTGGTCGGCATCACGGATTTGCCGGTGGGTGCTTTGACTGTGGTTTTCGGCATATCGACATGGGCATCGGCCGCGACCGCCACGGTCTTCAGCGAGACCGATGCTTTGGTGATCCCCTCCAGGCCCGGCATTTCAGCGCTGATCGTCATCTTGCCTGGTTCAAAGGTGGATCGCACGAGGATGATGCACTGCCCGGCCATGAGCTGCGTCGGATTTTCGCCAACCAACAACCCGGCACCCTCGATCGAGAAGTTGACCGGCTCGTAATTGTTGACGATGACGGTCCCGTTCTTATCGACGAGTTGCAGGAGCACGCGGGTCATGTCGCCGCCGTCGGCCGTGATCTCGCTGTGGTCCACGCTGAGCTTGAGCGCGGCGAGTTCGCTCTGGCGGTGATAGATATGGCTGCTGACCACCTTGCCGTTCACCAGCCCTTCCGCCTTATAGCAGGTCGTCCATTTCGAGACGTTGGCATGGAACGGCGGATGATTCAACGCAAACCCCTTGTCCGGCTCCAGCACGCCGACCTCCTTGAAATCCTTGCCGCCGATGCTTTCCGACAATCTAACTTTTTCGGCGTTGCTGAAGATGACGACCGCATCGTCCTTGAACGGATAGAGATGAGTGATCGGCTCCTTGCCCAACTCGGCGCAGTGCCAGTAGTAACTGAGCTTGGGGATGCGGAAGATGTCGCAGACCCCGTGCGGCGCCTGGAAATAGGGTGCCCCGTAATGCGGGGTGTTGTAGTCATACATCGCCCAGACGGCCAGGCCGGAATTGTCCACCTTCTTGTAGGCGGCGTCGGTATGTTCCCAGTGGCGTTTTGTTAGATCATATTCCCGGGTCAGCTCCTGTCCGCGGAAGGTGCCGAAGGTATGGCCCGTGTGCTCGATGCAGAGGGCGGCGTTGCCGCTGATTGTCAGATGCTCGAAGTTCATCGGGCAAGGGACGGTGTCCTGGCCGCGGGCGCGGGTCGGGTCTTCCTCCGTCGCCGCCTTGACCAGCGTGGCATCCCCTCCTTGATGATTGACACAGCAGTTCCAGATGATGATCGACGGATGATTGCGGTCGCGCCGGATCATGCTGCGGAAGGCGGCGTCCAGGTTCTTCATCCACGTTTCGCTCGGGGTGTGCATCCAGGTCGGTCCCTCTTCCAAGGCCATGAGTCCGAGTTCATCAAGGTCGTCCAGAAAGGCCGGCGAGTGCGGGTAGTGGGAAAGACGCACCCAGTTGATCCCCATCTTCTTCATCTGCTCGGCGTCCGCACGGAGCAATCTGTTAGGAACGGCGCTCCCGATGAAGGGCCAGGCCTGGTGGCGGTTGGCACCGACGAGTTTGAGGTGCTTGCCGTTGAGAAAGAACCCCTTTTCCTTGTCCCATTGACACCAGCGGATGCCGAGTCTGGTATTTACCTGGTCCGTCGCCCGGTTGCCATCCATCACCGTGGTTTCAACCGTGTACAGATATGGATTATCTGGCGACCAAAGGTTGGGATTGGAAATAGGTTCTGTTTTCTGAGTGATCATCGCCTCGCCCTTGGCATCCAGGGAAACCTCATCTTTCGCCGTCGCCACGGCCTTGCCGGCTTTGTCTAACACGCGCGTCACGACGATACACTTCACCGCCTGATCCGTATCATTGCGCAGCGCGGTCTCGATCTGGACCACCGCCTTCTCCTGCGAGACTTCCGGCAGGGTCAGCCGGACCCCCGCCTTCGGGCCTTCCCAGGGAAACGTGACGTGAGGCGACCCGGTGAACACCAGATCGACATCACGATAGAGGCCGCCGAACAGGACAAAGTCACACATGGCACCGTCAGGCGGGATGTCCTTCTGCACGGTATTATCGACGCGCACCGACAACCCATTTTTTCCCGGCTGGAGAAGTGGCGTAATGTCAAAATGAAACGACGTATATCCGCCCACGAGGCACTCGCCGGCGGGCTTGCCGTTGACCCACAGCTTGGTGGTCTCCATCGCGCCCTGGAACACCAGAAACACCTTTCCAGATAGAGCCGAGCTTGGAATATCAATGGTGCGGCGATACCAGCCGACCTTGCGCCCCGGAAAGGCCACGTAAGGTTCCTTGACCTCATCCTTGCCACGGAAATTGCTCAGGTCGGCGGCATAGAGTTCGTGCGAATGTGGCAGCGAGACAAGGTCCCAGCCGCGGTCATCAAAATCCGGCTTGGACGCATCCGCCGGATCCCCCAGCGTGAAGCGCCATACCGGGTTGATGTTGAGCTTGTTCCTGGGCGCCTCTCCCGCGGTCACGGCGGAACCGAGCATGGCCAACAGGCCCAGACTCAACAGCGCCGCGCCAAGGGTTTTATTGATAGATAATGTGTGCATATTGTTTGTTTTCATTTCTTTCATTTCACTTCTCAATGAGCTTCATCATCTGCGGGATGATGGCTGCTGCGAAATTCGCATGGCCCCGGTCATTCGGGTGCAGGCCACCCATCAAGCCGTTAGGCTCTTGGTAGTCGAGGTTTCTCGCGACTCCCGGTCCCAGGTCGATCACGTCAATTTTGGTATCCGCTGGACGGGCCTTTTTGCGGGCGTCAACGGCATCCTTCAAATCCGTGGCGCAATACTGACCAAACGGAATGAGGATGATGATCTGTGTGTTGGGCGCGCTGGCACGCAAAGCCGCCAGGCACTGCGTGATGCTGGCTGCAACGACGGGATTGGGTTTATGCGAGCGGTCATCATTGGTCCCATAGTTGATCATGATCAGCGATGGCTCCTGGCCGGTTTGACCGTAGTCGCTCATATGCCCCTGGGAATCCAGCAGGGAATGATTGTTGTCGACCTTGTTCCAGCGGCTGCCCGCGTCGTCATACTGGCCGCCAACACCGTTCGTGGATTTTGTAAACGTATAATAACCGGGAACGTCTCCGTTGTCTCCGTCGTCGCCCCGGTGGATCCAGCCGCTCCACCCGCAGGCATTCAGGCAATACTCATAATCCTGTGTCCGGAGAGCCTGCCCCACCAGATGGGAATAACCCGCAAGCACGCTCGCTCCGCAGCCCTCGGTGATGCTGTCGCCAACGATCATGGCCCACTTGCTTCCCGGGGTGGTCGGAGCCGGGATGCTGTCCGCATCAACTTGCAGGCCCGTAACCCGCATCACGCTCTGGCCGCTTTTCCCCTCGCTGCCCCAGCGCTCCTGTCGCCACATCCCCTGCTGCACATAGACAGCCAATTCGTGGCGCCCGGCGTTGGTGAGTCCTTCGATGGCGATCTCGCCTGCGCACGGGATATTGGCCTTCCAGATGCCATCGATCGAGTAAGCCACCGGCGATGGCTTTAGAGTTTCCTGATTGATGGAAAGGTCGAGCCGGAGCCTGGCCACGGGTTGCGGGTTCTTGCTTTCCCAGGTCACACGGAAATAGGCCCCGGGATTCCACGTCTGACGGAATACCTTGCCCGCGCGCCCCGCGTCTCCGGTCCAGTTACCCGGCGAAAAGACGAAAGCCGGCGAATCAACGGGGATGGTCATCAAGGCGGCGTCTGCGGCGAAACAGTTCGGCAGTCCGGACAGCAGACAGAACATAAAGACAAGTGTGTTTTTCATAGTGGATTCCTTTCGCATGATTACTTTTCCCATTTGTCGGTGCGGAAGCAAGGCGCGGGCAGGCCCTCCTTGTTCATGAGGTTAGGGTCTGCATCCTGCCGCCAGCCGAATCTAACGGCAACCGGCTTGGCCACAGCATCGCTCCAGACAACAACCGACTTGCCGTCGATCTCGGCCCTGGCTTCGACGAATTTCTTGTCCTCTCCTGCAATGGTGAAAAGATCCAGCGGCTTGCCGTCCCGGCTGGCCAGGCCGCTGCCGGTGTAGTCGAATTGAATCCGGATCCTGGCCGGGCCTTGGCCGGTTGTGACTTCCATGGATTTGTAGATCGGGCCGGAATAGACAATGTTAGACTTTCCGTAGGTCTTGGCGAGGGCCCAATGGGCGAGCCGCCTGCCGACCTCCTGTTTGTTAGTCGCGTGGCAGTCGGGGTAACTGCTGATGTCATGGGTGACCACCATGCCGGTATTGGGGACATCCAGCGTGGCTGTCTGGGCCTCCCACAGGCGCGGGGCCACTTCCACATCGTCGGTGTATTTGCACAGCGCCACTTGCACGAACAGGAAGGGGAAATCACCCAGTGCCCAGGCCTTGCGCCAATCGGTTATGAGGGTTTTCATCTTGTCGTGGTAGAGCATGCCGTTTCCAAGATTCCCTTCACCCTGATACCAGATCGCGCCGCGGATGCCGAAGGGAACTAGCGGGTTGATCATGCCAAGCCAGCGGTCGCCGGAGGGCGGGGTGAACGGCTCACACGGGCAACCGCCGACACTCGCGGAAATCAGGCCGATGGGGACTTTGAGTTCCTTGTGAAGTTCTCGGCCAAAGAAATAGGCGCAAGCGGAATACCCATGATTTTCGCCGCGTTTGACCACGATGTTCTGCGGCGTGCAAACCAACCATTGGGCGCCGGCGATGTCAGCGACAGGAGTCTGTGCACTTTCCGGCGGCACTTCCATCAGCCGGATCTGGGGATAGTCGGCTGCGGCAATCTCCTTTTCATAATTGAGGCACGGTTGCTGGCCGGGATGAATGCCAATCGGTTTCCCCGCGTTCGACTGGCCGGAGCAGACCCAGACCTCGCCGATCATCACATTGCTGAGGGTGAGGGTATTCGCCCCGGCCACCGTCAGTTGATAGGGCCCGCCCGCTTTCATCTTGGGCAGTTTGACCGACCATTGGCCATTGGCATCCGTGGTCGCGGAAGCCGACGACTTCCCGAGACGTACGGTCACTTGCTCATTGGGCTTGGCCCAGCCCCAGACCGGAATCGGCATCTCGCGCTGGAGCACCATGTTGTCGTTGAGGAGGCGGGGCAGCCGAATCTCCGCCGACGCCGGCTGCAGACCAACGGCCAACACCACAACGGGAATGGCCATGCGGATTAATGATGTAAACATGCGAGTTATCATAGTGTTCTTCCCTTTGTTACTTTTTCAAATTCATGCGATCAACGGGCCGCAGCGTCACGGGTCCGAGCAGGCCGGACTCGACGAGCGGATCGTCTTTCTTCCAGAGTCGCCAACTGCCGAAGGTGAAGCGCCCGGTCGGGCTGGGCTTGCCTTCCTGCAGCCATTCCGGCCATTTGTTGAGCGCGCGGTGATCATTGCGTTCGCTGTCCTCCGGCAACTGCTCATCGCCAATCTGCCGGTTGATCAAGAGGTTGACCACTTTGAGTTCGAGCTTGTTCTCACCGTCTTTCAAGGCCTCCGTCACATCGACCCGGTACGGCGGTTTCCACAGGGTGCCGAGCGGTTTGCCGTTGAGTGTCACGTCCGCCATGACTTCGACTTTGCCGAGATCGAGGTAGGCTTGGCCTTTCTTCGCCTGAAACGTGGTCCGGTACACCGCCGTTCCGGAATAATATTTGATGCCGTCCTCGGGGCGCGTGCTCCAGTCGTCGAGTTTCTCGAATGTCACCTTCGCCGGTCCGCCCCATTTCGGATCGAAGCTGACCTGCCACGGCCCGGCAATTTCCTGAAGCGCGGGCAAGGCGACCTTCAGCTCGCGCTGCTGGCCGGTGGCGCTCGTGAAAACATAGGTGCCGCTTTGCCGGATCTCACCGGTCGCAATATCGAAGGCCGGAGGTTCGTCGAGCATGGAGAGCGACAGGGGCACTTGGGCGAGTTTTAGAATCTCTGCATCAGTCAGCGCGTGATCGAATTGTTGCAACCCGGCACGTTTGCCTTTGAACGGTGCGATCTCGCGCGTATGGCTCACGCCGACGCTGCCATGAACAGCAAACACGCTCTTCAATCCCGTGTGCGCCAATTTGCCGTTGAGATAGAGTTGCGGCGTGCCGTCGCGATAGACGACGGCGATGTGCGTCCAATCGGTCACCGGCGTCGGGCACACCAGCACCGCGGCCAGATGGCTTCCGCCGTGTTCAACCACGGTGACACCGTTGCGGCCAACAGCGAGACCGGCACCCGCAGCGGGTCCGCTCCACACTTCGTGGCCGGGCACCGGATAGACCACATAGTTGTTAGGCTGAATTTGCCCGCTGCTGACGCCGCTCTTGGCTTCGTCGGGCAACGCGGTGTCGGCGCCTGGCTTGACCCACGCGACCATCGTAAATGGCTTGCTAACATCCGGCACCTGCGGCGTCGCCGCAGCTTGCAACGGCAACAACTCCTTGCCGTCGCGCGTGATCGAGACGACCTGTTTCGCCGCGTCAGCGGGCTTCCGGAACACGACAAACAGGGAGCCGCTCGCTTCCAAGCTCAAGGGCACCCGCGTGACACCGTCTTTCTCATCGAAGGCGAGTGCCGGCGCCGTGCGGCCGGTAGCGGGCCACCACAGCTCCGGCTGTTTGCCGGTGACGCGGAACGATGCCACCGCCGCGACATCGGACGGCTGGGGGTTCGCAACGAAATACACGTCGGCATCGCCGATGGTGCGATGCGTGTAGCGCAACATCGGCGTCGCGCTGAAGTCAGGCTTCACGCCACGCTCGCCTAACAACTGGGCGGCATTCTTGCCGGTCACGAGCTTCGGCCAGAGTTCGGCGGCGAGTTTCTTCACCTCGGCATCACCCGCGCCCATGTCGGCGAGGCTCGACGATTTTTCCGGCGGTATGCCGCCGCCGATGACCGTCGCACCGGCATCCACGAGTTCCCTTATCTTTCGCAGCAGCCGCGGCGTCATCGTCTCGCAATCGGGCATCACCAACACCCGATAGCTCATCCCGTCCGGCAACACGAGCCGCCCGTCCTTGACCTTCAGGCGCGTGAGTACAACTTCCGGCGGGCAGCCATCGTAGTTGTAGCCGCCGCGCATGCGCGAGGCGATCTCCGCGCCTCCCGGCGTGGAGAACTGCCGTCCCGCGCCTTCAGCTTCCAGGTAAAGCACGTCCGCCACGAAGAGGCCTTGCTGAAGCAGATACTGGCAGCGGGCGAGGTATTGGTGCCACGCCTTGGATTGCTCCCACCACGTTTGCGTGCGTTCGTAGTGAAGGCCCCACGGCCCCATGCTCATGCCGGGCGCGACGTTCGTCCACGGCTGCGCGGCGTAACGGTGAAAGACGAAGCGGTTGATGCCCTCGCAAAACGCCCAGTCGCCCAGTTCCTTGATTGTCGCAGGATGCTGCAGCCACTTTTCCGCATCGGTCGACGTGAACGCCTCGGCGCCGATAATCTTCTTGCCGTACACATGTCCCGCGGACACCATCTCCGTGCAGGTGCGGTCGGTGTTGGCACCGACCTTCCAGAACTCGCCCATCGGTTCGTCGGCCTCGCCGGCGTAGGTCATTTCGTTCACCGGCGCACGGTCATAAGCCTCAATGGAGAGCCGCATCCCGTCCTTGTTAGCCATGCGGCGGAACTCGCCGGCGTAGTTCTCGACGATCAAATCGGAAATCGTCTGGCGCAAATCCCAGAGAAACCGCTCCGTCACCTCGGCGCTGTCTAACACACGCCCCGTGAATGCCGGCAGGAATTTCCACAGATCGTATCCGCGCCGGTTCTTGAACTCCTCGCGCATCTTCGGCGTCCAGTTCTGAGTGCCGACTTCCCAACTGTCAATATGGGTCGAGACGAGTACCTTGCCACGGCCGACAAGCGGCTTGTTATCGGCAATGATCTTACCCATCAACCCGTTGTAATGCGCTGCCGCCGCCTCTTTGCTGAACTTGTCGCACTCCAAACCCCGACCCGACTCCGGCGCGGGCTGATTTCCCCAGCCCGTGGTCGTGTGACCGAACCGGGTCACCAGCCACTTCCCTGGCGGCGGATCCCATGTTAGTTTCCCGGCGGCATCCATCTTTGACGATACGTCCACGATTTTATCCCGCAGAATGAGCGCGTCCTGAGGCGCCTCCGGAAAGTTCGCAGGCGATTGGTCAAAAAACACGGTGATATCAAGCGCTGACTTACTTTCAAATCGTTTCGTGCGAAACTTATCATCGCTGGGCGCCGGCATGGCCAGCACGGCGATGTCCTGATAGAATCCCTTGTTCGCCAGCGGTTTGGCGAGCACGCCTTCAAACGGTTTTCCGCCTTCCACAACCGTCTCGGTCCAGACAACGATCTGCATCGAAAGCTCAGGGGTGATCCACGGCCCGCCGCTGCCGCACCAGCCTGCGTCGTTGTTCATATTGATTTCGATTCCGAGCCGGTTGGCTTCCTTGCAGGCGTGCTGGATCATTTCGCGCCACAAGGGGCCGGCAAAATCAGCGCTGCCTTTGGGTGCGCCTTGATCCACCTCCATGTAGAGCACGCCGCCGATGCCCACGCGCGCCATCGCCTCGAGATCGGCGGTGATGCCTTCCTTGGTCAAGTTGCCGTTCAGCGGAAACCAATAGACCCACGGCCGAGCCGAGGCAGGCGGCGTTGCAAAATTCTTCGCCAGATCCCCGTCCGCCAGCGCAATGCCGGCGACCAATCCATATATCATCAATCCAACTGTCAGTATTCTTTTCATTATTCGGTTCTTGCTTTGCTATTGAGTGCTACTGTCTGGTTCAATTGTCTATTCCTTCTTCTGATGGACGCCCTTGGCGTCACTTGTGATGGTGTACCGTTTGCCGTGGAACGGCACATGGCGTAATTGCCCGTTGAATCCGCGTGGTGTCCGGGGCGCCAACAGCGGCAGCCCGTCGCCTGGCAAGTCAGTCCGGTAGCCGAAGAATGAGCGGATGATGACTTCAGCAAACGCCGCACCACACCCTTCGTTGAAGTCCTGCCCGCCCCGATTTGCAATGCGGACAAGCGGATCGAAGCCACGGCTGTCCGGGCCGAGAAATTCATGGCTCTGCGCAAACGGGCCCTCGCACGTCACCGGCTCGACAGCCCGTAAAAAGTTCACCGCCTTGTCGAACATACCGAACCGGCACATCACGTCTATCGTCAGCGGTGGCCAACCGTCGTAGGAACCCATCGGCCCGTGGTCGGGACGATCCGAGTGCGCGGCGGCGGGATCTTTCAGCGACATCGCCCGCATCCAGGTCTTCGTGAGCAGTTCGCGCTCGACGAAGCCGGTCATCTCCGTTTTCATCGTGGGCGTGAGGTCGTTTTCCAACGCCTGACCGGTCATGATGTAGTCGAAACAGTGGCGGACAGGGACCTCTTTGCCAGCTTTGTCACGGGCATTCCAGACACCTTCCCCCGGTTTATAAAGCGACATGACTTCCGGCAGAAGTTTGGCGGCCTTGGCGCGGAGCGCCTGGGCACGCGCCGCATTCCCGGATTGTTCGCAATAGTCCGCCGCGCGCCTCAGCAGATAGACATTGGCCGCGTTCAGCGACGCCACCCCCTGGACATAACGGTCCGTGCATTCGAGCAGGTTACCGCCCTCGCCATAATCGGCCAGCAGGCTCTCTTTGGTCAACGGGCGTTGCTCATAAAACGTCGCGATGTCCTCCAGCCGCTGCAAAACCGTTTTGCCGTTGACCACCTGGCTGAGAAAGGCCTTGTCGCCCGTCACGCCGAGATACGCCTCCACACAGCGGAAGATCGACCAGTCGTTGGCGGCGTACCACGGGCCGGCCCCCTTGCCGGAAAGACAGTCCAGCGCGTAGCACCCGTGATGATCCATCGCAAGCCATTTCGCCAGCAACTCTTTCATAGTTGTCGGTTCCAACATCGCCCAGGCGGTGGCCCACATTTCGGTGTCCCAATAATACATGAGCGTGACCGCCCACTGCGGCCCGGCCGTCACAAAACACCGCCTGGCCGCCGGCAAATCTGTTCTACAAAGCATCAACGCGGCGAGCACGCCTTCGTAATAGACCCTGCGGATCTTCAGATCATCGGTCAGGAGCGTCGGCAGGTGTCCGGAGAAATGTGTGTTGCCGGGAGTGAAGGCGGCTTGCCACCGGCCTTCCCACTGCGTTTTGGCCAACGCAAAACTCTGGTCAAAGGATTTCGCCCAGCGCGTTGCGAGCTCTGTGGCCGCCGCCGGTTCTTTGTCTATGGCGCTTGTATAGGCCAATGACACCGTTTGGCCGGGCGCAAGCGAGATTTTCCATGCGGCGACGCCTCCGTCTGGCATTGCTTTCAAGTCTGCCGGCGCAGGAGAAAAGGCAAACGCGATGGCGGCCGACTCAGAGCCCTTGTTCCCCACGGCGGACAGTACTTTGGCATCCGCGCCAACCAGGGCGATGGTGTTGCCCGTTTCCCCACTGCGGTGATGCCATGTAGCCCACGCGGCATCGGGGTGGCGGCACACCTGTCCTGAAAACGCCCAGGACACGTCCACTGTCTGCGAATTCGTGGTGGTGTTCTTGATCGTCAGCCGGCAAAAGACACCGCGCTGTTCAAAGGGCATGCGGATGGCCGACTCCATCTCAACCCCGTCCACCGTGGCACGGCGAAGCACCTGATACGGATACCACCGGGATCCAGTCGCTGTGACCGGCTTCCCGTTCATACTCAGCACGCCGTTATCGCCGCCATTGGCGTAAGGCGGAAAGGTCACATAGAGAAAGGTCGTGAGATTTGGGTGGGTTTGCAGGGCGCCCCAGAAATTGTTGACCGACGGGAAATTGCGGAGGGTATTGACCTCCATCCAATCCCCGGCCAGCTCGTCGAGGGACATAATGGCGTCAGACGGATACCTCGTTTCAGCGGCCTGGAGCGCGATGAGCGGCGCCAGCAGCATGGCTGTGAGGGTGCTTATCTTCTTCATTTGTTCTTTTCCTTCTATTTTGTCTTTTCTTTCAGTTCTCAATGAGCTTCGTCATCTGCGGGATGATGGCTGCCGCGAAATTCGCGTGGCCCCGGTCATTAGGGTGCAGGCCTCCCATCAAGCCGTTAGGGGCTTCAAGGTTTTTGGCAACTCCGGCACCCAAATCGATGATGGCGATTTTGGTATCCGCAGGACTGGCCTTCTTGCGGGCATCAACGGAATCCTTCAATTCCCTGGCGCAATACTGACCAAATGGAATGATGATGATGATCTGTGCGTTGGGCGCGCTGGCACGCAAGGCCGCCAGGCACTGCGTGATGCTGGCAGCGACGTCGCTGGGATTGGATTTGTGCAGGATATCATTGGTCCCATAGTTGATCATGATCAGGGAGGGTTCCTGGTCGGCTTGACCGTATGCGCTGATATGCCCCCTGGAGTCCAGCAGGGAATGATTGTTGCCATCGATCTTGTTCCAGCGGCTGGCCGCATCGTCATACTGGCCGCCGACACCGTTGGTGGAATTCCGGATCATATAATAGCCGGGCACGTCTCCGGGCGGATTGTCGCCCTTATTGATCCAGCCGCTCCACCCGCAGGCATTCTGGCAATATTCATAATGCAATGTCCGGAGCGCCTGCCCCACCAGATGAGAATAACCCGCAAGCTCGCTCGCTCCGCCCTCGGTAATGCTGTCGCCAGTGATTATGGCCCATTTTCTTTCCGGGGTGGCCGGAACCGGGGCGCTGTCCGCATCGACCGACAGGCCGGTGATCCTCAGCACGTTCAGGCCGCTTTTACCCTCGCTGCCCCAGCGCTCCACTGCCGTCGACGTTTGCTGTAGATAGACAGCCAGTTCGTGGCGCCCGGCACCGGTGATCCCTTCGATGACGATCTCGCCCACCGGCGGGATATTGGATTTCCAGATGCCGTCGATGGAGTAGGCCAGCGGCGATGTCTTGAATCTTGGCTGATGGGTGGAGATGTCGAGCCGGAGCTTGGCCACCGGTTGCGGGTTCTTGCTTTCCCAGGTCACCCGGAAATACGCCCCGGGATTCCATGTCTGGCGGAAGACCTTGCCAGCGCGGCCCGTGTCGCCGGTCCAGTTGCCCGGCGAATATACGAAGGCCGGCGAGTCAACGGGGATGGTCATCAAGGCTGCGTCCGCAGCGAAACAGTTCGGTAGCCCGAACAGCAGACAGAGAATAAAGGCAAGTGTTTGTTTCATAGTGCATTCCTTTCGCATGTTAGTTATTTCAGATTTCCGGAGCCGTCCCTGCCACCCTCACGCTTCTCAAGCGGCCGCATCGGCTGGGAAGATGAACTGGAATTGACGGGCGAAACCGCCACGCCCCAGTTGGTATTGGGCTTCGGCCCCAGCCATAGTTCCAGCGTCTTGCCGGCGGCAAGGTCGCGATGGTAGATCCAGCAGTTGTTCAGCGGTACGCCGGCGAGTTTCGCCGACTGGATATAGTGGTTCGTAGTGGAATTGTTGTACGTCTTGATGACGAATTCCTTCGCCGGATAGTACTTCGGATCCAGCTTGATCGTAACAGTGTCGAAATGGGGCGTAGTGATGTCGTAGATCGGGGGATTCTCACAGCCGCCGCGCAGGGAGAACAGACCGATCGACATCAGAGCGCTCAGGGATCCCATCTGCCCCTGGTCCTCATCCCCGTAACCGTAGCCGCCGACTGCATCAACCGCTCCGTAGGCCTGCTGCTGCGCCCGCCGTACCCAGTATTGCGAGAGCCACGGGCGGCCTGCATAATTGAACAGATGTGCGGCCTGCATGTTCGGCTCGTTCGAGTAGTTGACCGTTCCTTCGCCACCGCGCTGGCCCTCGCCG
>JAPLUI010000481.1 GCA_026397725.1 Verrucomicrobiota bacterium | reverse complement strand
AGCCCGTGAGTGCGTGCCGAAGGCACTTCCTCATGGGCAATACTGCCACCCGGCGACAGGAATGTCGTCGCTCCTGACAGGAGTCGCGCTAAGGAGCCACCACATTCCTGTGGTGGTGGTGGCAGCGTAGCCCGTGAGTGCGTGCCGAAGGCACTGCTCACGGGCGATCCTGCCACCCGACGACACGAATGTCGTCGCTCCACCATCGGAGCCAAGTTGGACGGGAGCACGAGACGAGGCAACACCGGTCCCCCGCGAACCCCGTCCCCACTCCCGCAACGCGCTACCGGGGCTTCTCCAAGGTCTCGATCAGGAACAGGATTTCGGTGGCCATGGAGTGGTCCAACTCCGGGGAGTCGGCGAGGGTGCGTTCGCGGCGGCCGGAAACGATGGCTTGGAGGGCGCGGATGAAGGTGTGGAGCCAGTCGGGACATTCGGGATCCTCGGCGAGTTGCTGGAGGAGGGACGCGGCTTGGGCCGGGTTGCCGGCGAGCAGGGACTGGGTCACGTCGAAGCAGATGCGACCTGGACCGGAATGGTTTTCGCCGCCGTCGCGGCGGTAGGCGAGGTAGCAGGCGATGGCCTTGCCCTTCGCCTTCGCGGCGGCGGCGGGGTTGCCGGCGTCCGTCTCGATGGCAGCGAGGATGGCCCAGGATGACCACGGCTCGGACGCGTGGCCGAACTGAGCGTTGCATTCAATCGCCCGGCGGATTTCCGGCCGCGCTTCGTCGAAGCGCCGGAGTTTGCGCAAGGTGGCAGCGAGGTTATTCCTTCTGGTCCCTTCCTTTGCCACATCGCGGCTTTCGACCGATTTGATGTTCTGTCCGCGGTTCAAGGTCGCAATTTGCGACCTTGAACGCGGCAGCGTGCCGGCTTCCGCCTTGGTCAGGCGGAAAGCGAAGTCGAGGGGAAATCTCTCGGCGTTGCGTTTCACCTGCTCATTGAGCCGTTTGGTGGGAACGCCGTAGATGCGGGCTAAATCCACGTCCAGAATGATTCTCTCGCCCCGCAGGACGTGTAGGAACGGCTCGACCCGTTCCACTGCCAGGATTGGGGGACTTTGCTTCATGAAATTCCGCAGGAACCCCCCCTCGCTTGAACACCCCAGGGGCAGGCTGCCTGAAGAGCGGCTTGACCACCATTCGGAAGCAATCTTATCCGTGCAATACGTGGTGAAAAATCTTGCCGCAGGAGCCACCTCCGGGGTGCCTGGTCTTGCGGGTGGCGGCAGTGCCGCTGCGGTGTCATGTCTGGCTCTTACTTGATCACACACATCCTGAGCTGGACCTTGAATTGACAAGGAATTGGCGATGCATCCCGGAACATGACTTGGCACCTTCCCGGGGGTGCCGGGACCTAGCCACAGCGGTGTGGCTCAACCGTTAGAGCGGCGGCTACACCATGCTTCACACCGTGCCATGAATTCTTTGGAACCTGAGTAGTAACCTTCCAACATTCAACTTCCAACATTCAATGATCACGTAAGAGCAAGAGATGACACCGCATCGGCACTTCTGCCACCCGAAAACCCATGCGCGGATGATGCACGAATTCGTCTGAAACGCCAGCAAGTGCCAACTCATTTTCCGCCGGGATCAGGAACGGTGAGATGAAGAGAGCTTCGCGCGGAACATTGGCAACGACGCTCACAGAGCGCCGCTACAATTCACTTCATGCGCTGCGGCATCTCACGGCGCGGTGGCACACCCCGGGGGGTGCCGGGACTTAGCCACACCGCTGTGGCTAAACCGTTAGAGCGGCGGGGTTCCCAGGAGGCACGCCGAAGATTTCAACATTCAACTTCCAACATTCAATGATCAAGTAAGACCAAGAAGTGTCACAGCCGCGTCCATTCATATGCTTCCATGGCCGGAGACAGCGGGCCGGCGCGGTCGATGTTGGGATCGCGGGCCAGGGCGTTGCGGGCCAGCGCGGTGAAGGCCGACAGTTCGGGCTCGTCCCGGTTGCCTGTGGGTTTCTGTGGGGCCTTGAGCCAGGGGTTGCCGCGGGCGATCGACTGGCGGATTTCCTGGCGCAGCGACTCGTCGCGATCCGACCTTGACGGGGCGGCGGTGGCGAGACCGGCGCCGAGAATGAGGAATGGGATGAGTGAATTTAGGGTTTTGGCAGAGGGCGGGGGTTGGTGTAAGGAGTGATGATGACGGTGACGGGAGTGCCGACGGGCGGAATGCGCTTCGGGTAAGCAAACCAGACCTGGGAACCGTTATCAACATTGTCGGCACCGGGATAATTGATCAGGCATCCTTGATCCACCATGATCGCCGCAAGATCACCGGTCATCTCCGGAACGAATTTCCCTTCATAGAATTCCGATCCGGTGTACAGCCACGGACCCGACTTCATGCCTGTTTCTTTCACCGAAAGCTGAAGCCAATCATTGATCGGCACACGGTGGGTCTTGTCGTCAAGCGTCCATTCGACCTCGAGGGAAATCCGCGCGCTGGCTTTCACCGCCGCAGGCACGTTCGGATACAGGCCGTTCTGGTGACCGGTTTCATCGCGCAGACCGAACAGTTCGGGCGATGGCAGATAACGCAACAGGGTGAACGCCAAACAGAGATGGGTGGCGTTGATTTCCGTAATCAGCAACGCTTCGTGGAGTTTGCCCCGCTGCTTGCAAATGATGTACTCCTGCAATCCCTGGTCCATGTTCACTGTGGCCGGAAAACGGATCTCCCGCGTCTTCGCATTGATGGTAACCCCACCGATCCGATACTTGCTGTCGCCAAGTTTCTCAATCTGCGGCTTCACGGACTCCGCCGGCTTGGCCGCGTCCGCCGCTGGGTTGTTAGAATCCGCCGGCTTGTTAGAGTCCCCGGGCTTGTTAGAGTCCCCGGGCTTGTTAGAGTCCCCGGGCTTGGCCGCATCCGCCGCAGGTTGGTCAGCACTGGCGGGCTTGGCCGCCGCTTGCGGAGCGGACTGGGGCGGGGAAGCGGCGGGCGGCGGGTTCTGGGCGATTGCCAGCGCCGGGAGTGCGGCTAACAGGATGGCGAGGCGGCGGGTCATGGCGGAATCAAGGTGGTGAGGAAAGCGGCTGCGGTGCGCGGAAGGAACGTGGGAAGCAGGTGAAATCTTACGCGTTTCCGACAATCAGTCGTACAGCTAAGAAATTGCGGTGGGGGTGAAGGCCGTTGAAAGAGCCGGTGGCCGGCCCGGAGGGCGAGGAAAAGGGGGCGGAGGGGGCCGGAACAGCGACTGCAGTACCGGAGCCGACCAAGGCCTTGGTCCGGCGGTATCATTCAGGGAAATGGGGGATTTCGTTAGGATCATGGCAAATCACTGCAAACGCGAAAATAGCTTTCCGGCCCGCATTGCCAAGAAAATTCTCAAGATATTTTTCTCCACCGGTTCCTCGTTAAGTTTGAATTGCCCTTTCCGGAAGACTCGTGATGTGTTCTAACGGATCGTGATTGCTAGAGCGGTGACAATGCGAGCGTTTGAGCGTTTCATAACCCGTTGATTGTGAAGGAAATCTATTAAGCGGGGCGACAAAGTCCTCGGCGCTCGCTGCGGCCCAAACATCTTCCGGGTCGTCACCAGGATTCGGCGTTCCCGTTCTCAGCATCGGAACCCGGTGGGCGGGTGTGGCACCGGGAGTAACGTGGGCGCGATAAGGAGCCACCACATTCTTGTGGTGGTAGCGGAAGGGCGGCCCATGAGTGCGTGCCGAAGGCTCTGTTCATGGACATTCCTTCCGCTCGACGACAGGAATGTCGTCGCTCCCTAACGGGCCTCCTCGGAGCCAAGTTACTCGGGAGGGGCGTGCCTGCCGCGAGACGGACCGGGCCTCATGGGAACTCCGCAGCTCTAACGGTTTAGCCACAGCGGGGTGGCGGGCGGTGCCCTTCCCACCGCACTCCAGACTTTGGCTCGCGCAGGTGCGGTGAGAGTATGGAGTGCGGTGGGAAGCGCCGCGCCACACCGCTGTGGCCAAGTCCCGGCGCTCGCTGCGGCCCGAACATCTTC
>JAPLUI010000053.1 GCA_026397725.1 Verrucomicrobiota bacterium | reverse complement strand
GTTACTCCCGGTGCCACACCCGCCCACCGGGTTCTGATGCTGAGAACGGGAACGCCGAATCCTGGTGACGACCCGGAAGATGTTTGGGCCGCAGCAAGCGCCGGGACTTAGCCACAGCGGTGTGGCGCGGCGCTTCCCACCGCACTCCATACTCTCACCTGCCCGGGCGCGAGCCAAAGTCTGCAGTGTGGTGGGAAGGGCACAGCCCGCCACACCGCTTTGGCTAAACCGTTAGAGCGGCGGGGTTCCCATGAGGCACGCCGAAAATTTCAACATTCAACATTCAACTTCCAACATTCCATGCTCAAGTAAGAGCAAGACATGACCCCGCATCGGCACTGCTGCCACCCGCAAACCCATGCGCGGATGATTCACGAATTCGTCTGAAACGCCAACAAGTGCCAACTCATTTTCCGCCGGGATCAGGAACTGCGGACTGATGGAACACGCCCTGCAATTGCCCGCCCCCGATTGGTCCACCGCTATCCAGGGCCGAGGGCCCGCTCTAACTCAGCCCGTGGCGGACGACCGGAAGCTGCCGGGCATGGCGTCATGCTTGGGGTTGTTCATGCGGCGTTCGCCCCGGGGTTGGCGCTGGTGGCGAGCTGTTTGTCCGGCGGCATCCTAAGCAACTGTGCCGCCCGCGCAAACACCGCGTCCGGAACCCCAACCGCTTGCATCATGGCCACCGCTTGATCGAATGGATTCGTCATGCGACGCAGTTCGAGCGCTTGCCGCAGACTCAGCGGACCGAGGCAACTCAACGGTGCCGGAGCGACCGGAAAGTCGGAACCGAACAGCAGTTTCGCCGTCAACGCGGGTGACTTCAGCAGGTGCCTCAGCGACCAGATGCGAGTGACCATGCCGAAGGCGCTGATGTCGCCGTAGAACTGATCATAGCGCAAGGCCATTGCCTGCCAGCTCCGGAAGTACGATTTCTCGTGCAGAAAGATCCGGGTGCCGCAGTGCGCGGCGATCACCGCAACCCCGCGTTCGAGAGCCGGGATCAGTCGCCGGGGATCGTTCAGCGTGTTAGGAAAGGCCTTCAGCGTGTGCTCCACCCCGGTGTGGCACAGCAGCGGAATCCGATGGTGTGCCAGCGCATCGTAAAACGGCAGGCAGCGCGGATGATCCGGCTGGATGTTCTGCGCGCCGGGCAGCCATTTGACCAGGCAGGCCCCGCGGCCAATGAGCCGTTCCAATTCAGCCACGGCGTCGCGACGATACGGATGCAGGCTTGCGCCAAACAGGATCTTCCCGTGCGCCGCCGCCAGGTCGGCCACGAAGTCGTTGTCGGTCACCAGCAGCGTGTGCGCGTGGTCGCGGGTGCCGTCATCGTGGTAGGCCGCATCAAAGGCCAGCAGCACGGCATGATCCAGCACACTGTCGGCTATCCAAGCCGTGATCTGCCCGGCAATTCGGGTGTCACAATCCGGCCGGGCCAGCATCCCGGATGGCAGCTTCAGCCCATGCACCACGCGGCGGAAGGCATAACTTCGCTGAAATGCCGGGGCCAGCCAATTGCCGCTACCTCCCGCACCGACGCCGGCGAGGTGGACGTGCAAATCGCAGATCATGGCCCGACCTCCGGGTTAGGAATGCGTGTTCCGCCCTGCCATTTGCTGAACGGAGGGGAGATGAGAAAGGCCTTCGTGCATTCACCCGCGGCGATTTCCGTTCCGGCCGTGAGCAACGAATAGCCGCCAATCATTGCCGCGTCGCCGATGGTTATCTTGGCCAGCAGCAATTCCACCTCATCCGATTTGTTACGCGCCAGGACATGGGGATTCAAACGCACGGCGGCCCCGAAAATCACGCCGTCGCCAATCCGCACCAACGAGCGGTCGAGAATCCTCAGTCCCGCCCCCCAATAGATCAGCCGTCCAACCCGGGCCCCCCACAGCCGCAACCAGATGCCGTAAAGTCCTGGCACCAGGCGCAGCACTTCCTCCAGCGCCGGCAACCTGCAGAAGATCACCTGCAGATTGAACATGGCCCACCACACAAAGAAATCACGTTGGCCAACGGGAAGGCGTCCTTCGCGCAGCGGGGCGAGACCCCGCAGGATGCCGGCGGCCAGCGGTGGAACCAGATAGAGCAGCCACAGTCCGGCCAGCAGCCGCCAGCGCAACCCTGCCCAGGGAATGCCCAGCGTCAACCCGATGAGGACAACTTGCAAGGTCGTCCAATAATGGATGCCTAACAACAACAGGCGCTTGGGGCCGGACAGGGTGGAGCCTAACCCCGCGGCAATGGATTTACCGGTATCCATCGGTGTTGCGGCCACAGCTTTCACAGCACGCTCCGGCCAGTCGGATCCTCCGGATCTCATGCGCCGCCGACTTCACGCATTCGCCTTTCCACGCGCCCGTTTCCTGCCGCCCATCAGATGTCCCAGCACCATCCCCACGACCAGGCCGCCGAGCCCGGCGCCGATGGCGAGTTTTTTCGCAAACGCGGCGGCGCCATCCAACAGCGGGTTGTTGAGGAAATCCGTTCCGACGTGGGCCATGGCCACCTTCCACTCGCCGTTTTCCTTCACCACCGTTGCACTCCAGCGGTTGTGCATGGTGACCACCTCGCCGGATTTCAAGGTGTAGCTGTCCTTCGTGCTGCCGTAGCAAACCCCGGTGTTCTCGTCAATGAAGCGCGTCAAAATGTCGGCGGTGGGTTCGGTCTGCATCCCGCTGATCAGCGCGTCCTTGGCGCGGAACGTCCGCTCGAAAAACTCCGCCACTTGCGCCGGGTTGGTCAGGACGGATTGGGTCACCGTCGTCAACGCGAACTCCTTGGCAAAACAGGGTGCCAGCGCGTCGCCATCCAGTTTGTTAATGGCGATGACGACCTGGTCCCGCAATTGACGGAGCGCGGCGTGGTCCGCCTCCCGATTCGTTTCCGTAGCACCGGGGTCCACCGCTGCGGCAGCGCTTTGAAAGCTGATCAGGAAAACCAGCAGGGAAAGAACTTGGATGGTTGTTTTCATCGGCTTGGTCGTGAGTATATCCATCCAATCCGCCGTGCCAAGCAATCTTTTTGGAAATCCCATTGGCACATCTTTTTGGCAAAGGAATCGGACGATGACCGTGGCGTGCAGGGTCGTGTAGGATCGCCCGATGGTCGGTCCTGAAAGTTTCCCTGAAAGTTTTCCTTGGCAGGCGGGGGAATCCGAACGACGCTTGGCACGCCGCTCCCCGGACGGTCGCAAGCGCGTGCAAGCGTGCTTGAGGAAAGTCCGGACACCACAGGGCAACGCGCCTTGTGAAAGCAAGGGACGGCACTCGCGAGAGTGCCGGATGGAAAGTGCAACAGAAAGCATACCGCCGATGGCCCGCAAGGGCACAGGTAAGGGTGAAAGGGTGGAGTAAGAGCCCACCGCGCCGCGGGCAACCAAGGCGGCACGGCAAACCCCGCGTGGTGCAAGACAAAACAGGGGAAGGGCGGCCCGCCCGTTACTCTCCGGGTATTAGTCGCATCCCGCGTCAGCGGGGCGCTCCGCTCCGGCGGAGTGAGAGAAATGACCGTCCAACCCCGCGCGAGCGGGGCGGACAGAATCCGGCTTACAGGGGAGCGGCACTCCTCCTGAGCCGAGGCTGCGGGTGAAATCCTCCGTATGACAAGCGCCCGCCCGGCGTGGCGAGGGTCGCAAGCCTCCGCGTGGAGATGACGGAGGAAGAGTTCGAAGCCAGATACGATGACTGGCGCGAGATGGTGCAGGCGGAGTTTCCTGTCGATGAATGCCACCTCGCATCCCCATGCCCGCCCAAACACCCGCACTCCCAAGTCCCGTGCCGCACCTTGGCTGGCCCGGGCGCGGGTCTCCCAGACGCGACTTTCCACCACTGGTCTGCACCGCACAGGCGCCAGCCAAAGTTCCGGCGACCGCCGCTTCAGAACAAGGCGGCGAGCTGGGTGACGTTGGCGCCTTTTCCTAACAACACGAACACCCGTTCATCGTCACCCCACCGCGCCACCGCCCAACCGTCGTATTCGGAGAATGAGGGCGACTGGCGCTGCGGCAGCTCGCCGGACACATCCTCGCGGCGGAAAACCACCAGGTGGACGACGCCGTTTTCCAACCGGTCGAAGCAAATGAGGGAGCCGTACTTGCCATCAACCACCCACTCGCGGCAGCCGATCCCTTTGACCCCGGCCAGGCCGCGCGGCAGGCAACAGGGGCAGGGAAGCTTGCGGGCCTTCAGAATCTTGATCATCGCGTTCTGGTCCTCGCCCGTTTCATCCGGCTTGAATAGCGGTAGCGGGGACTCATAGGCGCTGATGAATCCCGCCTCCACGAATTCCACCGGCAAGGAAGAGTTGCGGGCCTCGGGCACCGGCGGCTCCTGCCGCCGGATGACGACAAAGGCCAAGGCGATGCCAGCCGCCGCCGCCAGCGGAATGGCCATCCGCCGCCACCGGAAAACCGGCGCACGCACCGCGCTGGCGGTGCTTCTCATCGCCGCAAGCACCTCGCCACGGAGGGCCGGGGGCGGCTGGATTGAGGCGAGCGCCCCGATCATCGTGGCGTCCAGCGGATCCGTGGCCTGGGGAATATCGCCGCGCTCGATGGCGAGGCCGGTGAGGATGTTCTTGCACAGTGCCACCGGCAGCTTCACCTCGGACAAGGCATGCGCAAAGGCCGCGTCAAACGCCCGTTGACCCGCCAGCCACTGGCCAAGCTCGAGATCCTGATGGGCCAGCTTGAGAGCCTCCGCGAATTCCGGATCGGAGCAATCCGAACCATCGGGCCGGAAACTGCGCAGGATGAAACGTGCTTGTTCCTTATCCACGGCGGTAATGCAGGGCCTCCGGTTCAAGTTGTAGGATGTTTTTCGGCGCGCTGGACGGATCCGCCGTCATCTGCCGCCGCAGGATTTCCTTGCCGCGGGAAAGCCGCGACATGACCGTGCCAATCGGAATGTCCAGAATCTCCGCGATTTCCTTGTAACTGTGCTGTTGCAGATAAAACAAGCTGACCGGCGCGCGATACATCTCATCAAGCGCGCCTAACAACTCCAGCGCGCGTTGGCCGTCCATCTGGCGGTCCGCGTCATCTTCCGGAGCTGCCACGGCGGCGACGGTCCCTTCGTCCAGATTCTCCTCGGGAAACCGCTCCGCCCGCCGGCGTTGCCCGAGAAACTCGCGGTGCAGGGTGGTGAACAACCAGGTCTTCGCCTTGCTGCGGTCCCGCAACTGGCCGCCCTTGGCCGCCCAGATGCAAAACGTCTCCTGCACCAAATCCGCCGCTCGATCCGCGTCCCGCGTCAACGAAACGCCGAAACGAAACAGCGCCTGATAATGCGCATCGACTAATTCGGCAAATTCACTCATCGGTAGGGGTGAGAACATTCACCGGTAACATTTATTCCGAAAAAGACCATGGGTTGGAACCGCTGTCATGGTTTCGGATATTCGGTCACGGCGCAACCGGTCAAGGCGCAGGCGGACTGGCCGCGCTGCGAAGGCGGCATGACAAAAATGTCACGAAGCGGCACTCTGCCCAAGACTTCGACACTGCCAGTTGGGCTGATAACAAAGCGGTACCGCCGGGGCGTCGCTGCGACGGGTGGCCAAGAATGCCGGGAAAGCCCTTGGCAACGCGCGGTGGGCTGTTATGCTCCGCAGCAGAGCGATGCCCATGAAACCGCCAACGATCTCGTGCCTCTGCCACCATCCGAACCCGGCGCAACCCACCCGCCGCATCCGGAACCCCCGGCGGATGCGCGTCAAGTTAAGCCAGAATCTCCCATGTTTCCGTGAATTTCCGGCGCTTTTTCCTTTTGTCGTAGCAACAATATCTGGCCAGCGCCTGTTCAAGGGCGGCGGTCTCTTGGTCGCCACCTGCGAGTGCATTTCGGCGGCGGTGAGATAGCCGCGGTCGCGCAGCACCAGATCGCCTTCCCTGAT
Organism: Verrucomicrobiota bacterium; assembly: GCA_026397725.1. Lineage (GTDB taxonomy): Bacteria > Verrucomicrobiota > Verrucomicrobiia > Verrucomicrobiales > Akkermansiaceae > Luteolibacter. The sequence continues at coordinate 527 of JAPLUI010000053.1, read as the reverse complement.
TTCGAGTTCAGGTGCGGCAGTCAGGTCGTTTTTGCTGTAGGGATCAATGGGAAACCCGATCAGTTGCCCGCTGAGCAGGTCGCAAACCGCTTGAATTCGGGCACTGCAAACGCTGGAACTGCCATTGGAAACCCCGGAGAACTCAGGGAACAAGGCGAGCGGAAGTTTCAGGACGGTGCTATCCTGCGCCAGCACCCTGCGATAGTCGCGGAAGTTCAAATCGCCGAACCTTCCAGCCTCCGTGTCTTCGGCGAGTTGAAAGAGGATCGACCCAATCCTTTTACGTGAATTTCCCCGCAGCCTTGGCGGAGGCGGCGCAGATCGAGAAGGGAGAGGAGATGGAATGGCCGGTGGAAGACCGGAACACGTTCGTTCTCCGCCGCGTGAAGCCGAACAAGCCCCAGGACTCCTTACCTCTGTGAAGTGATGGTGACACTGTGTTAGGAATCGTCGGCGGCGGGTGAGCCTAACAGAGAGTAGCGCATGATCAGTTCGGTTCCCGGAAAGGTGATTTCCATTTCGTTGAG
>JAPLUI010000074.1 GCA_026397725.1 Verrucomicrobiota bacterium | reverse complement strand
ACGTGGGCGATGCGGCCAAGGACCTGATCGAAGTCACCGGCGACGCAACATTGACCGGCACGCTCAACCTCGCCGAGTTGGGAACCCTTACGCCCGACACCTGGTACACGGTCCTGACCACCACCGGCACGATCACGGACAACCTGACGCTGGCCGATCCCGCCAACTGGGCCAAACAGGTAGTCGATTCGAATATCTTGCAGGTCAAGAAGACCTCGGGGGCGCTGGTCGGCTACGCCTCGTGGGCCGGCGGTCATGCCTTTGACTCGTTCAACACCGAAGGTGTGGCATACGGCATGGCATGGATCCTCGGGGCCGCCACCAATTCGTCTCCCAGCATCGGCCTGCTGCCCAAAGTCTTGAATGCCAACGGCAGCGGCTTCACCCTACATCTCACGCGGGTGCTTGATGCCGGTACCGCGCACCTCTACCTCGAATACAGCGACACCCTTACCCCTGGCAGTTGGACTTCCATCGAGGTCCCGGTCGCCACCGGCACGGTTTCGGGTGTCGTGGTTACTGTCGGCACCAGCGGCGGACTCTACGACATCACCGCCCAAATCCCGCTGGGCAGCACAGGCAAGAGATTCGCACGCTTGGCGGCCACGGAATGAGGAAACGGCGAGCCGGGAGATCGAAGATCGAAGGCCGCTACGATCAATCCAAAATCCTCGATCCAAGATCCACAATCCCTTCATATCGACGCGTGACGGTTTTCCGGAGTTAATGGGTTTTCTCCGGATTCCCGCGGGGTCGCCGGTGCGCACCGGCGGCCCCGCACTTGTGCTATTGTAGCGGCGGTCGCACTTTTTCGCGATCACGCGTGTTCATCGCACCGGAAAACCAGCGACGGTCACACAGATGCTACAATGACTTCCCATTCGCGCCGACGGTCACAGACCGCCGCTACAATGCTTTACCATTCGCGCCGACGGTCACAGACCGCCGCTACAATGCTTTACCATTCGCGCCGGCGGTCACAGACCGCCGCTACAATGCTTACAATGCTTTACCATTCGCGCCGACGGTCACAGACCGCCGCTACAATGCTTTACCATTCGCGCCGGCGGTCACAGACCGCCGCTACAATGCTTTACCATTCGCGCCGGCGGTCACAGACCGCCGCTACAATGCTTTACCATTCGCGCCGACGGTCACAGACCGCTTGCCACAACTCCGCACTCCATCGCGATCACGCGCCGGGAAACCAGCCGCATGCAGACCCTGGTGAAATCATGATACTACTCAGACTCATGATCCCACACATTTTTAGCATCGGTGACACATGCCTGATAAGAACGCCTGCGGTCTGACGTATGATAGCCCTGTCGGAATTATAACATATCCAAATGAAAGTCCATATCACCCGCCGCTTTGTGGCCCGCACCACCCTCACCCTGGCACTGCTGTCCTCCCTGCCCGGCGCTGCCGCAGCAGCGCCGGTGGATCCGCAACCCGTGCGGAAGCAACCTTTGGACCATGTCACCCTGACGCTCGACCGCAAGGTTCTCAATCCCGTGCGCGCAGGCCAGGCCACGGGGAAATTGGTTCTAACAGGATTCCATGCGGACGGGTCCCAACGCGTCCTTCCACCTGCGGGGGCGGCGATCACGGCACGGACCAAACAAGCCAGCGGCAATGTGGAAGTCGTGGTGCTGGAGGGCGACAAGGTGGTGGCCAGGGAAGGCGGCGTTGCAACCCTTGAGGCAACGGTCGTGGAGGGCGGCAAGACATACAAGGCCAGCACCGACGTGGTGGTGACGCCTTATTATCGCGACTATCACCAGGCCTTGGTGATGAAACTTTTCCTGGGCATGGACGGGGACCCGGTGGAACGCCTGGCCAATGATCGCATCCTATCCAAGAAAGGCCGCGAGGTGATTTACACTTTCGAGCAAGCCCTCGATGTCATGCGCAAGACCGATAACCTGACGCGCGGCATGCCCAAGATCATCTATCTGGTCGGCTGGCAGAAAGGCGGGCACGACCACGGCTATCCCGCCTGGAGCGAAGTGAATCCCCGCATGAAGCGGCAACAGGACGCCACGGCGCTCGATAGTTTGCGCTGGCTCATCCGTGAAGCCCGTAAGTTCAACACCACGGTGAGCCTGCACATCAACATGGCGGATGCCTACAAACACAGTCCGTTGTGGGATGAGTATCTGGCAAAAGACTGCATCGCCAGGAATGAGAGCGGCCAACTGCACACCTTGGGAATCCAAATGAAGGGCGACGACATGTACTACGTGGTCTATCCGAAAGAATGGGATGCCGGGCTGGCGCAACGGCGGATTGACGGCCTGATCAAGATGATCCCCGAGCTGAAAGAGGGGCACACCATTCACATTGATGTGTTCATTGCCAACCGCGACGGCGGCACGCCGATCAGCCCGTGGCACGCGAAACCGGAGAACGGCGGCTTGACCCCGGAGAAGTTCGTCGAAACCCAACGCAAGATCTTCCATTATTGGCGCGAGCGCGGTTTTGACGTCACGGGCGAGGGAACCGGCTGGGCACACCCGCCCGGCGAACACTTCGTCGGATTGCAGCCGATGTCGTGGTGGTATTCATGGAACCCGATGGAGATCCCGGAATGCCTGGGGGCGAGAGGCCGCACCACCCGCGACGGCGACGGCGATTACCGCATCGGCTCCAGCATGCACGGCGAAGATATCTGGCAGTCTAACTGGGCAAGTGACAACAAGGACAACATGGCCGGTTTTCTGGGCCAATTCTGCCGCACGACCCTGCCGTGGTATTACCTGGGCCGGTTCGAGCGGATCAAGTTTGAGAACGATGCGCTGATCTATAGCGATGGCGTTGTTGCCCGTAACGAAAACGGCAAGCGCATCATCCGCAAGGGCGACTTCGTGCTGCGCGAGGATGACAATCTGTTCGTTCCCGCCTTGTGGAACAAGAATATGGAGATCTACGCCTACAGCGGGCCGGGCTATGAGAACAAGTCGTGGCTTTTGCCTAACGACTGGAAGGATGTGAAGAGTGTGGATCTCTATCAAATCACCGTGGAGGGCTGCGTGCCGCTGAAACAGGGCGTCGCGGCCACTGAAGGCAAGCTGGTCCTGTCGCTTAAAGGAGACGAGGCGGTTTCCATTGTGCCGGCAGGAACCAATCTTACTGGCAAGAAATGAAGCACTGAAGCAATCTAACACCATGCAAGACATGAAGCGACGGGATTTTCTGGGAGCCGGCCTGGGTGCGATGATGGGATCGCCGTTGCTGCTCGCGCAGGGTGGCACGCCTGCCGACGCGGATCTGAAAGACGACGCAAAGAAACAACAGGTTGCCGCGAAGTCGCTCCGGCACTTTCGCTTCGGAGTCAACTATACGCCCACCAAGAACTGGTTCTTTTTCTGGAACGATTTCGACGCAGACGCGGTGGCTCGCGATCTGGACGCCATTGCCTCCCTGGGCATGGACCACCTCCGCATCTTCGCGTTGTGGCCGCATTTCCAGCCGAAACGGACCTTGGTCAGCCCGGAGCACCTGAAGCGCCTCGACCAATTCATGCGGTTGACCGCGCAGCGCAAGCTCGACGTGTGCGTCTCCATGCTCAACGGCTGGATTGCGAATAGCGTGAAGGATTAACAACCAACCGAGAAACATTCCCATGAAGTATATGACATCCTTGTTAGCGGCATTGTCTTGCGTGGCGCTCGCTTGTCGCGCGTTTGCGGGCGAAGGTGGCGACATCCCCATCAACGACTTCGAAGGCCCCGATTGGGGCGATTGGAAAACCGAAGGCGAGGCGTTCGGGCCAGGGCCGGCCCAGGGCCCATGGGAAGAGAAGGTCGTCATTTCCGGTTACGACGGCAAGGGGCTGGCGAACAGTTCTTATCGGGGCGACGGCGGAACCGGCAAGCTGATTTCGCCCGAGTTCACCGTCGCACGCAACTACCTTGTCTTTCGCGTCGGCGGCAGCGACCGGCCGTTCAATTTCACTGCCGATGCGGACTACGTCGGAGTCCAGTTGGTCCACAAAGGGTCAACGATCCGCAACAGTCCGACGCGGATGATGAAGGTGAAACAAGGGGTTTCTGATACACTCTGCAAAGACTACTTCGACGTTTCGGACTACCTAGGCGAAAAGGTTTATCTAGCGATCGTGGACAACTCCCAAGGGGGCCATATCCTGGCCGACACATTCTATCAGACCGACAAGAAGCCGGTGCCGGAGACCGGGTATGTCGAACGAAAACTGGTCCTGGACAAACGCTGGCTGAATTTTCCGATCAACAAGAACGCGCCGTTTCGGGAGATGAAAGTCTATGTCGATGGCAAGATGATCATGGCGCACATGGCCCCGTTCGATCTGAAGAACCCTCAGATGTGGGTGCCGGTCGATTTGACGCCCCACTTGGGCCAAAAGGCCGTGCTGCAGATTGAAAAGCTCGACGGGGTCGAGCCCACGTCGGAGGCGGTCGCCAACGTGCTCGTTCCGTCGGACAAGATGACCGACGGCCGAAAGATCTACAACGAACCAATCCGCCCGCGCTTCCACTACACGCCACGTTACGGTCAAGCCACCGACTCCAATGGACTGGTTTACTACGATGGCGAATATCACCTTGGTTACCAGACCCTGCCGTTTGACTGTATGCCGCCTGAACTTCACGGCAACTGGACCTGGGGGCATGCGGTCGGCCGCGACCTGGTCCACTGGGAAGAGTTGCCGCTCTACTTCTGGCCCGACCGCGACGGGGCCCAATGGTCCGGCTCGGCCGTCGCCGACACGAACAATACCGCGGGTCTCAAGACCGGCCGGGAATCGCCACTGGTGGCGTTCTATACGGCGAGTGCGGCCTGTGCTCCTTGGATGCCTTCCGGGAAGACGGCCACGATCAACATGGCTTACAGCAATGATCGTGGCCGGACCTGGACCAAGTACGAGGGCAACCCGATCATTCCCAACATCGACCGCGACAACCGCGACCCCAAGGTCTTGTGGTACGAGCCGGGCAAGCACTGGGTCATGATTCTCTACATCCACGCCAATGACTACCACGTATTCACCTCGAAGGATCTCAAGCACTGGGAAAAGCGGAGCGAGATCCACGGATTCCACGAATGTCCAGACCTGTTTGAATTGCCGGCAGACGGCGACGAGAAGAACAGAAAATGGGTCTTCTTTGGCGCCAATTGCAATTATGTGATCGGCTCGTTCGACGGCGTCAAGTTCACGCCGCAGACGGGCACGATGGGCTTTGCCCATACCGACGGCAGCTACTATGCGTCGCAGGTGTTCAACGACGTGCCGAACGGCCGCAAAGTGTGGATCGCGAGAGCGGGGGTGTACGACTTCGGCCTGCCTGTCGGCATGCAGACCTTCCCGCTCGATCTAACGCTGCGCACGGTCGGCGGCGGCAACATTGAAATGTACAAGTATCCGGTTCCCGAGATCAAGAAACTGTATCAACGGAGCCACCGCATCCCCAAGGGTCAGAAGCTTGTCCCCAACGAGCCGTTGCGTCCAGTGGTCAAGGGCCGAGCTTTCGACCTCGACGTCGAGATCATCCCGGCCGGGGCCAAGGCATTCAAGCTCCATGTATTCGGCCGCGACATCATGTTCGACCTTCAGAAAATGCAGATGCAATTCTTCGAATCACAGGAGCGGCATCAGATCACCGCTCCCTTGGTGCTGGTCGACGGAAAGATTCAGATCCGAATCTTGATCGACACGATCTTCATCGAGATCTTTACGGCCGACGGCCGATTCTACTCCCCCGTCCGCTGCACATTCCCGCTGGACGACGATTCGTTCGAGTTCAGCGTCCAGGGCGGGGATGTTGTGATTGACAAGCTCGATATCCATGAGTTAAAGTCCATCTGGACTACAGCTTCTTGAAAGAGACCTGAGCATGAGCGCAACGCAAAGATCATCAGGGGAGAACATGATGCGGAGAGACTTTATGAGAACGAGTTCAAGTGTGCCGTTGGGAGCGGTCGTTCCTCCGGCCGGGGTTCGACCGGGACATATAGGGCTTTGGCAGCATGCCCGGCACCTTGGCCAATGGTCTTTTATGGTGACATTCTTGGTGGTCATGAGTCTTACTGCATCAGGGGCGGGGGCTGCCGGCCTTCAGTTAGCGAATGACAAGCTGAAGGTCCGCATTTCGGATACAGGCAAACTGCTTTCCGTGCAGAATAAGCTGGCGTCGGAGACGTATGCCTGTGAGTCCGACGCGTTCGAGTTGGATACCGACCTGGGGCTGTTGTCGAACAAGGTCGCCGGGCCGGCCGAGGTTCGGAAGGAGGGGAGCCGGGTTGTCTTTCACTTCGATTTCGACCAACCCGGAAAGGGCAAGGTCGGCATCGATCTCATCTATACGCTGGGGGATACCAGTAGTTTCTTCCGCCGCGCCTTGAAGGTCACCAACAGCGTTCCGCTCAGGGTGAAGAGCCTGCGGATGGGCAGAACCGCTTTCACAAATCCGGCCGAGGAAACGATTCATTACCTGACCTTCTGGCAGGCGCCCACCGTCGAGTTCATCCGCTACGCCAGCGGCGGACTCTTCACCGGCATCGAGAATCCGTTCTACAAGGCCGATCTGGACGAGAGAGGAGTCGCGCTGAGCTTTGAGCCCGGTCTGATCCTCAAGGCGGGTGAAGGTTATGAGAGCGAACCGCAGTTCATGGGTGTCTACAAGAAGTCCGGCGTGATGATCGAGGACAGCGACCGGCCGTTCCGATATCCCAACGGCTCGGGCTACGTGCCGATCGACCGCAACGAAAGCCGGGCGATGCGGGCCTTCGCCCTCGATTATCTGGCGCCTGTGCAGAAGGGCTTTCTCAGCATCAACTACCAGTTCTTCCATCCATTGCCCATGATGCCGAAGAACGACGCCGACAAGCTGTATTTCACCAAGGCGATCGACACCTTCGCGGACATCCGAGGGGATATGATCATCTTCAACACGATCAAGAAGTACAAGTTGAGCAATTGGAACTGGGATCCGAGCCGCGGTTCTGCGATGAACTGTCATGACGAGACGCACGGCCACATCGCCGGCATGGGCGCCTACAAGGGCTGGCTGCGCTGCATGGAACTGGGAAGCCGCCTGAAAGCGGACAACCCAGGGCTTTTCATCCAGGCGTTCTACGGCACCAAGCAGTTCGGTCTGTGGGGGCTGAAGGATGTCGACGGGCACGAGGTGTACAACGAGCAAACGGCCTGCGTGTCCACGCACCACACCCAGATCAGCGACGACCGGCAGAACGCGGATGGGCTGCGTTTTCAGAACTACTGGTCCATGCGTTTTCGCTTTCTTCCCACGGTCATCGGGCATCCCCTCGTGGGGCGCATGAGCGAGGGATGCTGGGACCGGGAACTGGTTAAGGCCTGCGATTTCTACGGTTGGCAGTACAGCCTGATGTCGGCCTTGGCGGTCAGCGGCTCAATTATGCCCGCAATCCTTCCCTACGAGAGCGACCTTCTTCCAGGATACAAGGCGTTTTATAAGAAGTGGACCCGCTGGGCCAAGGAGAACTTCGAGTACGTCCAGTATACCGAGCCTTTCGGCGAGCAAGTCCAGCCGGGAGCCGTTGACGGCTACGCGCGGATCAAGGGCGATCACGGTTTCGTCTTCCTTTTCAACGGCAATCCGCGCTCCTCCCGGATCACCTTTGAAATCGGTGACGAAATCAACTTGCAGGAGAAGGGAGATTACGAGTTCGTGGAAATCTATCCCGCGGAGGACGCCGTGATCGTACTCGACGACCGCGGCAATTCCATCTTTGCCCAAGGCCAGAAGGCCACTGTGGCGGTGCCGGCCAATGACTGTAAACTGCTGGAGCTGCGACGCGCCGTCAAGGCGGATGGGCCGGTCCTGGTCGGCACTGCCGGCCGCGTTGCGCTCGTCGATCACCGACTCGATATCTCGGCCGTCAGCGGAAAGCCGGGCCGAGCCTATCCCCTGTGCGTTCGTCTCTCTGACCCGGAGGCGGTGAAGGAGGTCAAGGTGAACGGAGTCGATCAGACGTTTTCCCGAACGGATAAGGAGATCGCGCTGAACGTGCAATTTGCGGGAGACGAGTACGTGCGCGACCTGGACCAGTGGACGAAGCCCGACGGCCGCCTTTTCGACTTCCCCTACCACGTCAGGCAGGATGCGCTCGAGATCAAGACCCGGTTCAGAGTGGGCAAGGACGTCGCCGGGCTGCTGCAAAGGGCGAGGCCCAAGAACTTGGCGGAAATGGGCCCGAAAATTGCCGCCTGGCAGGCCGACGGCGGCGATTCTTACAGCTATCACAACTTCACTTGCTGCCGGCCGGACCGCTTGTGGCTGATCGTGCCCTTTACCCTGCAGCGGGTCGGCGACGTCAAGGTCGTCGTGAACTCAAAGGCACTCGGGGCACTGCTGAGGCACGACCGCTATGGCCATAGCTTCTACGCGGACATCACCGACCTGGTAAACCATGGCGCGGATAACGAAATCACCATTTCCATGAAGAACCTGGAGCCGAGCGAATTCATGGGGCCGTTTCTGATGTATCCGGACGAGGAACTGACCGGAGAGGTTCTGTTAAGACCACACGGCGTGAAAGAACGGGTTGTCTATACAAGGTCACTCATTCCTCGAACGGCGCCACGCTATATTCAAGGGGCAAAACGCCCGGTGATCACCCAGGCATCGGTGACCGGAAACGTGACGCTGGGCAAGGCAATCCAACTTCAAGTCAAGATCGATCTCCCGCCGGACAAGGTCCGCGAGGTCAAGTACACGGAGTCGGGCTTTCCGTGGATGGGTATTCACGATCTGCGATACAACGCGGACCTGCGCTGCTGGACGGGCGATGTCGCGCCCGGCAACCGCGCGGCTATTCAGGAGAGCGAGTACGTACACGTGTGGGCGGTCGGGAACGATGGTCTGTACAGCGATTACTATCCGGTCAAAGTCGGTTGGGATTTCGTAAAATGAAAACCATCTGCTTTCTTGTCTTGAACATCGCTATGGCGTTGCCGCCTTGCCGGGCCCAGACGCAGGTCCCGAATGCCCATGCACTGGACGACGGCCTGGCGCTCACGCCGCCCATGGGCTGGTATCCCTGGAACACCTTCGGCCAGGAGCCTCAGAACGAGAAGCTCATCCGGGACATCGTCGACGCCCTGGTCGCCAGCGGGATGAAGGATGCCGGCTATTCCTACGTGGGGCCCGACGAGGGCATTTGTTTCTCGCGCGGGAGCGACGGCAAGCTCACGTCGAACTTGGAGCGCTACCCCAGCGGTCTCCGGAAGCTGGGTGACGGCATCCACCGCAAAGGCCTCAAGTACGCGCTCTACACGGATGCCGGAACGCTCACCTGCAGCAGGGCCATGCCGGGCACGAAAGACCGTGAGTTAGAGGATATGCAGTGCTTCGCCCAATGGCGGACGGATTACGTCAAGATCGACTGGTGCAACACCGAAGGACAGGACGTCGTCAGGACGTACACGACACTCCACGACGCCCAGCACGCCGCCGGGCGCCCCATCGTCCATAGTCTTTGCTCCTGGGGCGAGGGAGAACCGTGGAAGTGGGCCGCTTCCGTCGGTCACCTCTGGAGGATGGGGACTGACATCTCCAACCCTGCCGGCAAGGTGGACTGGCAACTCGCCCTGAAGATCGCCGCGGAGAACCAGAAACTGTATTCGTGGGCAGGACCAGGCCATTGGAACGACCCCGACATGCTCATCGTCGGAATGCCAGGTCTGAGTGAGGCCCAGAATCGCTCCCTCTTCAGTTTCTGGTGCATGATGGCCGCGCCGCTCATCGCTGGGAACGATCTGCGGAACATGTCGGCGTCAACAGTCCGGGTTTTGACCAACCCCGAGGCCATTGCGATCAACCAGGACCCGCTGGGCGTCCAGGGGCACATCGTCCGCACAAGTAATCCTCTTATGGTCGACATTTGGGCCGGGAAACCCCTTTTCGACGACAGCCAGGCCGTGCTCCTGTTCGGCTATGGATGCCCGTCGAATATCTTTGATATCAAACTGTCCGAGATCGGATTCGGCCGGGAGAAGGTCCTCTTTGTGCGTGATTTGTGGCGGCACACCACCGAGGAGCGCGCCATCGGCCCGGATGGAACCATTTCCTTCCAAGTCGAACCCAACGATGTTCAGTTCTTAAGGATCTCCAAATCGAAGGACTTCCCACTACCGCCGGTTATTGTCGCCGACACCTATCTCATCTCGCTGCGGGCGAGCGGCGCCTCGCCTGAAAGGCTCGCCGGAACGATCAATCTCACGAACAAGGGAAGCTCGGACCTGCCTCCATGGAAGGTGCGGCAGGACCTCCCGGCGTGGCTTTCGGTATCCGTGGCGAAAAACGGTAAGACCCAGACAGTCGCTAATACGGTTTCCACGTCCGGCCTGAAAAATGGCCTCTATCATGCCGTCGTGCGGCTCGACAACACGGAGCCCATTTCCGGCAAGCCGATGTCCGCGGTTTACTACGATATCGATCTGGATGTCCCGCAGGACGTAGGGGGCGCAACAAAGTAGCCGGCCTGAGGGAAAGTATGAGACAATTAAACAACCTAAGGGAGTGCACATGAAACAACCTGCTTCAATCCTGATCGTCACGTTGATGCTGATCGGCGCGGGACACGTCTGCCGAGCGCAACAGGAACCGGCCCATTGCGGAACGCACCTCTACCAGCCGCCCGGCGTCCGAGTGCATGATCCGTGGCTGGTGAATGTCGATGGGACAGTCCATCTGTTTCACCTGCCCGACGCCTGGCATGCGACGAGCCGGGACTGCGTTTTCTGGGAACCGCACCGGGCCATCCTGGCGAACTCGGCATTCACGGCCGCCGAACGCAATTACAACACCGAGCCGGAAGTTTGGACCGGCTGCGCGGTCCAACACGAGGGGAAAATCTACCTGTTCTGGACGGGGAACATGGGGGTCAATCGGCGTTTGTGCAACCGGATCTGCCTGTCCATCTCCAGCGACGGCGGCAAGACCTTCACTCATCATCCCGACAATCCGATCATCAAGCCTGATCCGCGCTGGTACGACACCGAGAACGACCCGGCGCCGGAGTATCCGTACCATGGCAAGACTCACGACTGGAGTGGAGGGGTAAACGGCAAGATGGCCTTGATGGACTGGCGCGACATCGCGATCGTCAAGGATCCGAAGACGGGTCTGTTTCACGGCTACATCGTGGCCCGCCTGCGCGGCAAGAAGAACGACAAGGAATCGGCTTGCATCGCAAGGGTGTCGTCGAAGGACCTGGTCCACTGGGAAGTCCATCCGCCGGTGTTCAACCCTGGGATCTGGGGGTTGCATGAAGTCCCCGATGTCTTTCAACTGGGCGCCAAGTGGTATCTCACGGCCATGGCCACCTATCCCCGGGAAGGCGTCTATCACGGCGACGATCCGCTGTTGCGCTGGGGCCACCTGGTCGGCGAGTCGGACAGCCCCGAGGGGCCATTCAGGCTGGTCAAGGACAACTGCGTGATGGCCGGCGTTGACCAGGGCAAGGGCTACTACAGTATGCGGACCGTGGAATTCAAGGGTGAAAGGCTTGCCTTCGCCTGTGGGGACAAGCTTAGCCTGGCGGTGAAGCTGGTGCCGCGTGAGGGAGGCGGACTTCAGGATGTCTGGTGGCCGGCCAACGAGAAACTCTTCGGCGAGAAACGGGGGCTCGCATTGCGCGACGCCCCCGGACAGCCAACGATTGAGGCTCCACCGCGCGGTGACGACAGTTTCATGATCTTGGCCGGCATCGAACTGGGAACAGCCTCCGCTGCGGGAATCACGTTCCGCAAGGCCGACGGAGGCCAGCCACCCACGCTTTTTCTGGACTCGACGAAAGGGTGCTTTGAGTGGGTGGGTGGTGACATCCCCGGCAGAGGGCGAATTGCGGCGCGAACATGGCCGCTCAAGCCGGGCGGCAAACACACGATCCGGGTGCTCAACATCGACCAACACGTTGTCGTCTATCTCGACGATCGGTACGTCATGAACGGCCGGGGCCAGAAGTTCGAGACGGCCGGCCTGGCGCTGACCAGCGTGGGCGGCAAGGCAAGACTCCGTGACATCCAGTATTGGGGGCCCAGGAACGGCATGCCAAATCTGCTGCCGCTAGAGGGCGGGGCGGTGCGAGCCGGTTTCACTCCGGCCAACATGGAGGTATTTGTGGACGGCCAGGAATGCCTGAGCGCGCGCACGATAGACCGCACTTGTCACCAAGCGGCGATTGAGATAACAGGTGGAGCCGCAACGATCAGTAAGCCGTTGCTCCACCACTTCAAGAACAGGAAAGAAACACCATGAAAACAGCAAAACTGATGGTCGCTTTCGCAACGCTGGCTCTTGGCAGCGCATCGGCGGTGGCGCAAACCGACAAGATGCCGGAATATCGCTCGCCGATTCATTTCATGCCGGCCAAGCGTGCGGTTGGAGATGTCATGCCCTTTTACTGGAGGGGGGAATATCATGTCTTCTACCTGACCAACCCGACCGGCAACGATGACGTCAACTGGGAGCATGCCATCTCAAAGGATCTTGTGACTTGGAAGGAGCTGCCGCCGGCTCTAACCCCGGACAAGAGTGCCCCGACCGGGCCGGAGGGAGGATGCATGTTCACCGGCTGCATCGTGGAAAAGGATGGTGTCTTTCATGCCTGGTACACAAGCTGGAATCCGAACAATCCGGCCGGACGCGAGTATCTTTCGCACGCCACCAGCAAGGACCTGATCCAGTGGACGAAACATCCCGAGCACATGATCGCGCCGGATGGCATCCATTACGCCAACCATCACGATCGTGACTTCCGCGACCCCCAGATCTTCTGGAATGAGAAGGCCAATGAGTATTGGATGCATTTCAACGGCAATGTTCCGGGCAAGGAAGGCTACCGGTTCGGTCTTATGACATCTCAAGACTTGGTCACCTGGCAGCAGCAGAACCCTGTCGAGGGGGTGGCGGGGGATGAGTGCCCTGACTACTTCAAGATTGGCGATACGCACTACATCCATTCCTGCAAGATGTACTGCTATTCGGACAGGCTGGAAGGCCCCTACAAGTACCCGGAACTGACGAGGGAGATCGATATGCCCTGCATCATCGCGGCCAAGCGATGTTGGGATGGCAAACGGCAGGTGTGGTTCGGCGGGTGGTTTACCGGGGGGCCGATGGCCATACCGCGTGAAGTCTATGCCGGTCCGAACGGGCTCCTCTATATGAAACCCGTCGCGGAGGTTGTCAATGTCTTCAAACATACCGCCCTTGATCTGGCCGATAAACCGAAGTTCACGCAATCCGGTTCACAGTGGCGATACGACGGGTCTGTCCTGCGCTCCAGCGCCGGTCTGGAGCCGGCGAGCGCGGTCTTCGGCGTGCCCGAACATTACATGGTGGACTGCCTTGTCACCTTGACTCCGAAGAGCCGGTTTACCATGACCATCGGCGGACACCACCGCCTGTGTCTTACGCCCGAAAACCGGCAACTATCGCTGATCGGTCCGGGATTCAATCGAACCCGTCCCTGTCCGGTGGACATCTCGAAACCTGTGAGGATCCAAGTGTTCGCCGAGGGGAAACTGATCGAATGTTTTGTCAACGATCAATTCGCGCAAACTTGCACGGTTGGGACCGTCAAGGAGAAGCAACTGGGGATTGGCGCTGAGGGTGGCAGTGTGGGAATTCTCAAACTGCTGGTGAAAACCTGTCAATAGGAGGGAGATATCTGTATGAATGTCATATCACAGAACATGCTAACGGGCTGGCCACATGACCGTAGTCTGCTGCGGACGTTACTGATGCTGAGCATTTCCACGGCTCTTTCAGCCACGCCTGCATTCGCAGCTCAAGCCGCCAAAGAGGGCAACAAGCTGGTCTACAAGGGTGGCGGGGAAACGATCGTCATCCAGGCGTGGGGCCGCGACAGCCTCCGCGTGCGGGTCACTCCCGATGGCGGCGGTCAAACCTCGGACTGGGCCCTGGATATCCCTCTTGAGAAGGAAGGGAAGATCGATATCACTCCGAAGGAAGCCACGCTCCGAAACGGGAAGATCTCCGTTCGCATTCATGACACTCCCACCCGGAGCGGCCATATCCAGTTCTTCAGGCATACCGGTGATAAACAGGTTCCGATCCTGAGCGAGTGTGAGGATGCCGCTGACGCTAACAATCCCGGGGCACGCACCTTCAAGCCGGTGGGCGACGGCCTGTTTTCCTCCGAACTGCAGTTTGTGCCGCGTGACGGAGAACGCCTCTACGGCATGGGTGAGAACGCGGTCAACGCTCCAAACAAGGTGAACCTGAAAGGCTGTACGATCGACCTGTTTCAGCGACACATGAAGGCCGTCGTGCCTTTTGTTGTCTCCAGCGAGGGCTATGGGTTCCTGTGGAACAACCCGTCGCTGGGCAAGGTCGAGTTCGGAAATAACAAAACCCGGTGGATGTCCAATGGTTGCAAACAACTCGACTATTTCATCACCGCCGGCGATTCCTACGCCGACATCATGGAGAACTATGCGGATGCCACCGGGCACGCGCCGGAGTTTCCTTACTGGGCCTCCGGATTCTGGCAGTGCAAACTTCGCTATGAGACCCAGGAGCAGTTCCTGAACGTGGCACGTGAATTCAAGCGACGTGGCCTTCCCTTGTCGGTGCTGGTCATCGACTTTTGGCACTGGGATATACAAGGCAACTGGAGGCTCGATCCCAAGTGTTGGCCCGATCCCAAGGCCATGGTCAAGGAAATGGACGAGCTGGGCTACAGGATCATGATCTCGCCCTGGACCCTGGTGGACGAGAAGAGCGTGAATTTCGCCTACATGAAAGAACACGGCCTGTTCACCGGCTCGATTGGTGGAAAGAAGGATACCATCGGCGCAGGCGTTTACCAATACGACCCAACCAACCCGGAGGCGGCCAAATACCTTTGGGGCAAGTGGAAGCAGAATTACGTGGACCTCGGTATCCGCACGTTCTGGCTCGATCCGTGCGACGATCTTCACGAGGTCCAGGATTACGACCAGGTTCTTTTTCACATCGGTCCGGCCAAGGAATGCCATGCGTGGTTCCCCGTGGCCCATCAGAAGAACATCTATGAGGGCTTGTTAGCCGCAGGCGAGAACGAGGTGGTGACCATCTGCCGCAATGCCTGGGCCGGCAGCCAGCGCTACGGGGCCTGCCCCGCGCCTCACGATATCAACTGTACCTTCGAGGATTTGGAAATCTACATGAAGGTGGGCCTCAACGTGATGATGAGCGGAATTCCCTGGTGGAGTTGCGACACCGGCTTTGTAAGCCCGGATAATAAAAGTCCTCACTTTCAGGAATTGATGACGCGGTGGTATCAGTATGGGGCCTTCCTGCCCGTCTTCCGCACCCATGCCTGCCGGCCTAACAACGAACCGTGGAACCTCGGCGGAAAGATAACTTATGGTCATATCCGGGCATCCCTGCTGCTCCGGGAGCGCCTGCGCCCGTATTTGATGGAGCAGATGAAACTGGCCTCCAAGCGGGGATTGCCGCCGATGCGCCCATTGTTCTTCGACTTCATGAACGACCCCAAGGCGGCGACCGTCGAAGATGAATATATGTTCGGATCCGATCTGCTGGTGGTCCCCGTCACCAAATACGGGATGCGCAGCCGCGAGGTCTATCTCCCTGCCGGAGTCGAATGGACCGATGCCTGGACAGGAAAGAAGATCCAGGGTGGAAAAGCCATCACCGCCGATGCGCCGATTGAGCATATTCCCGTCTATATTCGAGGCGACAAGCCCGCACTGCTGGAACACTTTCGTAATCTGTACGAGGCGCCGAAGACGGTTCCCGGCCTGATCGAAGCCGAGTCACTGAAGGTCCAATCCGTGAGCCGGAGCCGGGTCGAGCCGCAGGACATGACGCCCTTCGGCAACCACTGGAGCGACGACAGTCAGATGGTCTGGTGGGGAGGATTGAACAAAGGCGACCAGCTTGTTCTGGAAGTGCCGGTGGACAAAGCGGGCTCCTATGAACTGCAACTGCACCTGTCCAAGGCCGAGGACTATGGCATATTCAGTTTCCAGCTCGACGATGGTCCTGAGAGTGAGGCAATTGACCTCTTTCAGCCAAGGCTGCAACCGCCCATGGTCTTCAAGCTCAAGCCGGCGACGCTAACCCAAGGAAAGCATGTTCTGAAGATCCTCTATCATGGGAAGCACCCTGATTCCAGAAACTCTCTGATTGGCATTGATTACCTTCTTTTAAAGGAAAAAACGTGAAGACAATGATCACTATCCCATTGATCGCTTGGATAATACTTTTCGCCGGCGGCGCGGCTGCGGCGGGGGCGGACAAAACCCTGGTGTCCTGGGTCTGCCTCGCCAACACCACGCAACAGGGTGGCAGCGCGCTGACCCTTCAGTCCGGCAGTCAGTTCGACGGGATCGTCTTCGGCGAAAAGGAGGCGGGCAAATGGATGGCCGGCAGTGAAACGTTCTCCCGCACCCAGGTCGGCCAGCAGGCCAGCGCCACTGAGAAGGCCGACAGCCAGACGCTGATCCAGATGGCCATCGTCTATGCGGGCAACCAGATAACCATCTACCGCAACGGTGTGCCCTATGCGTCCTATGAAGCCAGCAACATTGATCTTCTGAGCGCCGGGGACAACCGGGTGGTCTTTGGTTTGCGTCATCACAATGCCGGGGAAGTAGATACCCTGCGGGGTTGGATCGAGGACGCCAGAATCTATGACCGGGCGCTGAGCGCCGACGAGATTAGGAAACTCGAGCCCAAGAAGGAGTCCACGCCCAAACCATACGCGTGGTGGACCTTTGAGAAAGGCAAGGAGACCGACCTGACGGGGCGGTTTCCCGTCAACAGCCTGAGTGGCGGCGCCAAGATCGAGGGTGGCCGCCTATTGCTGCCAGTCAACGGCGCCACGCTGATGGCGTCAGCCAATCCCCTCGCGGCTGCCGCGAAAGCCCCCGAGGTCAGTGTCGCGAAGCTCGCGCCTCCCCCGCCCGCGCCGTCCTTGCCCCCGGTTGCGGACGATACGATTCGTGCCGCGCGGTCGCTGCGCGAGCGGTTTCTCGCCGACCCCTATCGGCCGGGCTACCACTTCTGCGCGCCCGAGGACATGGGGAAGCCCGGTGATCCCAACGGCGCCTTTTATCACAACGGACGATATCATTTGATGTATCTTTACAATCGAAACGGCTCGGGCTTTTGCTGGGGCCACATCTCCAGCGCGGACCTGGTCCACTGGCGGCATCATCCCGATGCGATCGGCCCCGGTCACGGCGACGAGGGCTGTTACAGCGGCGGCGCGTTTGTGGACGACGACGGCACGGCGTATCTATCTTACTGGATGCTGTGGGGCGCCAAGGGCATCGGGCTGGCGAAAAGTCAGGGTGCTGATTTCAGTTCATGGTCCAAGCTTGAAGCCAACCCGATCATCAAGTCCACCGAATGGGGCGTGACAGAAGTCAAGAATCCCGATGGCAGTTCCCTCTTTTATGGCTCCGCCGACCCGTCGAACATTTGGAAGAAGAACGGCCGATACTACATGCTGACCGGCAACCTGCTCGTTTTGGAAAAGATCGGCCGTGCGCCTGGGGCGCCGCTGTCGGAGCAGGGCGACCGGCTCTACCTTTTTGTCTCCGACGACTTGAAGACCTGGAAGTATCTCCACGTCTTCTACGAACGGAAACCGGAATGGACCGACCGCAGCGAGGACAACATGTGCCCCAGCTTTCTGCCGCTGCCTTCCAAACCGGAGGGCGGGCCGGCCAGCGGAAAACATCTTCTCCTGTTCATCAGCCACAACAAAGGCTGCCAATACTATGTCGGAGAGTATCGGGACGACCGCTTCTTTCCCGACAACCACGGCCGCATGAGCTGGGTGGACAACACCTACTTTGCCCCAGAAGCCCTGATAGACGGCCAGCGACGTCAAATCATGTGGGCGTGGCTGATCGACAACCCGTCCGGAGAGAAAGAGAAGGGCTGGTCCGGCGTCTATGGTCTGCCTCGCTCGCTCTGGCTGGGCGACGACGGGACCTTGCGCATGCGGCCGGTGAAGGAACTGGAAAGCCTCCGCAGCCATGAGAAATCGTGGAACGCCCTGACTGTGGCCGACGGCAAGACCAAGGCGCTGGAAGGAGTGGCGGGGAGTTCATGCGAACTTGGGATCGAGATCGAGGTCGGCACGGCCCAACGATGCGGACTGAAGGTGCGGGCGTCCGGCGACGGTCAGGAGGAAACGCTCCTTTATTACGACGCGAAGACGAAGGAACTGGTCTTCGATTCCACACGCAGCGGTGGCGATGGTCGAAAGGTAGTCGAGCGCGCCCCCCTGGCGTTGAAGCCGGGCGAACTTCTTAAGCTGCGGGTCTTTGTCGACAAGCCGGTGGTGGAAGTCTTCGCCAACGACCGCCAGGCCATCTGCCGGCGTGTGTATCCCGCACGCTCCGACAGTCTTGGCGTCGTCGTGTTTGCCGATGGAGGCCAGGCCACGTTCAATAGCGTGAAGGCATGGGAGATGGCTCCGTCAAACCCTTACTGAGCGGGCACAATTGAATGGAGCTTGTTCGAGGAATTGGATGACAAGAATGTCTTTGAAAGGAAAGCGAAGACTGCACGGACTCAAACACAACAAGAACACTTTGACAACGGAAAGGTCAAGAGAACATGCAGATGAATAGATGGCGAATCGGACTGCTCGCGATCTTGATTGTCTCCGCGTGCTTGCAACAGTCCGGCACGGCCATGATCTTCAGGCCCGAGAAGGGCGCCATGTGGGATCCCTCCATCCTCTGGCACAACGGCAAGTACCATGCGTTTATGATGTACAACAAGAAAGGCGACAATGGATTAGATGCCGGCCATTGTCTGCTGGCCACGTCTGCCGATGGCGTGCATTGGGAAGATCAAGGCGCCATCATCGATGAGCGCGGGCGTCCCGACGGAGCCACGTTCTTCAAGTGTTTTGTGGCAAAGTGCGGCGACAAGTTTGTCATGGATCATGGCGTGCTGCGGCAACAAGGCCAGGACCTGATGCGTTTCTACCAGTCGAAAGACCTGCGGAACTGGAACTACATCACCAGCACCGAGCCCGATGGCCGTTGGTACTCACGGGAACGCTGGGACCACATGTACATGCTGCCCAAGGAAGAGGGCAAGCCCGAGGCGGGATACTGGGGCTACATCGTCGCAGTTTCGAAAGAACAGAACCATCTCCCGGCGATGATGGAGTCGCGCGACGGCACCAAGTGGGAAGCGCTGCCGCCGGCCAAGATCGAGTGGGGCGCCACGCCACCCAGAAACTGCCTCGAATATGGCGGCTGCGAGCGAATCAACGGGAAGTACTATCTCATCGGCGGAGTTAATGAGTACATGGGCAACAAAGGTTATTGCATGTACACATTCGTCGCCGATAACCCGCGCGGCCCGTTCCGGCCGGACGCCGAGGCGTTCCGTCTCTGCGGCAACTCGGGCAAGTTCGTGGCCTGGTTGGCCGCCTGGGCACGCGGCAAAGATGAGCTTCTCATCAGCAACTACGCATCGATGCAACATGGCGAAAAGGCGCCCTGGATGCTGCCCCTGCGAAAGCCTGTCGTGGACAAAGACGGACACCTGCGCATGGGTTGGTGGAAAGGCAACGAGGCGCTCAAGGGCCGGCCGCTGACGATAGACAACAAGAAGGTCATGCTCAACGGCGAGGGGAAACAGGGCAACTACGACGTGTTCTACCTGGATGAGACAATCAATGCCGGGCAAGGCATCATTCTGGAAGGCAGCCTCGGCGCCAGAGCGTCTGCACAGGGCGACAAGGGCACCGCCAAACCGGTGGTCGGATTCGTCATTGAAGAGAAGGCCGGCCAGGCGACGGCGATACAACTGGGCATCGGCAAACCCGAGGGGCGTGAAACGCACATCGGCCGGCTGATTACCGCTCCAGACGGCACAAGGACGTTTTCCTCGGAAGATGTAACCGGCAAGGGTTGCGCCACCGTCACCGGAGTCGAGGATGGCCGCGAGCACACCTTCCGGCTGCTCTGCCGCAAGGAGATGTTCGAGCTTTACATCGACGACCTGCTCGTACAGACCTATACGCGCCCGCCGGGTAGCGGGAAAGTTGGTTTCCTCGTGGGCAATGCCCAGGCAGAGTTCAGCGGCCTGAGTGCGTGGGCAATGTCGTTTCCGGCGGAAGGCGTGGCGAAGATAAGCAAACCGAAAGACAACCCCGCTGCGAAGTATCGAGCCGTCATCAAGAGTCAGGACAAAGCCGTTTTTTCGAAAGCAGCCCTGGAGCTGAGGCGATGGATGGAGATTCACGATCCGCAGCGCCCCACCTATCACACCATGGGCCCCCTGGACTTCACGTTTGACGTCAATGGGCCGATCTACCACGACGGCAAATATCACATCTTCTACCTCAACGACAAGAACCCTGATGGCTGCCGGCGTGGTCACTTGGTAAGCAAAGACCTTGTTCGCTGGGAGGATTGGCCTGTTGCGATGTGGCCGGACACGCCTTGGGACCGCGAGGCGGTATTTTCAGGGAATCTTGTGATCGATGATAAGGGGACTCCCACCTTCATCTATACAGGCAATTCCTCTCACCAGACTGCGAAGGGGGTGATGGCGCGCAGCGACGATGGCATGTTGACATGGCAGAAGAAGCTGGTGATGGACAAGCCGCCGTACCCCGGCACGCCCGTCCATTGGGACGGACAGCTATGGAAAGACGGCGGAACCTGGTACCAGCTTTGCGGCGGCAAGTTTGCGAATGGTGGCGCGGCCGTGTTGTGGTCGTCGCCGAATTTGGAAAACTGGACCTACCGCAATCGCATCTATACAACCGGCAAATACGGGGATTTTTGGGAACTGCCTTACCTGCTGCCCTTCGGCGAGAAGTCCGTGCTGATCATTGGGGTCTGCCCCGTGCGTTATTGGGTTGGCGTCTATGACAAGACCTCTTTCGTGTTTAAGCCGGACAAGGAGGAAGCGGAGATCCTTGACGTCTCTCCGCATTTTTATGCCCCGAATCCTCACATGGTCGATGATAAGGGGCCCGGCGGTTCCCAGCGGCGGCTGATGTTCGGCTGGGTGCGCGGCGGTCAGACGCCGACGAAAGAAGTTCCGTACTGGGACGGGAACCATTCGATTCCTCGCGTCTTGACACTCGATGCCGGTAAGCTGATTCAAGAGCCAATTCCCGAATTGCAGCTTCTTAGGCACGGGCATCTTCAACTGAAAGATCGGACTATTGAGTCTTTCGCCCCCGGATTGCTCAAAGATCTTACCGGTAAAGCGTTGGAGATTGTCGCCTCGTTCGATCCGAAGGGAGCCACCGCCAAGCGGTTTGGCGTAAAGCTGCGGATGTCCAAGGACGGCAAGGAGCAGACTGTTGTCTACTACGAACCGGCGACCAGCCGGTTCGGCGTGGCGGGGTCGGTGGTCGACGGCGAGATCAGCGACAAGGCCGACTTTCCGGCCGGCCAGAGGATCACGCTGCACATCTTCCTCGACCGATCCGTGGTGGAAGTTTTTGCCGCCGGCCGCGCAATCACCAAACGCGTGTATTCCGATCCGACCAGCCAGGGGTTGGATGCCTTCAGTGATGGCGGGAGCGTGAAGCTGGATACTCTCGACGTCTGGCGAATGAAAAGTATCTGGGATTGAGGCAGCAATCGCAAACGGCGATTCGCACTCGGTGAACAAGCACGTGACCCCCATGAAGACCATGACAGCAAGCTTGATGATCGGTTTCACGACGCTCGCTCTTTACAGCGCAGCCGCCGGTGAACCCGCTGGGCCGCGCCCTGAAGGTCAACCGCAACTGAAGATTGAGTATCCTCAAAAGTACTCCATTTTTCAGCGCAGCGGTAACGCGGGAGAGATCTTCGTCGAGGGGGTCTTGACCGGAACGCCTGGCCTCATTGAGGCCCGATTCAACAATGGCCCATGGACCGTGATCTGCAAGAACGCACAGCCCGGAAAGTTCTCCTCCACATTGGCCGCCGCGGTGGGCCAGGGCGCGCTGGAAGTGCGTCTGAAGCAATCCCCCGAGGTGACCGTCTCGGTGCCGCTGGTCAGCATCGGCGACATCTTCGTCACCGCCGGACAATCGAATGCCGCCGGTTGGGCCAATCAGGCCTACGAACCTCTGGACGGTCTTCCCTACGAAATGTTGCTGTACAAGCGAAATGTCTCGAACTCCTGGGAGAAGTTGCGGCACCCCACCTCCGCATCCGGCAACGGAGCTCCCTGGCCCATCACGATGAGCCTGCTTTGCAGAGAACAGCGGGTTCCGATCGGCCTGGTCACCACGGCCATCAGCGGGGCCTGGCTCAAGCAGTGGCTGAAGCCGTCCGGCGATCACTACCCGGGGATGATCGAAACGGTTCGGGCGGCCACCCACGGAACGATGAAGGTCAGGGCCCTCTTGTGGTTTCAGGGGGAGGCCGACTGCAATCCTAGCAAGGAATATGCCCACCTGTCGCAGAATGGCGATCATGACAAATATCTGACGATGCTGAAGCAGTTCGTTTCGGATGTGCATCGGGACATAAAACTCGACGCCGTCTACGTCGGATCCATCGGCAGTGTGCCGCATACTATTGGTGCGTCGGTGCTCTCGACGCGGGAAAACATCTACCATATCCGCCGCGCTCTGCAGAGTTCTTGGCAGGACGCACAGGTCTTGCCCGGCCCCGTGACCTACGACATCGCGTTGGAATCGGACGCCATCCATATCCACTTCAATTCCCCCGAAGAGATGTTACCGCTCGCCAAGCGATGGGCAGCGGCCATTAGTTCCGGAACCTACAAGACCGGGGTCGGACGCGGACCCATCTTGCAGAAAGTGGAACCGGGGCGCGACGACCGGACCGTGGTCTTGACGTTCGACAAGGACCTGAAGATCAGCGACTTCAAGGGGCGGACGGGAACCAAAGCGGAAGGCTGGTCCTGTCAGCAGGATGGGGCGGCATTGGGAGATGCCGATATTGCTTCAACCGCTGTTGAGAACAGCGTGGTGTCCGTCCGTTTCAACAAGGCCGTTGCCCGCACCTTGTGCCTGTCCTATGGCATCGACGATGACGGGGCCGGAAAGAACATCCTCCGTGGGGCGACCGACCTGCCCGTCGAACCGTTTTACAAAGTTCTCTTGAACGTAAAATGACACCTTCAAGGAACATTTCAGTGAACACTCGCGCCACACGCCGTCTCGCGTCATTCGTCATCGCTACCCTGGCGATGCTGTCATGCCTGCCTGTTGTTTCCACCGCCGATGGCCAGACGCCCTTTGCCAATGCCGTTGCCGTCTGGCACATGGCCGACTCGCACGATTCGTCCGGAGCCGACAGCGTCTTGAAGATCGAAGGCCAGGTCAAACTGGGAATCGAATTGCAGGGGGCCGAACGCGAGGCGTCGCTTGCCCGCGGCGGCGACGGGAAAGTGGCCGAACTGGCCGGCGGCTGGCTGATTCCCGGCCTGGGCGCAGGCGGCGAACTCAACCTCCGCGGTCAGGCCATGACCATGTGCATCCGCCTCCGCGATCCGTCGGGGCAATGGAACCGCGGGATTTTTTCCAAGTATGGCGGAGGGTTCGACACGCTGGCCTACAACCTGTTCAGCACCCCGCTCGTGGGCGGCGATGGTGGGCCCGACATCGGCTTTGAGCTGGGTAGCCTTTACGGCAAAGGCATGATCCAGGTCAAGACATCGGTCGGCCAACTTGTTGATCCGACCGCGTGGCACGACATCATCGTGCGGTACGATGGACGGCAACTGGAGATGTTCGTTGATGGAGTGCGCGTGGACCAGCAGCCGGCTTCCGGGGACTTGCGGCAGAATGACGAAGCCTGCATCGTCGGCGGCTATTCGATCGGTGGAAAGGTGCCCAATCCGTTCCACGGTCAGATCGATCACGCCGCCCTGTGGCAGCGGGCCATTTCAGATGACGAAATCGCGAAGCTATCGGGCGGCAAGGACTTCGTGGCGAAGCAGAAGCAACTGATGCAGGAACAGAACCAGAAGATGCAGAAGCAGAAGCGGCTGGCGCGCGGACTGGCCCCCGAGGTCGAGGGCTTCCGCGACGTGATCCGCAGCAAGGATGTGGCGGAGTTCTCCAGGGCTGGGTTGGCCTTACGGAAATGGATGATCGCCAACGATCCCTTCCGGCCTCTTTATCACTTTGCTGCTCCCGAGAGTTGGATCAATGACCCGAACGGTCCAATCTACTATAAGGGGCGCTATCACCTCTTCTACCAGTACGACCCGATCGTACCCGATGACCGCGGCGGCTTCCTCTTAATCCATCGCTGCTGGGGGCACGCCATTAGCAAGGATCTGGTGCACTGGGAGGATTGGCCTGTGGCCATGTGGCCGGACATCCCCCAGGATCGCGGTGGCATCTACTCCGGCAACACGTTCATCGACGACAATGGCGACCTGTGCGCTCTCTATACGGGCAATGTCCGTTCGACCGATGAGACCTACGGAATCTTGGCTCGCAGCACAGACGGCTTTGTGACCTGCACAAAGAAAGTCGTCATGGATGACAAACAGCGCCCCAACCCCAAGTCTCCCGTGCATTGGGACGGCTATGCCTGGAAGGAAGGGAAGACTTGGTGCCAGTTGGTCGGCGGTTGCTCGGATGGCCGGGGGGTCGCCTGGCTGTGGAAGTCGCCCGATCTTGAGCACTGGACCCTGCAGAAGAATATCGCGCCGGCCATTCACCTGGCCGGATTCTGGGAGCTGCCCTACCTGATTCCGCTGGGCGGTCGGCATGTGCTGATGGTCGGCGCCGTCAATCCCTACTGGGTGGGGAAGTACGACGCAACGAACATGCTGTTTACACCCGACCGGCCAGCCCCGCGCTCGATTGACAACGGAAACTATTACTCCTTCAATCCCAACATGGTTGACGACAAAGGGCCGGGCGGCACACC
The DNA here is from genome assembly GCA_026397725.1 of Verrucomicrobiota bacterium. Lineage (GTDB taxonomy): Bacteria > Verrucomicrobiota > Verrucomicrobiia > Verrucomicrobiales > Akkermansiaceae > Luteolibacter. The sequence continues at coordinate 3,221 of JAPLUI010000074.1, read as the reverse complement.
GCGCCGCATCATGCACGGCTGGGCCACCATCGGCCGGTCGCCGACCGCCAAGGTACCCTACTGGGAGCACGCTCACACGATCCCGAGGGTTCTCACGCTCAAGGACGGGCGCGTGTGGCAGGAGCCGATCCCGGAGCTTCAGACGCTGCGAGCCGACAAGCAATCGTTCAAAGACCTGGTCGTCACGCCCGAGTCCGGCGATCTGCTGAAAACCGTCACGGGAGACGCCCTGGAGATCATTGCCACCTTCAAGCCGGGCACAGCGCAGCGTTTTGGAATCAACGTGCGCAGCTCAGCGACAGACCCCAAGGTAGGTGTCCCAGTCTGGTTTGACGCGCGGGATCTTGCCTTCGGAGCGGGCAAGGCAAGTATGTCGAGCGACTTGAAATCGGGAGATCCCGTCACCTTGCATATATTCGTGGACCGTTGTATAATCGAGGTCTACGTGAACGGCAACGCGAACACCGTTGCCGCATTCCACAACCCCGCCGCCCAAGGGGTGGTTCCGTTCAGCACTGGCGGCGCATGCACGCTCGAAACACTCGACGTCTGGCGAATGAAAAGTATCTGGGATTGAGAGGTATTGTACACACCATTTCGCACTCTATTTACGAGAAAGGAAACCCATGAAGACCATGACAGCAAGTTTGATGATTGGTTTCGCAACGCTCGCTCTTTACAGCGCAGCAGCGGCTGAGTTCGAAACGCCGGCCATGCCGGCCAGTCCGCCGGTGACCTGGTTGACCTACCATCTGGCCCACCCCGGGCCAGGGGGCGCCACGCCAGGGGATCCCAACTGCGCCTTCTACTGGAAAGGCCGGTATCACCTGCACTATATCTACGACAACGGGAAGGGCCCTTCCTTTGCCCACGTCTCCAGTACCGACATGGTGCATTGGACGTGGCACCCGACCACGCTGGCCCCGAAAACGACCGGCCATGGCATGTACAGCGGCACGGGATTCATTACAAAGGATGGCAAGCCTGCCATCATCTACCACGGCCTGGGGTCCGGAAGGAACCAATTGGCTTTCGCACTGGATGACAATCTTGAACAGTGGACCAAGCCTGTTGCGATCATTTCCAGGGATGCTTCCGGGGGGCAGCCGCAGTTCCACAACTGTGATCCCGATTGCTGGCTCATCGGCGACACCTACTATGCGCTCAGCGGCGGCGGCAACCCCAGCCTGATGAAGTCTACCGACCTCAAGAATTGGAAATTCCTTGGGCCGCTTCTGCATGATGATTATCCGGCCAACATCGGCATGCCCAAGGGAGAAGACATTTCCTGCGCCAACATGTTCAAGATCGGCAACAAGTGGATGCTGCTCTGCATCAGCCACGGCTTGGGGGCCCGCTACTACCTGGGTGATTTTCGGGACGAGAAGTATTTGCCCGATCGTCACGCCCTGCTGAACTGGGCCAGGTGGGATTTCTTTGCTCCTGAATCGCTGTTAACGAAAGATGGCCGTCGTGTTATGTGGGCTTGGTGTACGCCCTTGATACACGACGTGCAAAAAAATGGCCGTAAGAAGAACTTCGACAAACTCCTGAACAGCGCCGTTTTTCAGCAGGGAATACAATCGCTTCCCAGAGAACTCAGCCTGCCCAAGGACGGAATGCTGCGCATCAAGCCCCTGCGGGAACTTGAGAAACTGCGTCAGGACCAGAAAAGCGAGAGAAACATCACGGTCAAGAGCGACACCATCCGCCTCCTCCAGGACGTCAAAGGCGACACCCTTGAGATGGAAGTTGTCATCGCATCGCCAAAAGCCGGCGAGTTCGGGATCAACCTGCTGTGCGATGAGAAAGGCGAGAATGGTTTTGCCATTGCATCCGGAGTGGGAAGCAAGACTTTGACGGTGGACTATATCAACCCTCCGTTTGAACTCAAAGCGAATGAAGACCTGACCCTGCGAATCTTCATCGACAAGAACATGATCGAGGTCTTTGCCAATGATCGCCAGGCCGCCGTGGCCTGGCACGAATACCCTCCGGACCACCTCAATGTCAGCCTGTTCACAAAAGGCGGCGATCTGGTGGTCAAACAAGTGACAGCCTGGAAAATGAAATCCATCTACGAAGGGGATTGCGTGTTTAAGGCAAAGTGAAGGGTAAAAATAGGAGGATAGACAAATGGGAACGGTACTATCAATGAGTTACGTTTCTGGAGTGCCCGAAAAGCGGTCGAAATCAGGCGAAAGAACAAATTGAAACGATCGTTTGAGAAACTCGGGCTAAAGAAAAAAAATCGCGCCCCTTGGAAATAGTTCTTGCAAAGAGCCCCTACATCGGCCACCTTCGCCCCATTAGTTGAGCCCTTCGGGATGCTAACAGATTAACGGAAAACTGAACGCCCCCCCCAATCCACCAACCTACAACAACCAAACTGAAACCTGAATCATGCAAACTACTAACATCAGTACCCCGCAACAGGGGAGCCGCAACCACCAGCCAGCATGGCTGAACAAAATGAATATGAAAACAAAATACGATAATGTGCAGACAAAACCCATCCGAACTCAACTCGCGCTGCTGGCCAGCTTGTCCATGTTCGTTCTGGCGCCGATGGCCCAGGCGAATTTCATCGCTACTCTCGAAGTCACCGGCAATTGGAGCGCCGGCAGCACTTGGAACGGCGGCGTCGTGCCCGGGGCCAGCGACAATGTTCTTGGACAACGCAACTGTACGGTGGCCTACGGCTCAAGCGACAATTACACGGTCCTCGGCGTGTATTGGGGACATAGTACGGGCTCTACCAAGAACAGCATTTTGAACATGAGCGGCGGCACTCTCACCAGCACCGGGGATTTCAACGTCGGCGAAAGCGCCGGCGGCACGCTCAATCAGACCGGCGGGACTATCAATGCCGCGTCTGGTAAGATTGGTAATTATTACAGCCAAGGGAATAGCGCGCTAACCTGGAACCTCACCGGGCCGGGCGCGGTGGCGATCACCGGCAACTTTCGAATCGGTTATAACCAAGGTCAGTCCTCCGGCCGCGCCGGCAACTGCACGTTCACCCAAAGCGGCTCCGGCAGCAGCGTCAGCGTCGGCGGGAATCTGACCATCGGCACGACCGATAATAACGCTAGCGCCATCGGCCGGAGCTATGTCTACAACCTCAGCGATGGCACGCTGGCGGTTGCCGGGACCGTGCAATTCGACCCCCTCGGCACGCGGCAATTCAACTTCACGGGCGGGACGTTGTCGTTTGGCAC